>JANLUZ010000148.1:0-25591 GCA_031363755.1 Polaromonas sp.
CAACGCCCTGGCCGAAACGATTAACGGCTTGTACAAGGCTGAGTTGATTCATCGCCGGGCGCCTTGGAAAACCAGGGAATCACTGGAACTGGCCACGCTTGAATGGGTGTCCTGGTTTAACCATCACCGACTGCTTGAGCCTATCGGATACATTCCCCCTGCCGAAGCTGAAGAAAACTACTATCGGCAATTAACCAGTCAGGCCGCAACGTCGGTCTGACTTAACCCAACGGGCCTCCACTAAACCCGGGGCGGTTCAGAGATGCAAAAATTGGTGTCAACGTGGCTCGGTAGCCAAGTCTACGAGCGGTTAACACTTAAAACTGCACGGAGTTTGGGAATAGCTGATGTACTGACTCCCAACCGAGCGACCAACATCTAATGACGAGAGTTGAAATAGTTATTGCTAGTTCTTAATCACCTAACATCTACTAGTCACTCAACGTCCACTGTATTAGATCTGCCACAGGTCCGACACTTTTCTTTTTGACGGTACTTTTGACGGTACTTTTTTAAATCGTTTTACAGAAACATAGTATTCATGCGGGCTTTAAGCTGATTTGTGATTCCGGCCCCGGCACCATAGCTCTTATCGACACATGTCATCGCAGAGCGCATTTGACGCGACGAACAAATATCCCGCATTTGCGGGATTTTTTATGGACGTTGCAAAAGCGCTAGCAGGCGTCGTATCAGCGTCAGCCGCTGCAAACCAATCCCCCACGCCAACGCGGCGACGGGTTCACGCGGATGATCGTGGCTATGTCTTTCGAAACCGCTCCCCCTCCTTCCGCGTTACCCACTGACCCGCACGCCAGCGACGAGCCACGTCCGGATTACTACGACGACCTGGCGGGCTCGCTGAGGCACGCTTGGCAAATGCTGGGCCGCGCGACCAAGGACAGGCGCTCGGCTTTTCACGCGCCGGTGGTGGCCAACAGCGCTGCGGACGGCCCGCAGGCGCGGGTGATGATTTTGCGATCGGTGGATGCAGCGGCGCGCCAGCTGACCTTCTACACCGACACGCGCAGCGCCAAGACGCTGGCGCTGGCGTTGGATGCGCGTGTGGCGGTGACGTTTTATGACGCTGCGCGCAAGCTGCAGGTGCGGGCCAGCGGGCTGGGTGTGTTGCACACGGGCGATGCGCTCGCCGAAGCGCGCTGGCAGGCCTCAAGCCCGAGTTCGCTGCGGTGTTACGCGGGCCAGACGCCGGGTGATATCAGCGCTGTTCCGAGCAGCGGCTTGCCTGCCGAGCTGGAAGGCCGGTTGCCCCAGTGGGCAGAGCTGAGCAGTGCTCAGGCGCACTTCGCTGTGCTTAGCATCACGCTGCAACGCATGGAGTGGCTGTACCTGCACACCGGGGGCCAGCGCCGGGCGCTGTACCAATGGACAGACAGCGACTGCGTGATGAACTGGCTCAATCCATAAGTGGATTGAATGGATTAAGTGACGTAAGTGACCGAAATGCTGTCAGGGCGTTCCAGCGCCAGGCACCGCCACGGGCACTGACCAGACGGCCGCTTCACGTGCTGCGCTGCGGCGGTGCTGGTCGAAGTCAGGGGCCACGCACACGAACAGGGTGTTGCGCCCGGGGCCACCCAGCGCGCAGGCATACGCGCCCATGGGAGCGGTTGAGATTTCTTGCAGCACGCCGCCGCCTTCGGCCACCCGCAGCACCCGCTGCCCAATGGCGTCGGCCAGCCACACGGCGCCCTCGGCGTCGAGCGCCGCGCCATCCGGCGCCACCTTCAGCTGCGGCAGCACTGCCGCCAGGTCGCCCAGCGGTGGCAAGGCACCAAATACCGCCCAGTCACGGCGCGGGCCAAGTTCACCATCGGGGTTGATGTTGAATGCCGAAAGGCGGTTACCGAACGTCTCGCCCACGATGAGCGTGCGCCCGTTGGGGGTAATCATGGCGCCGTTGGGGAACTGCAGCGCATCAGGCACCACGGTGACTGCGCCGTCTGGCGTCACCCGCACCAGCTGCGCGGCCTGCACTGGCGCTGCACCCATCAAGTCAAAACCAAAGTTGCCGACAAACGCGTTGCCCTGCGCGTCCACCACCATGTCGTTGAGATGGCCCGTGGCCACCGCCGAAAGGTCAGCATGCACGACCAGGCGGCCGTCGGGCTCGCGGCGCAGCAGCTGACGGTCTTTCATCGACACGATCAGCAAGCGCCCGTCGGGCAACCAGCCCAGGCCCGAGGGTTGCTGCAGGACATCGGCGACCTTTTCAACGCTGCCTTGCGCGTCAACGGCCAGCACCTGGTGGGTATAAAAGTCAGACAACCACAGCCTGCCTGCATGCCAGCGCGGTGATTCAAGAAAGCTGTAGCCGGCAATTAGCACCGAAAACGGGCTGGGCGGGGGCGTTGGGGTCATGGCGATGTCTCCTGTTTTTTGGCAAATTCTGCTGTCAAGACGGCCGCGCTCAGTCTCGGCGCCGAGGGCTTGCCGAGCCATCGTAGGACCACATTGATGGAAAAGGCAGTCACACCGGCGTCAGCAGCGCCTTGAGGGATTTTTTTATAGCAAAATGCCCGCTAGCCCATGTATTTATTACCTTGCCAGCTATCAATAGCGTAGCACTATAGCAAACCCAGTGCCGCCGTTGGGTAGCGAAGCGCCAGGCGCAACTCCCGCTTCATGCGGTGGTTGCTGAGCCGACGCGACTCGGCCATGAAGCTCAGTTGCAGAGCGGGCAGCTGCACTTTGGCCTCGCTGAGCGTGATGCGGGCCGGGCGGCTCAGGCCGTACAGGTCAGCGGCCATGTCGAAGTAGTCGCCCATCTTGAGCTGGGTGTCATCATTGACGTGGGTGATGCGTTGGGGCTTGGCGCGCCACAGGGCGGCCAGGCAGGCCCTGGCCAGGTCATCGGCGTGGACGTGGTTGGTATACACATCGTCTGCCGCAACCAGCACGGGCGCGCCGCGCAGCAGCCGGGCTTCAGGGGTGCCGCCTTCTCGGTCAGGCGCATAGATGCCGGGAATGCGCAGCACGTGGGCGCGCACGCCAGTGGCACGGCCAAACACGCGCAGCGCGCGCTCGGCCTGCACACGGCGCTGGGCCCTGGCAGTTTGCGGGTTCACGGCACGCGTTTCATCGACCCATTTGCCGTGGCAGTTGCCATACACGCCACTGGTGGAGCCATACACCACAGCGGCAGGCAGGCTGCGCAGACGCAAGGCACGCAGCAAGGCGGTGGTGCGCGGGTCGGTAGAAAGCGCTGGATTGTCGTTGGGCGGTGGGGCAAGGTGCAGCACGTAAGCTGCCAGCCCAGCCAGGCGACGCAGGCTGGCCGGGTCATCCAGATTGCCACGCAATGGGGTAATGCCTCTGCTGCGCAGCGCAGGAACCCGGTCTGCGGACGAGGTGAGCGCCAGCACGCGAACACGCGGCGGCAGGGCCTGGGCCGCACGCAGGCCTACGTCGCCACAACCGACGATGAGCACACGGGGGCGGCGAAAGCGGGACGGTAGCGCGCCAAGGGGGCTCTGGTTTGAAGGCAAAATCACGCATCCCATCAATAACAGTGCTGTGCAAACAGCACCTACATGGTCAGGACATACGCAAAATCGTCCCAGCAAGGCGCAGTGACGCAGACAGTGCTCAACAGCTAAGTCTCTGCAACGCCGCTGGGGCGGTTTTTCGTAAGTCCTGCACAGACAAAACCCCAAGGATACCGAACATGTTCAACATCACCGTGCAGCCCAGCGGCCGAAGCTTCACCGCCAACCCGGACGAGGCGCTGCTGGCCGCCGCGATTCGCCAAGGCATCGGCCTGCCCTACGGCTGCAAAGACGGCGCCTGCGGTTCGTGCAAATGCAAGATGCTCGAAGGCAACGTGACGCACGGCGCGCACCAGCTCAAAGCGATGTCGCCTGACGAGGAAGCGGCAGGTTTCATCCTGACGTGTTGCGCCACCGCCCACACTGACATCGTGATCGAGTCCCGCCAAGTGACGGACGAAAGCGCTTTTCCGGTCAAAAAAATGCCGTCACGCGTCAGCAGCCTGGCTAAGGCGTCGTATGACGTAATGTTGGTGCGCCTGCAGCTTCCTGCCAGCGACGTGTTCAAGTACCACGCGGGCCAGTATGTCGAGGTTTTGCTGCGTGACGGTGACCGCCGCGCCTATTCCATGGGCAATGCGCCGCACACCCAGGCCGAAACCCCGGGCATTGAGCTGCATATTCGCCACACCCCCGGCGGCAAGTTCACCGACCACGTGTTCAGCGCCATGAAGGAAAAAGAAATCCTGCGCATCGAAGGCCCTTTCGGCAGCTTTTATCTGCGCGAAGAAAGCGCCAAACCCATCGTGTTTCTGGCCTCGGGCACCGGGTTTGCACCCATCAAGGCCATGATCGAGCACCTGCAGCTCAAACGCAGCACGCGCCCTGCCGTGTTGTACTGGGGCGGCCGCCGCCCGGTCGACTTGTACATGCACGACTGGGTGCTGGGCAAAGTGGCCGAGATGCCGAACCTGACCTACATCCCGGTCATCTCGGATGCCATGGCCGAGGACGCCTGGACAGACCGCACCGGTTTTGTTCACAACGCTGTGCTGCAAGACATCCCCCAGCTCGCGCTCTACCAGGTGTATGCCTGCGGCGCGCCCATCGTGGTGGACTCCGCGCAGGCCGCTTACGTCGCGGCTGGCCTGCCCGCCGACGAGTTTTATGCTGACGCCTTCGTGACCGAAAAAGACAAGGCCAAACTAGCGGCCTGATGCGGCACACGAGGGCCGTTTGTTTCGTAAAAAAGCCCCATGAGCGCTACAGCGTTCACGGGGCTTTTAATTTGTGATCGTACTAGGTAACGACCCGACCGACTTACTTGGCGACGACCTGCCGGTCGTGCTTTTGGCGCTTGATGGCAGCGCTGGCGCGATTTTCTTCGCGCTTGAGCTTGCGGCGCTCAGCGCGGGTAACTTTGCCGTCGGCTTTGGCAGCCAGCTTGTCAGACTCAATTTTGGTTTCGCGCTGGTCCAGCCTGGCGGTATCTTTCGGCGTCAGGGCGCCAGAGTTGAGGCCCTGGTCAATCCGTTTTTCCTGATTGGCCTGGCGCTGGTCGATTTTTGGGGTCGCCAGCGGGTCTTTAGGAGCTACCGGCGCTTGCGCAAAAGCGGCACCGCCGAGGGTCAAAGCGACGGCGGCAATCAAGGTGTTAAGTTTCATCTGAGGCTCCTAGAAGTGGGTTGTCGAAGTAGTTGTTGTCATCATGAGGCGGCTTACTTACCCGTCACGCCTCATGAACAATCAACGCTGAAGCGCCACGCGCCGACAACATCTCGCCGGTAAACGTCCGTAAAGACCAGCCCGCCGCACTCAAAAACCACCCTAATTTCAATCAATACTGCCTCTAGCCCAGGTATTTACTGCCTGTGGAGCTATCTTATCGATAGCGATCTAGTTGGCAATCTGCTTGCTATTACTGCTCGTGTTTCCGTTCTGGTTGCCGGGTGGACTATCGGGTCAACCGCTCGCCATACCGGATGCGCTTGAGTTCAACACGCAAAACCAAAGACATCTGAGCGCCTTACACGGTCACTGCGGCCCTGGCTTGTCCTCGCCCACTATCACTCGCCCAAGTAAGCCGCGCGAACCCGCGGGTCATTGAGCAGCGCCCTGGCTTCACCGTTCATGCTGACAAGACCCGACTCCATCACATAGCCACGGTTGGCAATGCCCAGGGCGCGGCTGGCGTTCTGCTCGACCAGCAGCACCGTCATGCCGAGTTTGGACACGTCCTTGACCACCTCGAAAATCTTGTCGACCATGATGGGCGACAGGCCCATGGACGGCTCGTCGAGCAGCAGCACCTTGGGGCGGCTCATGAGCGCGCGGCCCATGGCCAGCATTTGCTGCTCGCCGCCTGACATGGTGCCAGCCAGCTGGTCCTTGCGCTCACGCAGGCGCGGGAACAGGTTGAACATCTTTTCCATGTCGTCGGCGATACCGGCTTTGTCGGTGCGGATGTAGGCGCCCATCTGCAGGTTCTCGATGATCGTCATACGAGTGAACACACCACGGCCTTCCGGCACCATCGCCAGGCCTTCCTTGACCAAGTCCCATGCCCCACGGCCCTTGATGCTTTTGCCCAGGTATTCGATGTCGCCCGCCAGCAGCGGCAGCGTGCCGGTAATGGCTTTCATCGTCGTGGTTTTGCCCGCGCCATTGGAGCCAATAAGCGTGACCAGCTCACCGTCATGGACGTCAAAGTCCACGCCCTTGACCGCCTGAATACCGCCATAGGCCACTTTGAGGCCAGTTACTTTGAGAAGCGTTGTTGCCATTTTTTATACCTGAGTTTTTTCGCCGGGCCGCCCCAAGAAAAAATGCGCCCCCTGCGGGCAGCGCATGACGCGAAGCGAACAGCGTGGGGGCTATTCAATGACCTGTGCCCAGATAGGCGGTGATCACTTTTTCGTTTTTCTGCACATCGGCGGGCGCGCCTTCGGCAATCTGCTTGCCGTAGTCCAGCACCGTGACGCGGTCGCACAGGCCCATGACCAGTTTCACGTCGTGCTCAATCAGCAAGATGGTTCTGTTGTCCTTGCGGATCTGGTCGATCAGCTCGCGCAACTGCACCTTTTCGGTGGCGTTCATGCCAGCGGCGGGCTCGTCCAGAGCAATGAGCTGCGGGTCAGTGGCCAGCGCGCGGGCAATCTCCAGGCGGCGCTGGTCGCCGTAGCTCAGCGTGCGCGCCTTGTAGTCCGCGTACTTGCCAATGCCAACGTAGTCAAGCAGCTCTTGCGACCGCTTGGCGATTGCCGCTTCCTCGGCCTTGAAGCCGGGCGTGCGAAACACCGCGCCGATCAGGCCCGACTTGGTGCGGATGTGCCGGCCGACCATCACGTTCTCCAGTGCAGTCATGTCGGCAAACAAGCGAATATTCTGAAATGTGCGGGCAATACCCGCCTTGGCCACCTCGTGCACCGCCGTGGGCTGGTAGGGTTTACCAGCCAGCTCGAAGGTGCCGCTGTCTGGCGTGTACAGGCCAGTCAACACGTTGAAAAACGTCGTTTTACCGGCGCCGTTCGGGCCAATCAGCCCGTAAACCTGCCCACGTTCGATGTGGATGCCCACGTCGCTCAGGGCTTGCAGACCGCCAAAGCGCTTGGAAACGCCCGCGACTTTAAGAATGGTGTCACCCATGTCCATTCTCCTTAAGGGTTGATTGATTTGATGGCGCTGGCGTCGTCTTCAGGCACGCCTGCCGGTAATTTCTTCGATTTTCCGTGCTCCGGCGCAGGCCACAGACCGCGCGGGCGCATCAACATGACGGTGATCATGGCCAGCGCAATCAGCAGCTGGCGCAAGATGGCAGAGTCCAGCCGGCCGTCGGTCAGTGCCTGCAACGGCCCAGCCACGTGGCGAAGCACTTCAGGCAGTGACGCCAGCAGCAGCGCCCCCAAAATCACGCCAGGCAGGTGGCCGATGCCACCCAACACCACCATCGCCACAATCATGATCGACTCCATCAGGCTGAACGATTCGGGCGACACAAAACCCTGGAAAGCTGCAAACATTGAGCCAGAGACACCCCCAAACGTGGCGCCCATGCCGAAGGCCAGCAGCTTCATGTTGCGGGTGTTGATGCCCATGGCCTTGGCGGCGATTTCGTCTTCACGAATGGCCATCCAGGCGCGGCCGATGCGGGAGTTCTGCAGGCGGCTACAGATGACGACCGAGAAGATCACCAACGCCAGAAACAGGTAGTAGTACATCGAGACCGACGCGACTTCAAAACCGAAGAATTCATGGTTTTTACCCAGATCAAAGCCAAAAAACTTGATCGAGTCGATCTGGTTGATGCCTTTGGGTCCGTTGGTCAGGTTGATCGGGCGGTCCAGGTTGTTCAAAAACACGCGGATGATTTCGCCAAAACCCAGCGTTACGATGGCCAAGTAGTCACCGCGCAACTTCAGGGTGGGCGCGCCCAGCAAAACACCGAAAGCCCCGGCCACCAGCGCGGCCGCCGGGATGATGGCCCAGATCGGCAGGTGCAGGCCTTGCGGAAACGCTGCGGCAATCGCAGGGAATGCCTCGGCGAGATGCGGCGAGCCCAGCAGCGCCGACAGATACGCGCCCACCGCAAAAAACGCCACATAACCCAGGTCCAGCAGGCCAGCGTAGCCCACCACAATGTTCAGGCCCAGCGCCAGCAGCACATACAACAGCGCCATGTCCACAATGCGCACCCAGGCGTTGCCGCCAAGTTGCAGCACCAGGGGCAGCACCAGCAAGGCGGCCGCCACCACTAAAAAAGTGAGCAGTTTGTTCGGTTTCATGATGATGATTTTTCCTTAAGGCTTTGTACTTTTCAGGGCTAGGCGCGGTCGGCCACGCGTTCACCGAGCAGCCCTGAGGGCCGCAGCGTCAGCACAAAAATCAGCACGATGAAAGCAAAAATATCAGAGTACTGGCTGCCCAGCACCCCACCCGTGAGCGGGCCGATGTAGCCGGCACCAATCGATTCGATCAATCCCAGCAAAATTCCGCCCAGCACGGCACCGCCCAGGTTACCAATACCGCCGAACACGGCAGCGGTGAACGCCTTGAGGCCAGGCAAAAAGCCCATGGTGTGCTGCACCGTGCCGTAATTGGAGGCGTACATCACACCTGCCAGCGCAGCTAGCACAGCACCAATGATGAAGGTCGCTGAAATCACGGTGTCAGGGCGCACGCCCATCAGTGCGGCAACACGCGGGTTCTCCGCCGTGGCCCGCATGGCGCGGCCCAGCTTGGTGTAGTGCACCAGCCACATCAGCACCGACAGCGACAGCGCCGTAGCCCCCAGGATGAAAATCTGCGTGACCGTGATGACCGCACCGCCGAGTTGAATTGGGTCGCTGGGCAACAAGGTGGGATAAGGCTTGTAGTTGGGCTTCCAAATGATCATCGCCAGCGTTTGCAGCAAAAGCGACATGCCAATGGCGGTGATCAGCGGGGCCAGCTTGGGTGAGTTGCGAAGTGGGCGGTAGGCGATTTTTTCGATCGCAAAATTCAGCGCCGCGCACACGATGAAGGCGATCAACAGCGAGATCAGCAAGATCAGCCAGCCTGGTGCGCCCGGCATGGCCTCCTGCATCCAGCGGATGATGGTCCAGCTGGTCAACGCACCGACCATCAACACCTCGCCGTGGGCGAAGTTGATCAGGTTGATGATGCCGTAAACCATGGTATAGCCCAGCGCAATCAGGGCATACATGCTGCCCAACACCAGCCCGTTGATCACCTGCTGCAGGAATACTTCCATAAATTCTTCTCCCTTTAAATCCCGTAAATCTCGTTGATTCTGAAGTTGCAACCCAACCGCAAAGCGTGACACCGCAGCGCACCAAAACCATGCAGGGTTAACAAAAAGCTCGCCGGGTGGACGCTCGGCAATGAGCGTCCTTGGGCGAGCAGACCGTCAGATTGTAGCCAGACGTTTCAAGCGAGAATCGAGCCAGCAACTTGGTTTTAGAGGGGTTTACCCTTTTGAACAACGCCAATCGACCAAAAAAAACAGGCTTCATAAAGCAGATTCACTTTTGATTAGTTTTTCTGATGGTTTTTCAACTTCATCTCGTTCAGCTTATCGGCGATCTTGATCTCCAGACCCCGATTAACAGGCTGGTACCAACCGGGTTCTGCCATACCGTCAGGGAAGTAACGCTCACCAGCGGCAAAACCGCCTTCCTCGTCGTGGGCGTAGCGGTAGTTCTTGCCGTAGTCGAGTTGCTTCATCAACTGGGTGGGCGCGTTGCGCAAATGCAGTGGCACCGGGCGTGTCCCATCTTGCTTGACGAACGCCTTGGCGGCGTTGAAGGCTTTGTAGACCGCATTCGATTTGGGCGCCATGGCCAGGTAGATCACACACTCGGCCAGCGCCAGCTCGCCCTCGGGCGAACCCAAGCGCTCGTAGACCTCGGCGGCATCAAGCGCCAAGCGCAGCGCGCGCGGGTCGGCCAGGCCAATGTCTTCTGACGCCATGCGAATCAGCCGCCGCGCCATGTACTTGGGCTCCGCACCGCCGTCGAGCATGCGCATCAACCAGTACAGCGCGGCGTCCGGGTCAGAGCCGCGCACGCTTTTGTGCAGTGCTGAAATCGTGTCATAGAACTGCTCGCCGCCTTTGTCGTAGCGCCGCATTTGCTGGCCGAGAACAGTGAGCAGCCAGGCGTCCGAAATTGCCGTCAAGGGCGTGTCTGACCGGTCGTTTTGAGCAGACACGGCCAGCGTTTCGAGCGTGTTTAGCAGCCGCCGGGCGTCGCCGTCAGCGTAGGCGATCAAACGGTTCACGGCATCATCAGCTATGGTTTCAATAGCGCTTAAGGCAGTTGATTCGAGAGCTTTGACCACAATCTGCTTCAAATCATCCTCACCAAGCGGCTGCAGCACATACACCACCGCGCGGGACAACAGCGCCGAATTCACCTCGAACGACGGGTTCTCCGTCGTGGCGCCAATGAAGGTGAACAACCCGCTTTCCACCTGCGGCAAAAAAGCGTCCTGCTGGCCTTTATTAAAGCGGTGCACCTCGTCGACAAACACGATCGTGCGGCGCCCGCCCTGCGCCTGCCAGATGCTGGCCTGCTCCACGGCTTCCCGAATGTCCTTGATACCGCCCAGCACGGCCGAAATGGTGATGAAGTGCGCGTCAAAGCTGTTGGCCATGAGCCTGGCAATCGTCGTTTTCCCAACGCCAGGCGGGCCCCACAGGATGCAGCTGTGCGGTTGGCCGGACTCAAACGCCATGCGCAGCGACATCCCCTCGCCCAGCAAATGCTGCTGACCGATCACCTCACCAAGGGTTTGTGGGCGCAGTCGCTCTGCCAAGGGAGTGGCAGGCGGGCTGTCGGGGTTGAAGCCGCCAATACCGGCCCTGGAAACGGTGCGGGAAGAGGGACTGGTGCGGCTGGCCACCGGGGATGTGTATCTTGCGCGCTACTGGCGGATCACATCAGCGCCAGCGGGCGCCTTGAACTGAAACGCGGCGGCGGCCAGGGCGGGGTTGACTTCGACCTGACTGAAGGTCATCACCGACTTCTGACCAAAACTGTCCAGAATTTCCAGCATGGCCAACTCGCTACCCTTGTCGCTTGCCTTGAACCCCACGCCAATGCTCTGCAACTGCCCATCTTTGGTTTTGGGCGTGGCCAGCACCCATTGCAAGCCACCGCGGTCGGGCTGGGCCGACAACGCAAAGTCGGCTTCGAGCCTCTTCAGGTCGGGGGCAGCCGCAATCACGGCGGCGGGGGTGCCGTTCAGCACTGAGGACAGTTTGCGCGACGTGACTTGGTTGAGATCGGTGTCGTAGAGCCACAGCGTCTGGCCGTCGGCCACGATGGTTTGCTCGAACGGCTTTTCGTACACGAACTTGAAGCGATTGGGCCGCAGAAATTCAAAGGTGCCACTGGAGGTTTTGGACACGGGCGCCTGCCCTTCTCTGGCGGGGCTGGTTACCACCTGGGTGAAAGTGGCGCGACCACTCTGGGCCGTTTTGACGAAGCTTTCCAGGCTCTGCAGGCCATTTTTTACGTCATTTTTCCCGCTAGCCCAGGCGTTTATTGCCTGCGCAGCTATTAAAAACATAGTGATTGACGCCACTACCAAAGCGGCACGGCGAAAAGTTGAAAAACGGGAGGCGAGCATGGTGATCATTCCTTCATTGTGCGGCCCGGCTGTTGCCCAGCCTGCCGTCATTCAGCGCGTGCGGGCACCAGAATTTCACGCTGGCCGCTGCCCGACATGGCGCTGATCAGCCCGGCTTTTTCCATCTCTTCAAGCATGCGGGCCGAGCGGTTGTAGCCGATCTTCAAATGCCGCTGCACCAGGGAAATCGACGCCTTGCGGTTTTTCAGCACCACCTCCACGGCCTGGTCGTACATTGGGTCTTTCTCGCCGCCCGCTTCGCCCAGGTCGCCACCGAGGTCGCCGCCTTCCCCGTCGACCGTGCCGCCCTCCAGCACGCCGTCGATGTAGTTGGGCTCGCCCTGTGACTTCAAATAAGCCACCACGCGGTGCACTTCGTCGTCACTCACAAACGCACCGTGCACCCGCACCGGAATGCCCGAGCCACCGGCCTTGTACAGCATGTCGCCCATGCCCAGCAGCGCCTCGGCCCCCATCTCGTCGAGAATCGTGCGGCTGTCGATTTTGCTGCTGACCTGAAACGACAGCCTCGTCGGAATGTTGGCCTTAATCAGCCCGGTAATCACGTCCACACTGGGACGCTGTGTGGCCAGCACCAGGTGAATGCCAGCGGCGCGGGCTTTTTGCGCCAGCCGGGCAATCAGCTCCTCAATTTTCTTGCCGACCACCATCATCAGGTCGGCCAGCTCGTCAATCACCACCACGATGTAGGGCAGTCGGGACAAAGGCTCAGGCTGGTCGGGCGTCAGGCTGAAGGGGTTGTAGAGGAACTCGCCCTTTTCCTGCGCCTCGTCGATCTTGACGTTGTAGCCCGCCAGATTGCGCACGCCCAGCTTGCTCATCAGCTTGTAACGTTTTTCCATCTCGGCCACGCACCAGTTCAGGCCGTGCGCGGCTTGGCGCATGTCGGTGACCACCGGGCACAGCAGGTGCGGAATGCCTTCGTAAACACTCATCTCCAACATCTTCGGGTCGATCAGCAGCAGCCGAACGTCGCGCGCGTCGGCCTTGTACAGCAGGCTCAAGATCATGGCGTTGATGCCCACTGACTTGCCCGAGCCCGTGGTGCCCGCCACCAGGCAGTGCGGCATTTTGGCCAGGTCGGCTACCACGGCGTTGCCGCCGATATCCTTGCCCAGGCCAATGGTTAGCAGCGATTTGGCCTCGTTGTAGACCTGTGAGCCCAGAATCTCGCTGAGCTTGATGGACTGGCGCTTGGCGTTGGGGAGCTCCAACGCCATATAGTTCTTGCCGGGAATCGTCTCGATCACGCGAATCGACACCAGGCTGAGCGCGCGGGCCAAGTCTTTGGCCAAGCCCACCACCTGTGAGCCCTTGACGCCGGTGGCGGGTTCGATCTCATAACGCGTGATGACCGGGCCGGGCGCGGCAGCCACCACCCGCACTTCGACGCCGAAGTCCTTGAGTTTTTTCTCGATCAGGCGTGACGTCATCTCCAGTGTTTCGGGCGCAACACTCTCCTGCTTGAGCGCCGCACCATCGAGCAGCGCGACCTGCGGCAGTTTGGAGTCCAGCATGTCGGTAAATAGCGGCTTCTGGCGCTCTTTGACCACCCGCTCGCTCTTGGGAATGTCAATCAGCGTGGGCTCGATCACCACGGGCGTCGGGTGCTGCTCCTCGATTTCAATGCGCTCGTCCACCAGCTTGGCGGCGCGCTGGCGGGCGGCCACCTTGCCCACCGCCAGGTCTTGTGCGATCTCGCGCTTTTCACGACGTGAATCCACAAAATGGTCGAGCCAGGCACCAAGGCGCAACGCCACGTGAGCCCACGAAAAATTGAACACCCCCGACGCGGCGATCACGCCAACGGCAATGCCCACCAGCCCGGAGCCTGCAAAGCCCAACCACTGCACTGCCGCACGCCCGGCGGCATAGCCCAGCGCCCCGCCCGCATGCCCAGGCAAGGCGCCTTCAAAGCGGTACAAACGCGACCACTCGAGCGCCGCACTGGCCACAACCAGCAGCAGCAGGCTGATCCAGAACGTGCTGGTCGCTGCAGAGTCAGGTGTGCCGTTGCCCCCAGTTGAGCCACGCAACCAGCGCGCCAGCGACGCCAGCCAGCGCCGTGCTCCGGCTGCCCACAACCACCAAACGGAAAACCCCAGAGAAAAATAACTGGCATCGGCCAGGAAAGCACCCAGCTTGCCGCCCATGTTGCGCGCCAAGGCAACGCCGCCCGCGCCCGGTGAACTAGCGTTGATCGCCCCTGAGGTCGACCAGGCCGCGTCCTGCATTGAATAACTGACGAGCGCAGCAAGCCAGAACAGCAGGCCTAGACCTCCGAGCATCAAGCCGACTTCATGGGCAAAGCGTTTGGCGCCGCCGGCCGGTGCTGTGGGCGGCGCGCTGGCACTGCGGTTTCGGGAGTTCAAAGTGTCAAGTGAGTAGGTCATAAAACGCGTGGCGGTGCGCCAGAAAATGCACGTGAAAGCTTACCCCAGAAGGGTCTGCCCGCCGGACGATGTGAATCTGGATCAACTGGTTACAAAGGGATGGCAAAACCCCCTTTGGCACGACTTAGCTCAGCGAGCTCAGACGTTCCTTGACCAGCACCGAGCCATCGGCTCGGGTTTCGATAAAGCCGCGCTCTTCAATGTCTTTCATCACGCGGCTGACCATCTCGCGCGACGCACCCACCATTTTGGCCAAGTCCTGGCGGGACACCTTGTCGCGGATGATGGCGTTACCGTCGCTGTCAACAACAGAAAACTCAAGCAATGCCCGTGCGACGCGGCCATAAACGTCCATCAGCGCCAGTGACTCGATTTTTCGGTCCGCATGACGCAGACGCTGCACCAGGCCCTTCATCACGGCATAGGCCATGGAGCTGTTTTCGGGCAGGCAGCGAGCGAACTCGGTGCGCCCCAGAATTAAGGCATCGGTCTGGATCTCCGCCATGACTGTGGCCGAGTGGGGCTCGTTGTCGATCAGGCTCATCTCGCCGACGTAGTCACCCGGGCGCATGGTGGCCAAAATAACCTCACGGCCGCGCGCGTCGGTAGCGATCACCCGCGCACGCCCCGTCAAGATGATGGAGAGCGCGTTGGATTGTTTGCCCTGCTCAACAATCGGTTCACCGCGTTTAAAGCGTCGCTTGACCACCGCCGCAGCAACTGACTCGCCCTGCCCTGCGGTCAGCATCGAAAAAAGTGGCACTCTGCGAATAAGCTCAAGGTTAGAGACCATCGACATATCACATTCCTTCAAACCGTTGTGCTGACATCTACTGGCACGCGTTCTTACAATCAGTTTGCATCATGTAACCCGTACCTTCCGTAAGGCTGACTTTAACGGACATCGCCGATTTTTTCTCACCTCGTTTCTTACTATGAATCACTCAAAAGTTCTTATTCTTGGCTCTGGACCAGCGGGTTACACCGCCGCCGTTTATGCGGCGCGCGCCAACCTCAACCCGGTATTGATCACCGGAATCGCTCAAGGCGGCCAGCTGATGACCACGACCGACGTGGACAACTGGCCCGCCGATGCCGACGGCGTCCAGGGGCCTGAGCTGATGCAGCGGTTTTTGGCCCATGCTGAACGCTTCAACACCAAAATCATCTTTGACCACATCAACACGGTGGACTTCAGCCAGCGGCCCTTCACGCTCACCGGCGACAACGGCGTCTACACCTGCGACTCCCTGATCATCTGCACCGGTGCATCGGCCAAATACCTCGGGCTTCCATCAGAGTCTGCATTCATGGGCCGCGGTGTTTCTGGCTGTGCCACCTGCGACGGTTTTTTCTACCGTGAGCAGGAAGTGTGCGTAATCGGTGGCGGCAACACGGCTGTCGAGGAAGCCCTGTACCTGTCCAACATCGCCAGCAAGGTCACCCTCGTACACCGCCGCGACAAGTTCAAGGCCGAGGCGATTCTGATCGACAAGCTTCACGAAAAAGTTGCTCAGGGAAAAATAGAGCTGAAGCTCTTCAACACCCTGGACGAGGTGCTGGGTGACAAGTCTGGCGTCACGGGCGTGCGACTCAAAAGCACCCAGAACGGCAGCACAGAAGACATTACCCTCAAGGGTTGTTTCGTCGCCATTGGTCACCAGCCCAATACCGATATTTTTACCGGTCAGCTGGACATGAAAGACGGCTATATCATCACAAAAACCGGTCTGCAAGGCTTTGCGACCATGACCAGTGTTCCCGGTATTTTTGCGGCGGGTGACGTGCAGGATCATGTTTACCGCCAAGCCATCACCAGCGCGGGAACGGGTTGCATGGCTGCACTCGACGCACAGCGCTTTCTTGAACAAAACGACTGAAGCGATTCGGAGATCGGTCAAGGGCCAAACCACCCCGGGCCGGGAAATCTGGATCGGGCAGTTTTCGGGCTATAATCACAGGCTAAGCTGGATTTAGTTGGCGAGCTTATGGCTCTCGACAATTTCTAAGCATCCGATTTCTAACTATTTACGGAGAGTGCGCATGGCACGCGTCTGTCAGGTAACGGGCAAAGGCCCGATGGTGGGGAACAATGTTTCTCACGCTAACAACAAAACCAAGCGCCGGTTCATGCCTAATCTGCAGTACCGCCGCTTCTGGGTTGAGACTGAGAACCGTTGGGTGCGCTTACGTATCACCAGCGCCGGCTTGCGTTTGATCGACAAAAAAGGCATTGATGCCATTCTCGTGGACCTTCGTGCCCGCGGCGAAGTCTAAGGAGAACAGAAATGGCTAAAGGCGCTCGCGAAAAAATCAAGCTGGAATCAACTGCCGGCACCGGTCACTTTTACACGACCACAAAAAACAAAAAAACCACGCCCGAGAAAATGCTGATCATGAAGTTTGATCCAAAGGCTCGCAAGCACGTGGAATACAAAGAAATTAAGCTGAAGTAATTTAGTTTGAACATCCAGCCCATGCGGTTGAACCAAAAAGCCCGTCAATGTTTTGATGGGCTTTTTTTACGTCCGTCAACATTGATTGCAAATTGTGGTTCGGGCAACCTTGGCGCGCGCCTGAAGTTCACTGCGCCGGATGTCACGTCGCAAACTATCGCACTTCATGCTAATGCAGTGGAATCGTGTTGTGCGTCAACAAGGCTGCTCCTGGTGCGCAAAACAATGTCTACAAACTCAAGGGCGGATAGTGTTAGCACACTTGTGCGAGGACCAACGCAGGACGACCGTGACGCCTACTGAAACTCGCTCAAAAAAAGCCGCCTGCATCTGACGGCATGGCGGCTTTTTAGTAGCGATAGTTTCGGGGCCGCTCTACTTTTTGAGCAAGCACTCCGACAGCAGACAGAGAACGTGGACTAAACGCGCGCAGCTCGCAAGTTCACAGAGAACTCGCGCAGCGCCGCAATACCGCTTTCTTCAGCACGGTGGCACCACGCCTGCAGATCACACGCCAGCTGCTCGCGGGAAGCGGATGTGGTCAACCACATTTGGCGAAGCTCTTCGCGCATCGTCACCATCTTGTCGAGTACCGGATGCTCGGCTCGCACCTGTGCTAACTGTGGCTTCGCTGCAGCGGGCACTTTGTCATCATCACGATGCAACCAGCGGTTGGCCGAACGCAGCACCGATGAGTCTGCATTTTTAGCGCGCAGCATCTCGATCTCACGCTTGCCAGCACGACGCAACTCACGTGCAAACCCCGCCATTACCTCGTAGCGGTGCGCAATGAGAGCTTCAAGCGTCTTTTCATCAGCAACTGGTTTGATGTCACCCAGTTGAAGCTTTGGTGGCACCTTTTTAACGGAAGCCAGACCGACTTTTTCGAGCGCGCGTATGTAAACCCAGCCGATGTCAAACTCGTAAGGCTTAACTGAAAACTTGGCCGACGTCGGGTAGGTGTGGTGATTGTTGTGCAACTCTTCGCCGCCAATCATGATGCCCCACGGGGAGATATTGGTGCTAGCGTCCGGTGCTTCAAAATTGCGATAACCCCAATAATGACCGATGCCGTTGATGATGCCAGCGGCCGTCACAGGAATCCAGGCCATCTGCAACGCCCAGACAGCCAAACCTGCAGCGCCGAACAATGCCAGGTTGAGCACCAGCATCAGGCCAACGCCTTGCCAGCTAAAGCGCGTGTACAGGTTGCGCTCGATCCAGTCGTTCGGGGTGCCATGACCAAACTTGGACATGGTTTCCTTGTTCTTGCTTTCTGCACGGTAGAGTTCTGCACCCTTCCAAAACACGGTTTTGATGCCGTGTGCCTGGGGGCTGTGCGGGTCTTCCATGGTCTCGCACTTGGCGTGGTGCTTGCGGTGAATCGACACCCACTCTTTGGTCACTTGGCCGGTGCCCAACCACAACCAAAAACGGAAAAAATGCGCGGGAGCGGCGTGCAAATCCATGGCACGGTGCGCCTGATGCCGGTGTAGATAGATAGTCACACTGGCGATCGTGATGTGCGTCGTCACCAACGCGTACAACACGATTTCCCACCAACTGAAAGCCAGCAAACCATGAGCCAGCCAATCAATGGCAGCATCCAACAAAATCATACATATCCTTTTGGAGCAATCGTCTGGATTGCCGAAAGCGCTAGTCGCGCGCGAATCACATCACATTACCAACCGCTGCATTGTAATCAGGACGTCACAAAAAACAACGCCCCTTGTCGGAGATAGGGTTTAGTCACTAAGTTCTTGAAATCCATCAAAACTCAGTAACTTATCGGTAAATTACGTTAATTTCACTCGAAAAAAGAAAAACAAAATCTCGTAGAGCGTGGCTTTTGACACGGTTCCTGTCAAATTTGACGCCAACCGTTGCGGTGTTAAAGCGCTTTTTGCCAGACGGCGGCAAAAAACCCGTCCGTTTTGTGCAGATGCGGCCATAACCTCAAATAGGAAGCGCTGCACAGTGTTTCGGCATGTTCCACGCCCAGATGCGTCAGCAGCGACGCCGCAGGCAACGCTTCAAACTCTGGGTTGGCTGCGCCAAACGCCTCGGCGATAGACTCGTCTTCCTGCCGCAGCACGCTGCAGGTGGCATACACCAGTCGGCCGCCGGGCTTTAGCAAACGTGCGGCGCTCTGCAAGATGGCGGTTTGTTTGGCCACCAGTTCTTCGATGGCCTTGGGAGACTGACGCCATTTCAGGTCCGGGTTGCGCCGCAACGTGCCCAAACCTGAACAGGGTGCATCGACCAGCACGCGATCGATCTTGCCAGCCAGCCGCTTGATGCGGTCATCCCGCTCATGGGCAATGGCCACCGGATGCACATTGGACAAGCCGCTGCGTGCCAGGCGGGGCTTGAGTGCGTCCAGCCTGTGGCCCGACGTGTCAAACGCGTACAGCCGACCCGTGCTGCGCATGGAAGCGCCCAACGCGAGAGTTTTACCACCGGCACCGGCGCAAAAGTCCACTACCATCTCGCCGCGCTTGGCATCCACCAACAGCGCCAGCAGCTGCGAGCCTTCGTCCTGCACCTCAATGGCACCGCGCGTGAACGCATCCAACTTTCCAAGCTGTGATTTGTCAGCCAGGCGCAGGCCCCACGGCGAATACGGTGTCGCGACAGTTTTGAGACCGGCTTTGGCCAGCTCTTTCTGGATGTCGGCCCGCTTGTCTTTGAGCGTGTTCACGCGCATATCCAGACCTGCGGGCGCGTTCAGGCTGTCCACGAGCGGCCAAAAGTCATCTCCGAGCTGCGTTTTCAAAGGCTCGACCAACCACTGCGGCAGGTTGTGACGGTGCAGCTCCATCAGGTCGTCGGGTTTGACCTGGTCGCAGCGCTGGAGCCAGTCAATCTCCTGGTCAGTCAGCGCGCTAAGCAGGTAATCGCGGTCCGACACAAATCCAAGGATGGCCAGCCGACGCTCGGGCGGACCGCTGCCGTGTTGCGCCAGATAGGTGTAGAGATTTTTCTTGCGCAGCACACCGTAGATGGTTTCAGCCAGCGTGGCGCGCTCGCGCGGCCCCAAGCGCAATTCGCGGAAATAGCGCGACAGCACCATGTCCGCAGGGTGGTCAAATTTAAGAACCTGCTTCAGCAGTTCGGAACAACAGTCAAGGAGGGCTTTTGGATGCATAGCACTCTATTGTCCCACCGCAGAGCTTGGCAACCCCAGTGGATTCAGACGGCCGCCAGGCCTGCAGCCGCCAACGCCGCGCTCGGCCGACTCGGGCGCGCCCGAGAGTGATATCGGCCCTGTTCATCGCAACATGGATCTTTTTACAGCTGGCGACAATGGCTGCTATGCAAAACAACGACCTGCCCCCGCTGATCGAAACCCCGCCCGGCCTGTACCGCCACTACAAAGGCATGCTGTATGACGTGGTGGGCGCGGTGCGCCACAGTGAAACACTGGAGCCCATGACGCTGTACCGCGCCCTGTATGGCGAACAAGGGCTGTGGGTGCGTCCGGCGGCCATGTTCAATGAAGAGGTGGTAATTGACGGTGTGCGCCAGAGTCGCTTTGCCAAGGTCACGCACCCGCTCGGCTAGATTGGCTTGAAGGGTCGCCGATAATCGTGGGTTATGTCCGAACCCATCGCCATCGCCAACCAAGTCAAGCGCCGCCGCACGTTTGCCATCATTTCCCACCCCGACGCGGGCAAAACCACGCTGACTGAAAAACTGCTTCTGTTTTCCGGTGCGATTCAAATTGCGGGCAGCGTCAAGGCCCGCAAGGCTGCTCGCCACGCCACGTCCGACTGGATGGAAATTGAAAAGCAGCGGGGCATTTCGGTGGCCAGCTCCGTCATGCAGATGGAATACCGCGACTGCGTGATCAACCTGCTCGACACGCCCGGCCACCAGGACTTTTCAGAAGACACCTACCGCGTGCTGACCGCCGTGGACGCCGCGCTGATGGTGATTGACGCGGCCAACGGCGTGGAGCCGCAAACCCGCCGGCTGCTGCAGGTGTGCCGCGCCCGGGGCACGCCCATCCTGACGTTCGTCAACAAGCTGGACCGCGAGGTGCAGGACCCGATGACGGTGATGGACGAGATCGAACGCGAGCTGGGCATGGCCGTGGTGCCGTTCACCTGGCCGGTGGGCATGGGCAAGCTGTTCCACGGCGTGTACGACCGCCGCGAAGACCGCATGCGCGTATTCAGCCCCGGGGAAGACAAAGCCGGTGGCGACGATGAAATCCTGGCCGGGTTGGGCAACGCCGAGGCCGTCAAACGCTTTGGGGCCGAGTACGAACAAGCCCAGGGTGAGATCGAACTCGTCGCCGGGGCCACACCCGAATTTGACCGTGACCTGTTTTTGGCCGGCAAACAAACGCCGATGTTCTTCGGCTCCGCCATCAACAACTTTGGCGTGCAGGAAGTGCTTGACGCGCTGGTCGACCTGGCCCCGGCCCCCGGCGACCGCACGGCTATGCAGCGCGTGGTACACCCGGAAGAGAAAAAATTCTCAGGTGTGGTCTTCAAGATCCAGGCCAACATGGACCCGGCCCACCGCGACCGGATCGCGTTTTTGCGCGTCGCCAGCGGTGAATTCACCCGCGGCATGAAGCTCAAGGTGGTGCGCAGCGGCAAGGAACTGCGGCCCAACACGGTGGTGAGCTTCATGAGCCAGCGCCGCGAGCTGCTGGACACTGCTTTTGCCGGCGACATCATCGGCATCCCCAACCACGGCGTGCTGCAGCTGGGCGACACGTTGACCGAAGGCGAAGCGCTGCAGTTCACCGGCCTGCCGTTTTTTGCGCCGGAAATGTTCCGGGCTGTCGAGGTGGCCGACCCATTGCGCACCAAGCAACTGCGCGCCGGGCTGACGCAGCTGGGCGAAGAAGGCGCGATTCAGGTGTTTCGCCCGATTGCCGGCTCGCTGCTGCTGCTGGGCGCTGTCGGCCAGCTGCAGTTTGAGGTGGTAGCGCACCGGCTGGAGCATGAGTACGGCGTCAAGGCGCGCATCATGGGGAGCAACTTCAACCTGGCCCGCTGGGTGACATCAGACGACGCCAACGAGCTGAAAAAATTCATGGACGCCAACGCCCACCGCGTGGCGCTGGACGCAGTAGACGCGCCCACGCTGCTGGTAGACCACAGTGCCACGCTGCGGGCGGTGGAGCAGCAGTGGCCAAAAATCAAGTTTCATGCATTGCGCGAGCACGCCGGGCTGGTTTTTCAGTCAAAAATGTGAAGATTTAATGCCTTTTAGGCCGCTAGCCCAGGCGTTTATTGCCTGAGTAGCTATTGATTCAATAGTGGCCGAGTGGCCACTCCCGACCTCAACGACAACCCACCCGCCAAGCCTGCATGGACCCTATCGTCACCTGGCTAGAACAATTCGGCTTGCTGGCCGTGTTTCTCCATGTCGGGGCGCAGCAACTCGGCTTGCCGGTGCCCGCCTACCCAGTGCTGATTTTGACGGGCGCCTTGAGCGTTGACGGCCATTACTCGCCCGCCGTTTTGATGCTCACGGCTGTAACTGCCTGCTTGTTGGCCGACACACTGTGGTACCTGGCAGGTCAGCGTTATGGCGCGCAGGTTCTGAGAACCCTGTGCCGCATTTCGCTGTCACCCGACTCCTGCGTGCGCCAGACCGAGCCATCTTCACCCGCTGGGGCGTGCGCTCGCTGGTGGTGGCCAAGTTCATTCCGGGCTTTGCCTCCTAGGCTACCGCGCTGGCGGGCAAAACCGGTGTTCCCTTGGGGCGTTTTCTGGTGTTTGACGCCATCGGCTCGGCGCTGTTTGCAGCTATTGGCCTGGCCATTGGCCGGGTGTTTCAGGACGCGGTAGCCGACGTGCTAACGGTTTTCGAGCAAATGGGCCGCATCGGGCTCAGCGTGATTGGCGCGGGGTTTGTGCTGTTTTTAGCTTACAAGTGGTGGGAGCGTCACCGCTTTCACACGCATTTGCGAATGGCCCGCATTTCACCCGCTGAAGTTCGTCAATTGCAGCAAGACCAGCACCCCACCGTGATGCTGGATGTGCGTACCGCGCTGAGCCGGGGCCACGGCGGCATCATTCCGGGCGCGCTGATTTGGAGCGACCTGGACCGCAAGATGGCGACGCTGGACCTGCCGCCCGGTACATCCGTGGTGGTGTATTGCGCCTGCCCGAACGACGCGTCGGCCGCTGTGGTGGCAAAGCGCCTGATGAATGCTGGCTTTGTGAACGTCCGGCCTCTGCACGGCGGTATTGAAGCTTAGCAAGCAGCTGGCTTCGCGCTGGAATACCCGGGCTGCCCGGCTGCCCCGGCTGCCCCGGCTCAACCCAGCGTGAAATAAAACGCAGCGCCTTCATCAACCCGGCTGTGCGCCCACACAGTGCCGCCGTGGCGGTCAATTACGCGTTTGACGTTGACCAGCCCGATACCGGTGCCTGCATAGTCGTCAGCAGCGTGCAGGCGCTGAAAAATACCAAATAATTTGTCGGCATAGGCTTCGTCAAAGCCTGCGCCGTTGTCTTTGACAAAGTACACCGGCTGGCCGACGTCACCCATTTCGCACCCCACGTCGATGCGCGCCGCTGGCGTTTTGGCGCTGAATTTCCACGCGTTGCCGATCAGGTTGTGCAGCACCACTGACATCAGCAACGCGTCAGCGCTAACGGTCATTCCGTCCTGAATGTTGAACACCACCTGGCGTTCCAGGTTGCGCTCCCGGCAGTCGTAGGCGATGCGACGCGCCAGCGCACTCAGGTCTACCGCTTGACGCGTCAGAGGTTCGCTGGCGCTTTTGGCCAACACCAGCAAGCCGTCAATCAGTTCGTTCATCTGCGCCGCCCCGGAGCGAATGCGCTGCAAGTAGTGTTGACCCTTTTCGCTGAGTACTTGCGCGTCTCGCTTGGCTAGCAGCAGGCTGAAGCCGTCGATGGTGTTGAGCGGGGCCCGTAAATCATGCGATACCGAGTAGGAAAACGCCTCGAGCTCCTTGTTCAAGGCGGTCAGCTGCGCCGTGCGCTGAATCACTTTTTCTTCCAGCTCGCTGTTCAAACGCAAAATTTCGTTGACGGTGAACCGCCGCTCCGTCACGTCGCGCTCAACAGCCACCCAATGGGTGTACCACCCGGTGGCGTCGGCGATGGGAGAAATGTCCATTTCCACCCAGAACTCCTCACCCGACTTGGTGTAGTTGACCAACTCGGAGCGCACGGGTTTCCAGGCTTCCAGGGAGACGCGAATGCGGTCCAGTTCCTGGCGGCTGGTTTTGCGGCCCTGCAGCAATTTCGGCGATTTTCCCAGCACCTCTTCCCGGGTGTAACCGGTGCGCCGCTCAAACGCATCGTTGACATACACAATCCGCGGCCCCGCAGAAATAGGCTCCGCTTCGGTGATCAGAACAATATCGTTGATGCGGGCAATCGCTGTGGTCAGCAGCTCGAGCTGGGCATGTTCTGCGCGCCGCTGCGTCACATCCCTGAAGTACACGGCCAGACCTTCGTCGGCGGGGTAGACGCTGGTGCTCAGCCACAGGCCTGGCGTGGCGTAAAAAGCTTCGAAGTGCCTGGGCTCACGGGTTTGCAGCGCCTCACGATACTGCAGCGCAGCAGGCGGGTTCAGCCCGTCTGAAAACTCCTGCCACAAGGTGCTGCCCAACAACTCACTACGGGGTCGCTGCAGCAGCTTTTCAGCATGGGCGTTGACATAGGTAAAGCGCCACTCGCTGTCCAGGGTCACTAGGCCGTCGCCGACGGTCTCCAGCGTGGTCGCCAAGCGGTTGGCCAGCGACAGCTCCCTGGCTTCAGCCTGCTTTTGCTGCGAAATATCTTGCACCGCACCCTGCACGCGGGTGATGTCGCCGACAGCGTCACGCACCGCCTCGCCGGTTGCCCGCACCCAGATTCGATGCCTGCGGGCCGTGATGATTTCAAGGTCGGCCTCGAACGGCTCACCGGTGGCCACGCAGCGCTCGAACAGCTGGCGAATCGTGGCCTGGTACTCGGGTGCGTAAAACGCAATGGCGTCCCGAATATTCAACGCGCAGTCAGGGACCAGATCGTGAATGGTGTAGGCCTGGTGCGACCAGGTCAGCGCCATGGACGGCAACTCGACCTGCCAGGCGCCCACACGGCTGATCTTGGACGCCATGTGCAGCAGTGCCTGGATGCTGTGCAATTGCGCGTCCGCGTCGTTGCGGCGCTTGAGCGTGGCGTGCAGGTCAGCTTCAACAGCGTCACGCCCTGCATTGATTGCAGCCAGCCTTTCGGCCGTTTTCTGCACTGCTGCGGTCAGCTCGTTCGTGTCATCAGGTGCCCGGCCCAACGGCACGTGGCCAGCATCGTCAAGCCCGGCAAGATCCATGATCTGCTGCCGCAGCTGCCCGGCGGGCATCACCACAAGACGGCGGCCTACCCCGCGCGCTACAAGAACGCCTGCGGCTGTCAACAGCACCAGAAAGCTGATTTGAAACATCAGATCGCGCTGCGCAGGCCCCACGACATCGTCGCGGCTCATGCTGGCCAGCACCTGCAGGCCGGACGCGCGCCCGCCCTGCACAGCGCTTGTGGCGTACAGCCGTGTCGGGCCCGGTGCGTCACGTGCTTCAAAAGCACGCGCGCCGACTGCACCCGCTAGCGCTAGCGCTTGCCTGGCCGCCGACGCCCACGCCAACGCAAAATTCTCCCCCAGAGCTGCATCGTCAATCAGCGGTGCACCGGGGCTAGCCCGGCCGTGGCACACCGCTGTGCCGGAGCGATTGACGAGCGACAGGCGGACACTAGGCGCCGCGTCGCCCTGAGCTTGGTTTAGAAAATCCCTGCAAACCGCTTTGGCATCGTCATTCGTCGACGAGGGCTGCTCAGTGAGCCTGCCTAGCGACAGCCGCATGCTGTCCAGCGCGGGCTGCTGGCCGCGTGTTGCCAGAGCGGCGACATCCATCAGCTGCTGATTGGCACGGGCCAGGCTTTCATCTTGCCGCTTCACCGACGCCAGAGACACCAGCGCAAAGACGGGCAGCAGCGCTGCCAGAACGCACACCACCAACCCAGTCTGCAGATTGAAAGTCCATCGGGAAAGAGAAGCTGGCAGCATTGCGTCAAAAGTGTCTGTGGGTTGGCGCAGG
>JANLUZ010000156.1:0-21323 GCA_031363755.1 Polaromonas sp.
CCTCACCCACGACGAACTTGCCAAGGAACACATTCGCCACATGGTGGGCGGGCGCAACGCGTTGCCCGGCGAGGAGCGACTGCTGCGCTTTGAGTTCCCCGAGCGGCCAGGCGCACTGATGAAGTTTTTATCCAGTCTGCAACCGGGCTGGAACATCAGCCTGTTCCATTACCGCAACCAGGGCGCTGACTACGGACGCATTCTGGTCGGGCTGCAGGTGCCCAAGGCCGACAACAAGGCCTTTAAGGCGTTTTTGGACGCATTGGGCTACCCGCACATTGACGAGTCCGCCAACCCGGTGTATCGGCTGTTTTTGCAGCGTTGAACATCGCCTGACAGATCTCGCTGCTGCCCAAGGCTCGCCATGACAACCGCTCCCCATCCCAACTCGGCCTGCGCGGTGTGTGGTGCCCCATTTGAATGCGCCATGGGCCCAGGTGCTAAGACGCCAAGTACGCCGCCCACGCCAGACTTGCCCTGCTGGTGCTTCGCCCTGCCGCACGGCCTGCCGGTTCCCGGCAGCGCAGCAGGTGACAATACTGGCAATGCGCGCTGCCTGTGTGCGGTTTGCCTGCGACGCCAGCTGTTGCAAACGGTCGACGCCACAGCCCAAGTGCACCCCGCGTCACTGCCAAAGTACCCGCCAAACCGCTCTGGAGCGCTATGACCCCCCAAACGCCTACCCCGGTCGCATTACACGATGTTGTCGCCAGCGTGCCGAGCACGCCCCCCGGTTCGGGCGAGGCGGGCCAGGTGGCCCGCGCTGTCAGTCCTGTTGAGCAAGCGCTGCCCGACACCCCCACAAGCCCGCCGGAGCCTTTGACCCCCCCCGATCCGGCGGAGCTTGCGGCGTTGGCGGAGGTGTTTCAGCCCGGCATGGCCAGAGACAAGGCGCCCAAGCTGTCCGCATCAACCTTTGTGCTGCCTGAAATTGCATCGGTCAGCAACCCGCGGCTGGAGCACAAGCTGCGGCACAAGATGGACCAGAAAACCAAGCCGTTGGGCGCGCTGGGCCAGCTTGAGGGTCTGGCGCTGCAGATGGGGCTGATTCAGGGCACGGATGTGGTGTCGTTGCGGAGCCCGCAGATCATCGTGTTTGCAGCAGACCATGGCATTGCTGCCGAAAACGTCTCGGCGTATCCGCAGTCGGTGACCGCCCAGATGGTCGCCAACATGCTGGCCGGAGGCGCAGCTGTCAATGTGCTGGCGCGCCAGCACTGTTTCACGCTGCGCGTGGTGGACGCGGGCGTGGCAGGCGAGCTGGCCGCCCACCCCGCGCTCATCCGGCGAAAAATTGCGCGGGGCACCGCCAACATCTGCCGTGAGGCGGCCATGACCACCGCCCAGATGGACAAGGCGCTGCAGGCGGGCGTGAACATCGTGCGGCGGCTGCCCGGCAACGTGATGGCATTTGGCGAAATGGGCATCGGCAACACCTCGTCGGCCGCGCTGCTGATGACCCGGCTGACGCGCACTCCGATCCGCGATTCGGCAGGCCGCGGCACCGGGCTCACCGACGAGCAGTTTGCCCACAAACGCCAGATGCTGATGATTGCCTCGCTGCACCACCGCCGGGCGATTGAGCCTTTGGATGTGCTGGCGGCCATGGGCGGTTTTGAAATTGCCATGATGGTGGGCGCCATGCTGCAGGCTGCCAAGGAACGCCGCCTGATTCTGGTGGATGGCTTCATCGCCAGCGCAGCTGCCTTGGTGGCCCAGCGGCTGGTGCCCGAGGTGCAGCACTATATGGTGTTTTGCCACCGCTCGGCCGAGCGCGGTCACCGCCTGTTGCTCAAACACCTCAAGGCCACGCCTCTGCTGGACCTGGACCTGCGGCTCGGTGAGGGCACAGGGGCGCTGCTGGCCTGGCCGCTGGTGCAGTCGGCCGCGCGGCTGATGAGCGAGATGGCCAGTTTTGCGTCGGCGGGTGTGAGCCAAAAAGACGCGGACTGACGTCGGTATGCACCCTCTGTTGGGCGCAGTCGTCGGCTTCATCCGCAGCTACCTGCTGGCCGTGCAGTTCTTCACCCGCATCCCGATCACCGGCAAACTGGCCGACTGGGTCGGCTTCAGCCCTGAGGCCTTCAAGGCCAGCGCCGCGCACTTCCCCGGGGTGGGGGTGCTGGTGGGCGCGGTGGCCGCGGGCGTTTTCTCGGCACTGCTGGCGCTGTTGCCGGACGCCACGTTTTCGCCCCTGATTGCGGCGGCGCTGTCCACCGTCGTGACGGTGCTGGTGACGGTCGGCTTTCATGAAGACGGCTTGGCCGATGTGGCCGACGGCCTGGGCGGCAGCGGTCAACGAGAGCGTGCGCTGGACATCATGAAAGACTCGCGTGTGGGCGCATTTGGCGCCATGGCGCTGGTGCTTGCGCTGCTGGGCAAAGTGGCGCTGCTGGCGTTACTGGGGTCAGTCGAAGGCGCGCCAGCCGGGTGGAACGACGCCCCGTTCCCTGGCTGGTATGGGGCCGCCGCGCTGCTGGCCGGGCACACCGTCTCGCGCACGCTGCCGCTGCTGCTGGTGCACTGGCTGCCCCACGTGGGCGACACCGCAGCGTCCAAATCCAAACCGTTGGCCGACCACATTACCCTGGGGCGCCTGACGGTGGCATTTTTATGGTGTTTTGGGGCTCTAGCCCTTGTTTTTACTGCCTATGACGCTACTAATTTAATAGTAGCTTGCAGTTTTTCAGCGTTGGCGCTGTTGTGGATGGGGCGCTTGTTTTCAAAGCGCTTGCAGGGTTTCACCGGCGACTGCCTGGGGGCCACGCAGCAAGTCTGCGAGATCGCTTTTTATCTCGGCCTGGCGGTCTCGTTGTGAGCCTCTGGCTGGCTCGTCACGCCCAGCCGCTGGTGGCGCCGGGCGTGTGCTACGGGCACCTGGATCTGGCAGCTGATACGGCAGCCACCCAGCACTGCGCACAAGCGCTGGCCGGTTTGCTGCCAGCGGGCGTACAGGTGTGGGCATCACCGCTACAAAGATGTGAGCAGCTCAGGCAGTATTTATCTGGGCTACGGCCTGATTTGATCTGTAAAACAGACGCCAGACTGCAGGAAATGGACTTTGGGCATTGGGAAGGTCGCGGCTGGGCCGACATCGACAAGGCTGAGCTTGACGCCTGGACCGACGACTTCGCCAACTACCGTGCCGGCACCAGCGGCGAGTCGGTGGCCCAGTTCATGGCACGCGTGGGCGCCGCTTTCGACGCGCTGGACCGCACGCAACACACCTGCTGGCTGACGCACGCTGGCGTGATCCGCGCGGCCACACTGCTGGCCCAAGGGCAACGGCCCATCACCAGCGCCAGCCAGTGGCCCCAAAGCGCCCCGGCGTTCGGCCAATGGGTGACACTCGCGCTGTAACCATTTTTTCAACCGCCGACCCCTACCCTCCAACCACCGCACATGCCCATCAACCTGGACGGTCAACTCGTGGTGGCCATTTCGTCGCGCGCCCTGTTTGACCTAGAAGAAGAAAACCGCGTTTTCGAGCAAACCGACGACCGTGCTTACATGAAGCTGCAGCTCGACCGGCTGGAGGAGCCCGCCAAGCCGGGCGTGGCGTTTTCGCTCGTCAAAAAGCTGCTGGCGTTCAACGACAGCGACACGCGGCGGGTGGAAGTGGTCATCTTGTCGCGCAACGACCCGGTGTCTGGCTTGCGGGTGTTTCGTTCGGTCGAGACCCATGCGCTGAGTGTGGCGCGCGGCGTGTTCACCCGGGGGCGCGAACCGTGGCGTTACCTGTCGCCGCTGCAGGCCAACTTGTTCTTGTCTGCCAACCCGGACGACGTGAAAGCCGCCCTGAACATGGGCTTTCCGGCGGCCACCGTAGCGCTGCAGTCAGTGCGGGCGCGCGACAACTATCCGCACGAGGTCCGGATCGCGTTTGACGGCGATGCGGTGCTGTTTTCCGACGAAGCCGAGCAGGTGTTTCAGCGTGACGGCCTGCCCGCCTTTCAGCTGCATGAGCGCACCAAGGCCGTGTTGCCCCTGCCCGACGGGCCGTTTAAGCCGCTGCTCAAAGCGCTGCACCGCCTGCAGCAGGCCGGCACGCCCGGCATGCGCTTGCGCACCGCGCTGGTCACGGCCCGCAGCGCCCCGGCGCACGAACGCGCCATCCGCACGCTGATGAACTGGAACATTGAGGTAGACGAGGCGATGTTTTTGGGCGGCCTACCCAAAGGCGAGTTTCTGCGCGAGTTCGAGCCTGACTTTTTCTTCGACGACCAGACCGGCCACGTCGACTCAGCCGCCCTGCACGTGCCCGCCGGGCATGTGGCCAGCGGGGTGTCGAACGCCTGACCAATTTTTAAGGCAATATCAGTGCTGTAGCCCAGGTGAATGCTGCCTGGGCAGCTATCAATTCAGAAGCGAGCTCGGTGAGTGACTCTGGCCCCGTGTCCGCCAGTCACCTCACCGTGAACCTGTCCGACGGCCAGGCGCTGCTGGCGAATGTGTCCGCTAGCGTGGTGCCTGGCAAGCATGTGCTGCTCAGCGGGCCGTTCCAGGCGGCGGCCTGGTGTCCATCGCCCATCGGCCAGGGGTGGCAGCGTTTCATCACCAGCAGTGGGGGCGGCTGCTACAGGCGCGGTGCGTTATGCGTTACGTTTTGAAGCAGTGAGAATATAGCCAGCAAACCCGCGCGCCCGCAGCTCGCAGGCCGGGCAGCTGCCGCAGCCATAACCCCAAGCGTGGCGGTGTTCGCGATCACCGAGGTAACAGGTGTGGGTGTGCTCGACGATCAGGTCGACCAGGCGCTGGCCGCCCAGCGCGGCAGCCAGCGCCCAGGTGTCGGCCTTGTCGATCCACATCAATGGGGTCTCGATCAGAAAGCGCTTGTCCATGCCCAGCGACAACGCCAATTGCATGGCCTTCATGGTGTCGTCGCGGCAATCGGGGTAGCCCGAAAAGTCGGTTTCGCACACCCCCGTCACCAACACCTGCAAACCGCGTCGGTAGGCGAGCGCAGCCGCCAGGGTCAAAAACAGCAGGTTGCGGCCAGGCACAAAGGTGTTGGGCAGGCCGGAGCTTTCCATTTTGAACGCCACATCCCGCGTGAGTGAGGTGTCACTGACCTGCCCCAGCACGGCCAGGTCGAGCAGATGGTCTTCACCGAGCTTGTGGGCCCAGTGCGGGAACTGCGCCTTGATCTCGCGCAGCACATTCAGGCGCGCGTCCAGCTCGACAATATGGCGCTGACCGTAGTCAAAGGCGACGGTCTCGACGCGCTCGTATTTTGAGAGCGACTGTGCCAGGCAGGTGGTGGAGTCCTGGCCTCCGGAAAACAAAACAAGGGCTGTGGTGTGCATGACAAAAAACGAAGGGGCAATACACCGAGGGTAACGGCTTGCAACGGGGATGCGACAGTGGCAGCACGATCGCCGAGCCTCAGGGACGGCGAAACACCACGCGCTGGCTGGCCCAGTAACGGGCGCTGAGCTGGTCCAGCCGGACAGTGCCACCGGTCGACGGAGCGTGGACGAAGCGGCCATTGCCGACATAGATGCCCGCGTGGGTGGACACCTCCCCGCTGCCAAAAAACACCAGGTCGCCGGACCGGATGCTGTCGGGCGGCAATGACAGCCCCCAGTTTTGCAGCGCGGCCACACTGCGCGGTAACGAAATGCCTGTGCGGGTTTTGTACACATGGCCGATCAGGCCACTGCAATCAAAACCAGTCGCGGGGGTGTTGCCGCCGTAGCGGTAAGGCGTGCCCACCAACCCCACCGCGTAGATGGTGACGTCGCTGGCCTGCTCCGGTGAGACCTGCGTGGCCCGGGCAAAGGGGGCGGGCGATGACGACCCGTCGCTGCGCACAGCCGAGGGCGCTGTGCCACACCCGCCGAGCAGCGCCAACAAGGCACCCGCCCCTGCCACAGCCAGCAGCCAGCCGCAGAAGCAGGCGCTGCCGCCGCGCTTCACCGTATTCGCCCGGCTTGCACGGCGAACTGCGCAGAAAACGCCGTCATGCGCGAGCGGTTCGAGTTGAAATCGTACCAACCAATCTTGGACCGGGAGCGAAAATCAATGCGCTGGGTATGGGGCGGCAGCTGAAACGTCACCTCTTCAACGAAACCCATGGGCGTCGTGAAAATGGCATCAACCGACAGGTCGGTGGTGCGCAGCACTGTGGCCTCGGGGAAAAGGGCCAACGTGGCCAGCAACGTTGCAATGCCTTGCCCGCTGGGGCCTGCATAGCGCAGCGGGGCCAACCCATCCGGGCCCAGAGAGTTCACGCAGTTGGTGCTCAGAGGGCATTCCAATGGCGTGGCCGCAGGCGTCGTCGCCCCGTCAGCATCCCCTACCGTCCCTGATGGGGAGGCGCAAGCTGTCAGCAGGGCGCTGGCCCAGAGCATGCGGGTCACGGCAGCAGAAAAACGTACAACGTTTGTCAAGCGGATTCCTGCTCGCCTTGCAGCGGTTCAGTATAAAAAAACAGCCCCGTGCCAGCGGCGCTGCTCATTGCGGTTTCCAAATACGGGCATCGTTTGATCGGGAGCACACAGCAAGCTTGCCACAAGATGGTATCAAGCAAGGATGCTGTGCCGCGCGCGCCTAGCGCTGACCCGCGCGGATTTCTGCGGCGATGCGCGCCGCAGGATACACCTTGTCGAGCGCTTCCAGAATCGCCACCGAGCTCACCGCCACAGCGCGGTTACTTGCCGCGTCAAAGCCGTATTCGCCGCCGAGCGAGTGAATATTGCCGTCAAAAATCAAACCAATCACCTCGGCGTTTTTATTCACCATGGGCGAGCCGGAATTACCGCCGATGATGTCGTTGTTGGCGACAAAATTAAAAGGCGTTTTCGGATCAACATTGGCCTGGGCTTTCAGCCATGACGCCGGCAATGCAAAGGGAACTGCCCCCGTATGGCGGCGGTAAGCGCCCGCAAAGTCGGTGAATGCTGGCACGGCCACGCCGTTTTCGTTCCAGCCGCCCAAACGCCCATAAGACAAGCGCAGAGTGAAGGTGGCGTCCGGGTAGTCGGTGGTGCCGTACACCGCATAACGCGCCTTGGCCAGCCGCTCTTCTTGGCGCTGCTGCGGCCCTTGCACTTCCTCTTCAAATCGCTTGCGCGTTGCCCGCACCTGGGCGTCATACGAGGCGACAAACACCAGCAAGGGATCATTGGACGCTGCAACCGTGCGGGCATCAGCGTCCCACAGCGTTTTGCGCAGGCCGCCAGTGGCCTCACCTCTGGCGTCGGATTTGAGTTCCATCAGGCGGGTACCGTTGATGAGTTCTGCTGCCAGTTGTTCCGGGCTTTTGTTACCCAGCAAACGTTTCACCAGCGGGTCGTCGGCGCCCAGCTCTTCACGAAGCGCTGTCAGGCCGTGGCCCAGCTTGGCGATTTCAAACTCTTTGTAAATGGGCGCTGTTGACAGGACGCGTTGAACGAGTTGCGGCAAACGTGCGTCAGTGAACTCAGGCAGGCGCTCGCCGTTGGGCTTGATTTTTTCATCGGCGTGGCGCAATACCGCGCGGGCAATCAGCATCAATTCACTCTGGTAGGTGTCTTGCAGCGTGTCCAGGCGCGGACGCTGTAGGCGGCGCTTTTCGGTCACTTCCGCAAGCCTGACCCACACATCTCCGTACTGCGCCTGCAGATCAGGACGCGCCGCCACTTTGGCGCGGAAGTCCGCCTCATTGGCCGCCAATTTCGCGAAGAAAGGCGCGTCCACCAAGGCTTCACGCCTTCCTTTCAGCGCTTTCAGGCTGTTTTCGACACCGAACAGGTCGTCGTTGGAGTGGCGCAGTTGCTCCTTGCCACGCTTGTTGTATTCCGTGAGCCAGCCGCGCTCTTGCGACAGGGTCATCAGGCGCTTGGGAAGTTCGTTGTCGCGCTGGTCCTCAAACTGGCCCACGGTCATGCCGCGGCTGGTGCGGCCTGGGTTGCCCGACACAAACGTCAGGTCGCCTTCCTTGGCGCCTGTCGTGCTGAAAGGCAAATAGTCCCCTGTAGTCCAAGGCTTGCCATCTGCGCCATAGATTCGCAAGAACGTCACGTCAAGGTCGTAACGCGGAAAATTGAAGTTGTCGGGGTCACCCCCGAAAAAAGCAATCGCATCTTCAGGCGCGAAAACCAGGCGGATGTCCTGCATGCGGCGGTATTTGTACAGCTTGTACTGGCCGCCACGAAACAGTGTGACGACGTCACAGCGCACGTCATCACCTGTCGCACAGCTTTTTTCAATCGCCGCAATGGCGGCTTTTTGCACCTCGTTGAACCGCTCGGCTGGCACACCTGCGGTGGCGGCCTGCACGGGCTGCGTCACGTCGGTGATCGTCGTCAACTGATTGATTTCCATGCCTGGACAACGCGGCTCGTCAACCTGCTTGGCGGCGATAAAACCATCGCGGTTGAAGTCTTTTTTTCGCAAGCCCGAAAGGCTCTGGATGCACTCGCGAGCACAGTGATGGTTGGTCATCACGAGACCCGTAGGCGACACAACTGACGCCGAACATCCACCCGCAATGCGTACGCTGGACAACTGCAGCTTCTGCAGCCAATCCGCACCTGGTGAAAAGCCATAAGCAGCACTCACCTTGGCCGATGGAAACTGGTCGTACGTCCACATGCCTTCGTCAGCAGCCGCAGCCCCGACCAGCAGCGACAGCACCACGCCAAAAATGACACCCGTTGAACGCGACATAGTTCACCTTGTTGATAAAAAACTGAGTTTATCGATTTGTGATCAGCGTGTTTTGTAGAAACCGCCAGCATGAGCGCTTTGCAGAGGTCATTAGCGCGCGTGTCGCACCAACACAGCGCCCAGGTGTGTCAACCTGCTGTAACCCTTGCTACACAAGCCAGCACCATGAATGCACTTCGGCAGGTAGAGTCTTGCGAACTCAATCATCCCGGCAAGCACCCATGACTTGCGAGTCAACATTGAAGGAAAACACCATGCCCGCCTCAAGCACATCACTCCCCCTGGCGGGCGTTCGCGTGCTGGACCTGTCGCGCATCCTTGCCGGGCCCTGGTGCGGCATGGTTCTGGCCGACCTGGGCGCAGAGGTCATCAAAGTCGAGCATCCCGGCCGGGGGGACGATACGCGCGATTGGGGTCTGCGCGTTGGCGCCACAGAGACCGCCTACTTCAACAGCGTCAACCGCAACAAGCGGTCGGTGACGCTCGATCTTCAGACGCCTGAAGGCCAACAAATCGCGCGTGATCTGGCGCTTCAGTGCGACGTCGTGATCCAGAACTTCAAATTCGGCGGCATCGACAAGCTGGGCCTCGGGTACGCGCAGCTCAGCCAGGCCAAGCCTGAGCTGATTTACTGCTCCATTTCAGGTTACGACCGATGCGGGCCAGAAGCGGCTCGCCCTGGCTACGACCTCGTGGTGCAAGGCGAAGCCGGATTGATGGCAATCAACGGCGAGCCCACGCAGGCGCCCCTGAAGTTCGGCGTAGCGGCTGTCGACCTGTTCACTGGCATGTACTCGGCGCAGGCCATCCTGGCGGCGCTGTTTGAACGGCAACGCACCGGCACCGGCCGACACATCGAGATGGCGCTGTTTGACTGCGGCTTGATGATCACCGCGTACTACGGACTGGAAGCACTGCTTCTGGGCGAGGACCCGCCGCGCTATGGCAACAACCACCCGTCCATCGTGCCCTACGGCGTATTTGACGCACAGGACGGGCCACTGGTCATTACCGTAGGCAACAACAGCCAGTTCGCCCGATTTTGCGCAGAGGTCATCGACCGCCCTGACCTGGCCGCTGACCTGCGGTTCACCACCAACTTGCTGCGCGCTGCCAACCGTGCGGCACTCATCCCCGAAATCAACCTGGAGCTTGGCCGCCGCTTGCGCAAAGATCTCCTAACTCGCCTTGCGAACGCGGGGATTCCCTGCGGAGAAGTGCTGGGTCTGCACCAGGCCTTGACCTCCCAGCGGGCTATTGATGCCGGGCTGGTGACAACACGGCCGCATCCGGTGGCGGGCAGCGTGAACGTGCTGGCGCCACCCTGGCGGTTTGATGGGGAACGACTTCCGGTGCGCAGCGCGCCCCCGACGCTTGGCGAGGGCACGCACGACGTGCTGCAGGCCCTGCTGGGCCTGTCGAACGAGACATTGGCGCTGCTCAAAGAAAAACGTGTTGTCTGACACCAAAACCCCAAAACCTGGAGACGCTTATGGCCCTCTTTTTCTCATCCCAAAGCGCCATGCGCCGTACCTTGCTGACTCTGGCACTGCCGCTACTGGCAGGCGGCGTGCAAGCGCAGGCCCCGGCCTACCCCAACAAGGTCATCAAGCTGATCGTTCCGTTCCCGCCCGGCGGGCCCACCGACACCGTGTCGCGCATCGTCGGGCAAAAACTCAGCGAACGCCTCAAGCAGCCCGTTGTGATTGAAAACCGGGCTGGGGCGTCTGGCACGATCGCCGCCAGCTTTGTGGCGAAAAGCGCACCGGACGGCTATACGCTCATGATGCTAGCCACGCCCACCCTGCTGGCACCACATCTGTACAAAAAGGCCGGCTACGCCATCCAGACCGACTTCACGCCAGTCGCTACGGTGTACGACCTGCCGATTGTGGTGGTGGTGAACCCGACATTGATGCCCACCGTGACGGATCTTCAAAAGCTCGTTACCCACGCCAAGGCACAGCCTGGCAAGCTCAATTACACCAGCTCGGGCACCGGAAGCTTTGGCCACCTCAGCATGGAATTGCTCAAGGCGCAGGGCCAGTTTGACATGCAGCATGTGCCCTACAAAGGCGGGGTGCCCGCCATCACCGACCTGATCGGCGGGCAGGTGCCCCTGATGTATGCCGACCTTGTGGCTGCACTGCCGCACATTCAGTCCGGCAAGCTGCGGGCCATTGCGGTCGGCTCACCCAAGCGGGTCGCGGTGATTCCCGATGTCAAAACGGTGGCCGAACAGGGTTTTTCCGGGTTTGATGCGGTGTCATGGGGCGGGCTGCTCGCACCGGCTGGCACACCAGCCGACGTGATTGCACGCCTTTCCGGTGAGCTCCAACAAATTCTGGCGGACAAGGGCGTGCAAGAAAAACTCCTGAATGCCGGAACGTTTGCGGCCTACCAGGAGCCTGAAAAAATGGCGACTCGCATGCGCAAGGACGACGAGAAATGGGGCAATGTGATTCGCAGCAAGGGCATCTCATTCGAGTAAGCCGCGCGCGGCACATTCGCCTCAATCACCCCCGGATTCCCATGACACCCACACACACCGACACCCGCAGTGCGTTCGCGCCACCGTTCTCGCCTTCCTTTGCGGTGCGCAGTCTGCACGACGTCGCGCGGCTCGAGCAGATCCCGCTCAACGTTGCGCTGACCGTGCCCAGCACGTATGCCATTTTTTGCAATTCGGCCCATGCGTTTGGCAGCAAAACAGCCCTGACATTTTTGCCCACTGGCGACCCACAGGACACGCCGATTCGCTGGTCATATACCGATCTGCTGGCGGGGATTCACCAAACCGCCAACCTGCTGCACACGCTAGGGGTTACGCCGCTTGATGCGGTTGCTGTGCTGCTGCCCGGGTGCCTGGACTATCACCTGGCGCTTTGGGGCGGCGAGGCTGCGGGTATTGTTCAGCCACTGAACCCGCTGCTCAGTGACGAGAAGCTGGTCGCCTTGATGAACACGGCCAAAGCCAAAGTGCTGATCGCCTATGGGTCAGACACCGAATCTGGCATGTGGTCCAAGGCCATGCGCCTGCGCAGCCAAGTGCCCACGCTGACCACGGTACTGCGCGTCACGCCGCACGACGAAGCCAGCGGTAACGCCCCAGACCTGCCGGATGGTGTGGCCGACTTCAATGCCTTGCGCAGCCGTGAGCCAGCCGACCATCTCGTCAGTGGCAGACACATTGCCCCCACGGACATTGCTGCCTACTTTCACACCGGTGGCACCACCGGTGCACCCAAACTGGCCCGCCACAGCCATGGCGCGCAGGTGTTCACCGCGTGGGCCAGCGTGAAGCTGCAAGGTCTGACGACCACCGACATCACCATCAATGGCTACCCGCTTTTCCACGTTGCGGGGGTGCTACCCGCGTCGCTGGCGTCGCTCTCGGCCGGTGTTGAAGTCATCATTCCCACCACCGCGCTGCTGCGCAACAAGGACGTGCTGGCCAACTACTGGCGCCTGGTTGAAAAGTACCGCCCCACGTCTTTGTCGGCAGTGCCAACGGTGCTTGCCGCTCTGGCCAATGTGCCGCTCAATGGCGCCGATATTTCGTCGATCAGCTACTGTCGCACTGGGGCCGCTGTGCTGGCCCCCGAGTTGGCCGCCCGGTTCAAACGCCTGTTTGGCCTGCATGTGCATGAAAGCTTCGGCATGACCGAAATGGCCGGGATTTCAACCGTGACGCCACCTGGTGTAGAGGGTCCGGCGGGCTGCGTTGGATTTCGTCTGCCTTATTCGCAGCTGCGTATCGTCGCGTTGGACGAGCACGGCAACGCGTCCAGCCGGGAATTGCCACCGGGCGAACAAGGCATGGTGCTGTTCAAGTCGCCCAACCTGTTTTCAGGGTTTCTGGATGATGCGGACACCGCCAAGGCCTTTACGGAAAATGGCTGGCTGGCCACTGGCGACCTTGGCTGGATCGACGAGCAGGGGCGGCTCAACCTCAGCGGACGTTCCAAAGACCTGATCATCCGAAGTGGCCACAACATCGACCCCAAGGTCATCGAGGACGCTTTGGGAGCGCATCCCGCTGTGCAACTGTGTGCGGCCGTCGGCGCGCCCGATGCTTATGCCGGTGAGTTGCCAGTCATCTTTGCGCTGCTGGTGCCCGGCGCATGCGTGACGGAAGCCGAGTTGCTGGCGTTCACCGCTGCACGGGTCGACGAAGCGCCTGCGCGGCCAAAATTTGTGACCGTGATTGACGCGATGCCCATGACGAACGTGGGCAAGATCTACAAGCCCGAGTTGCGCATGTTGGCCGCCAGGCAGGTGGCGACGAGCTTGGTTGAGTCGGCTTGCGCGGCGCTGGGTTTAAGCCCAAAGGCATGGCCGATGGTCACGGTGGATGGCGATAGCCTGCTCAAGGTGATCGTGGACAGCAACGCGGCAGGGCTGCACGCACAACAACTGCAATCCGAGTTGACTGCTGCGCTGGAACGCCTGCCCATCAAAACGCGGGTGGTGCTGGTGTAGAAGCGCCCAGTTCGGCCTGAAGTTAAGCCTCCATCTTCCATCCTCCAGCCTCCAGCCTCGAGACTTGGAAATGACCACAGGCAGGCACTAGAAATGTTTCTGCCGCATGCTTGCGCCATGGAAAAAGATAATGCGCCAGCAACCACTCTGACGGTTTTATACGATGGCTCGTGCCCCCTGTGTCGGCGCGAGATCAGCGTTTACCGCGGTTTGCAGCCCAGTCAGCCCATCGCCTGGCTCGACGTGAGTGCGGTGGGTGCCGCGCTACCTGACAGCGGAAATCGCGACGCGCTCATGGCGCGCTTTCACGTCCAACAAGCGGACGGCACGGTCCTTAGTGGCGCCAGAGCGTTTTTGGCGTTGTGGGCCACGCTGCCAGGGTGGCGGTGGTTGTCGGTGCTGGGGCGCTTGCCGGGCGCCACCCCCTGCCTTGAATGGCTGTATTGCCGTTTTTTAGCCGTTCGCCCGTGGCTGCAGAGAAAGGCTGTCGCGCTGGAAAACCGACATGCAGGTGGCCACCATGACTAAGCTTTTTCTGCTGGCTGTATTGCTGCTTTGTGGCGGCTCCGCTGGCGCCGCCAATGTGACTACCGGCAACGTTGTGGCGGGCAAAGCGGGGTTTAACAAGTGCGCTTCGTGCCATCAGGTGGGCCCCGCTGCCCGATCAGGATTTGGACCGCAGTTGACCGCCATCGTCGGCAGGCCAGCCGCTGCCGCAAAAGACTATGCCTATTCCGAAGCGATGAAAAAATCAGGCATTGTCTGGTCTGACAAGAACCTCGCAGCCTTCCTGAGATCTCCCAGCGATGTCGTGCCCGGCACGAAGATGCGGTTTTGGGGCATAAGCGACGAACAGCAAATTGCCGATCTGTTGGCTTATTTACGTTCGGTGCAATGAGTACTGGGGCGCTCTGGCGTCATAAAACATGCGCCATGTGCCCCTGACCTCCTGCTCTCAATGCGATGCGACACCCAGCCAGCGCTCCAGCACGGCTGGCTCGTGGGTCAGCGCCACACTAGGCCCCTTGTGCACAATGCGGCCGCGCTCAAGGATGATGGCCTCGCGGGTCAGGGGCAGAATCTGGTGGGCGTGCTGCTCCACCAGAATCACCGCCATGCTGCCTGCGTGAACCATTTGCGCCATCACGCCTAACAACTCCTGGGCGATCAGCGGGGCCAGTCCTTCCAGCGGTTCATCGAGCAGCAACAGGCGGGGGTTGGTCATGAGTGCGCGTGCCATGGACAGCATTTGCTGCTCGCCGCCCGACAGCTGGCTGCCCATGTTGGCGCGCCGTTCCCGCAAGCGCGGAAAGGTGCTGTACACCCTGGACAGACTCCACTCACCTGGCCGCGCGACCACCGTGAGGTTTTCCTCAACAGTCAACGAGGCAAAGATGTCTCGTTCTTGCGGCACCCAACCGAGCCCCGCATGCGCTCGCTTGTGACTGGCCACATGTTCCAGATCACGGCCGTCAAACCTAAGTAGGCCACGCGTTTGCCGCGCGGCGCCCATCAGGGTGGCCAACAGGGTGCTTTTGCCCATGCCGTTGCGGCCCAGCAAGGCCAAACTAGCGCCAGGCACCATCGAAAATGAAATGTCTTCGAGCACAGTCGCGTCGCCGTAGCCTGCCCACACGTCGTCAAGCTCAAGCAGCTCAGCCATGACCAGCCTTCGCTGACTCGCCCAGATAGACTTCCCTGACACGCAGGTCTGTCGCGATGACCGACGGCACGTCCTCTGTCAAAACGGTACCCCCCACCAGCACAGAAATACGGTCTGCAAAACGAAATACCAGGTCCATGTCGTGCTCAATCAGCAAAATGGTTACGTCGCGCGGAAGCTGCGCAATCGTTTCGAAAAGCTCACGGCTTTCGCCCGTAGGCACGCCAGCAGCGGGCTCGTCGAGCAGCAGCATTCGAGGGTTGGCCGCCAGCGCGAGCGCGATCTCCATCAGGCGCTGCTTGCCGTAAGCCAGGTTACGAGTCAGGCTGTGCGCCACGTCTAACAGCTGAAGCTGCAGCAACAGCTCGGCAGCAGCATCAACCGCTTCAGCGTGTACGCCGACAGGCTTCCACCACTTCGCCGATTGCCCGAGTCGCTCCAACGTTGCGAGCGTCACGGACTCCAGCACGGTCATTTCCGGAAACAGGCGGTTGATCTGAAACGTACGCGCCATGCCACGCTTGACACGTGCGTGCTGCGAAAGACCAGTGACATCTTCACCATTCAGAAGCACGACACCGGAAGTGGGTTCGAGAAAACCGGTCAGCAGGTTGATCAGCGTGGTCTTGCCAGCACCATTGGGACCAATGAGCGCATGGCGGGCGCCGGCAGCGATGTTCAGCGTCACGTTGTCGGTTGCCACAAAGCCACCGAAGCGCTTGACCAGATTGCGGGTCTGTAGCACCGGCCCGCTCATGGAAGTGTCCCCTTCGGCGACAAGAACCGGCGCTTGATGGTGCGCAAGGCACCCGTGATGCCGTCTCGTGCAAACAGCACCACGAAGATCAACAGCAGGCCAAGCCAGAACTGCCAGTACTGCGGGTTGATGCCCGACAGCAGATGGTGTGCGGTCATGAATACCATAGTGCCCAGCAAAGCGCCGTAGAGGCTGCCTGTGCCGCCCAGCACCAGGATCAGCAGCAGTTCGGCAGAGCGCGAGAAGCTGAGCACGTCGATGGACACAAACTGCGTCGTTTGAGTGAGCAAGGCACCGGCGACGCCAGCGTAGGCTGCGCCGAGGGTGTACACCCCAACCAGCCGCCGGTTGACCGGCGTGCCTAACGCGGGCATGCGCGAGGCGTTTTGCCGAATACCACGCAGTGTCAGACCAAACGGCGACTGCACGATGCGCCTGGCAACCCAGAACATCACGAACAGCACCACCACACAGTAGATGTACGCTGTCTTGCCATACAGGTCAAAGCTGAAAAACCCGAGCAGCGGCTTCATCTCAATGCCCTGCAGGCCGTCCACGCCGCCCGTGAAAGCTGTGAGTTTGTTGGCCGCTTCGTAGAGCATCAAGGACACACCGAGCGTTACCATGAGCCGCGTCAGGTCAGAGCCGCGCAGCACCAGGAAGCTCGATAGAAAACCGAACAGCGAAGCTATTACGGCAGCGCCTGCCAGCCCCAACAACGGGTCGCCAAAGCAATAGCGTGCCAGCAAACCTGCCGCGTAAGCGCCGATACCGAAAAAAGCAGCATGCCCCAGCGAAACAATGCCCGCGTAACCCAAAATGAGGTCCAGCGACAGCGCAAAAAGTGCTGTGATGGCGATTTGGGACAGCAGCGACAAATCTTCCGGGAAAATAAAATATCCCGCGACAGGGAGCACCCAGAAAGCGTACTCCGCAGGCTGCCAACGTGAAGCGTTGCCGAGCGGTGAGGCGTCAAAGCGGGCCAGCGTCAGGCTGGGAACTGGCGCCGTCATTTCGCAGCCGTTCGGCCAAAAAGCCCTTGCGGCCGGACGATCAGAACCACCACCATCACCGCGTAAATCACGAAAGCACCGACCTGCGGGATGTAGTACTTGCCAGCCACGTCGCAGATGCCCAGGATGAGCGAGGCGATCAGCGAGCCCTTGATGTTGCCACTTCCGCCAACCGCTACAACAATCAAAAAGTAGACAATGTATTTCAGCGCAAAACCGGGGTCCAGTCCCAGCATATCGACACCCAGTGCGCCCCCAAGTCCAGCCAACGCAGACCCCAATGCGAAGGTCAACACAAACACACGGTCCACATCAATGCCCATGCCGCGCGCGGCACGAGGATTGTCCACCGAGGCGCGCAGTTTTGCACCAAAGCGAGTGCCCGCGATCATCCACTGCAGCGCAGCGGCCAGCAATAAGCCAATGACGATGAGGAACAGGCGGTACACGCCCACATCCAGCCCACCCGGCAGGTGAAACTGGCCAGACAGCATCTCGGGCAGGTGCAGCGGTTGCTGTTGCGCGCCGAAAAAGTAATGTGCGGTCGACATGGCGACAAAAACCAGGCCGATCGAAAAGAGTACCTGGTCCAGATGCGACGCACCATAAAGCCGCCGGTACAGCGTGCGTTCCAACACAACACCTACTAGCGCGCAGACCAATGCAACGATGGGCAGTGCGGCCAAGAACGGCACACCGAACCGATCGAGCAGCACCACGCACACATAGCCGCCCAGCATGGCAAACGCCCCATGCGCCAGGTTCACGAAATTCATCAGGCCCAGCGTGACCGACAAGCCCACACTGATAAGAAACAGCAGCACGCCAGAGGCGACGCCATCAAACAGGACTGTCATTGACATTTTTCCGATTCAAACGACCCGGCATGGCAAGGCAGCCCTGCGGCTGTCGTTGTGCTCACTGCTTGCCAGGGTCCTTGAAGTCGACGATTTTGTCGAACTCTATGTTTTGCAGTTTGCCGTCAACTTTTTCGACCTTGCGGATGTAGACCGTCTGCACGATGTCGCGCGTGGCGGGATCAATGCTGACGGGGCCACGGGGGCTCATCCACTTCATACCTTTGGCGGCATCGATGAATTTATCAGCATCGGTGTCACCGTTGGTTTTCGTGAGCACTTCGGCGATCAGGTGCATGCCGTCGTACCCACCGACCGACATGAAGTTCGGGCGGTCCTTCGGGTAGGCCTTGTAGTACGCGTCGGTATAGGCCTTGTTCTCTGGCGACTTGTGCGCTTCAGAGTAGTGGAACGAGGTGACCAGGCCCAGAGCCGACTCGCCAATAGCGTCGAGAATATCTTCGTCAGGCAAGTCGCCTGTTGCAATCAGCTGGATGCCTGCTTCCGCCAGGCCCCGCTCCTTGAAGCCTTTCATGAACGCGATCGTTTCACCGCCGGGGGGCAGGAAAACAAAAACCGCGTCAGGTTTCGTATCCTTGATTTTTTGCAGGAAAGGCGCGAAGTCGGGGTTTTTCACCGGGGCACGCACTTCACCCACAATCTCGCCGCCAGCGGCCGTGAAGGTTTTCTTGAACTGGGTTTCGGCGTCCTGGCCAGGGCCGTAGTCAGCCACCAGCGTGAAGACCTTCTTGATCTTGTTTTTGGCCGCCCAGGTGGCGATAGGCGCGGAGTTTTGCGGCAGCGTCATCGACGTGCGCACAATGTAGTTGGACTTGGTGGTGACCGACGACGTCGCAGCGTTCATGACGATCATCGGCTTCTTCGCGTCAGTGGCCACGGGCGCCGCGGCAAACGCTGATGGCGTGAGTCCAAAGCCCGCCAGAATGTCAACCTTGTCCTTGATGACCAGCTCTTGCGCAAGCCGCTTGCTCACGTCGCCGGATGTTCCAGGGCTGTCGTCCTTGACGATGAGCTCAACCTTGCGGCCACCAAACGTATCACCCTGCGTGGCCAGGTACAGCTTCACGCCATGCTCAATCTGTTTGCCGTACGACGCAAATGGACCCGACATCGGCAAGACCAGGCCAATCTTCACCGGGTCAGCGGCCCACGCGGCGGCGTTGAACAGGCTGGTCACAGCCAGGGCGATCAATGGCTTTTTGAGATTCATGCAGATACCTTCGGTTGGGGAAAACGGTCAAATGCACCAGCGCATTCACCTTATCAGTGTACAAATCAAAAGTGTAGTGACACGGCGAAACCCATTGAATACACGCTAACCCTGCACAGGGTGAGACAGGGACATCCGCAAAGTTCTGCGCATCGAAGTGGATGGTCAGTGTGAACTCGACTTTCACGCGACACAACACCCTGCCCTCGCTCGAGTGACCACCGATGCTGCCTTGCCTGGCGTGTTGCGTTGCTATGCGCATCGCTCTGCATCGCAACATGCCGGGTTTTCGTGCTGCGCCTTATAAAAGTCGCTCCTGCTGCAAGGCGCTGGCCACGGGCCGCAGCCGCGCGTAGTCCAGCAGTTCCGCCAGCCGCGCCCCCTTGGCCTGCCATTCGAGCACCACGTTTTCGGCCAGCAGCACGTAATGCCATGGCGCACCGCCGCGCTGCTCGGCGCTCAAGCCGTTGATGCGCTCACACCAGGCCAGCGCGGCTTTGAGCTTGCGCTGCACGTGGGGGTGATTGGTTTGCTGCTGGGCCTTGGTTTCCACCAAGTAAACGGCCCCCGCTGTGCGGACCAAAAAGTCAGGCGAATAAAACGCCGGTAGGCCGTCGTCTTTGACGTAGCGCAGCCGCACAAACATGTGGCGGTTCTCGCTGATTTTGCAAAACGCCTCGATCTGCGTGTCTGCTTGCGCCCAGGCAATAAAAGCACGCTCCAGCCCGCCGTTGCGCGCGGGCCAGGCCAGCCGGGTGTAGATGCACTTGGACACCTCGGCCGAGTGGCTCTCGCGCATCATCAGGCGGGGAACTTCACTTAAATGGCGCAAGTGCACCTCGGTCTGGCCTGTCATGTGTTTTTGCTCGGCATCCAGCAGCGCTACGGCAAACACCTTGGTGATGTGGTCCACCACCGGCTGCAACAACAGCACACGCCAGTTTTCCCCGCCGTCCTGGCCGTCCAGCGGGTTGAACGCCGCGTCGAATAGTTGCGTCCAGATGTAGTCGTCCAGCCAGCCCGTCAGCTCTGCGGTGTTGACCTGCAAGTAAGGCTTGGCCAGGTGCGTGGCCACCTTGTTGCCACGGGGCACAGGCTCACTCAGCGCCTGGCTGATGCGCCGTGTCAGGCGCGACAAATACTCGTTGTAGCCGCCCACGTTCATCACCGCGCCATCCACGCGGTAGTCGCCAAACAGAGTGGCGCTTTGCAGGTCTTGCGAAATGAAGGTGTCACCTTTGCCCAGCAAGCCGGTCAGTTGCGCCAGCGTCATGGCGGTGAAGGGGGGCAATGCGGCCACGTTCAGTGCCGTGTGGTCGCGCACCTCGTCCACTTCTTGCAGGATGAACGGAATGCCGAAGTCAAATGCCTCAAAGCCACCCCGCAGCTCGGCCGCAATGACGTCGCCCGTGCTTGAGGTTTCGTCCATGTCGTCCCCCGTGGTGCCCGCCAGCCCTTCCCGGATCAGCTCGTCATAAAACGACTGAAAGGCTGGGTGCTCCACGATGGATAGCACGTCCAGCAAGCTGCCCGGCTCCTGCCCAGCATTGATGCGCTCCCGGTTCTCGCGTTTGAGGTCGGTGTACTCATCGTCACGCCACATCAGCCGCAGGCCCCGGCCAATGGTTTGCTCCAGCAAAATCTGCGCTTGTGATGCACGCAGCGGCACGATCACGCAGATGTTGTTCACGTCAAAACCTTCGCGCAGCATCAGCACGCTGATGATCACGCGCGGCGTGGCGTGGTGGTCCACACTAAATAAGCGCTGACGCACGGGTGCCCAGTCTTTTTCACCCAGCTCAGCCTTCTTGCCCGAGTCAATGGTCATCACCTCATCGGCCGTCAGGCCTTCCTGGTCTTGCAAAAACGCGGCCACCAGGGGCGACACCGTGGTGTCTTCACACACCACCAGCATCTTGGGGTGGCGCGTCGGGTCAATGCGGGCAAAGTCGGCCTCTAGCTTGCGCAGCTTCTTGAGGCCCGCGCGCAGCATCACCCGCTGGCCTTCGCTCAGCGTAGGGTTACCTTGCTCGTCGCGCTCGGCTTTGAACTCAAGCGGCAGCGCGCCAATTTCCTTGCGGCGGTCCAGCACCAGCGACTTGACCAGCCCCGCGCGCATGGCGCATTTCAAATCGAAGTCCGTCACGATGTGCGGAAAGTACACCTTGCGCTTGTACTTGCCCGCGCCCACGTCGTTGTAAGGCGTGGCCGAAAAGTCCACCTGCACAAAACGCCGCCCCTTGGTCGCCGCAATTTTCGACAGGCTTTTTTGCCACTCCACCTCGGTTGATTCACCTTCGCGTTTGAACTCGTGAATGTGGTGCGCCTCGTCGTTGAACACCATCAGCTCCGGCAAACCCGCCAAAAACTCCAGCACATTGCCGCGTGCGTAACGGCGGTCCAGCACGTCCAGGCTGTTGCCCGTGGCGCGGCCCGGCGTGAGCGGCAGCACCGCGTTGACCACCTGCTGCGCATCCAGCGGCGCGCCAAGCGCTTCGACGTCTTCAATGTCCTGAACGTCCGTGTCATCGTCCAGCGCATCACTGTCATTGAGCAAATGCCAATTGGTGATCGCAATCATCCCGTTGCCCGTGGCCTTCAGGCCAATCTCGGTTTTGTTGCACACGTTGCCGCGAACAAACGCAAACACGCTCTCCCGGTAAGCGTC
>JANLUZ010000157.1:0-42561 GCA_031363755.1 Polaromonas sp.
CCGCGCCAGTGTGTACAGCGACTACACCTTTGCCGTGTGGGACGGCCCGCCCGAGCAGGCCACGCGGCGACTGGTGCCGTTTGCCAAGGCGTATTCAGGCCTGACCGATATCGAGATGACCAAGGTGGACGCGGTGATCCGCAAAACCACGATCGAGAGTTTTGGCCCCGTGCGCAGCGTCACGCCCACGCTGGTGTTTGAGCTGGGGTTTGAAGGCATTGCCCGCAGCCCGCGCCACAAAAGTGGCATTGCCGTGCGCTTTCCGCGCATGCTGCGCTGGCGCACCGACAAACCCGTGGCCGAGGCCGACACGCTGCAAACGTTAGAAGCGCTGCTGGCCCCGCAGACCGTATGAAGCCGACTACCAAATCACGCGCCCAACAGGCGCTAAATGGCTGGTTTGCCGAGCGGGGCTGGAAGCCTTTCCCGTTTCAAAAAGCCGTGTGGGCTGCAGTGGGACGGGGTGAATCGGGCTTGCTGCACGCCACCACGGGTGCAGGCAAGACTTACGCCGTCTGGATTGCTGCTTTGATGTCATTTAGTGCGCTAGCCCAGGTAAATATTGCCTGTGCAGCTCCTAAAAAAGTAGCAAAACCCGCGCCCGAAAAACCCTTGCCGCTGACTGTGCTGTGGGTCACTCCAATGCGCGCCCTGGCCTTTGACACCGTGCGCGCGCTGCAAGTGCCCATTGGCGCATTGGCCGCGCAGCCTGGTTTGCAGCCGTGGACCCTCGGCCTGCGCACCGGCGACACCACCAGCGGCGAGCGCAGCGCGCAGGCACGCCGCCTGCCGTCCGTGTTGGTCACCACGCCCGAAAGCCTATCCGTCATGCTGGCCCGGGCCGATGCGCGGGAGGCGCTGTCATCGGTGCGCATGGTGGTGGTCGATGAATGGCATGAGCTGCTGGGCAATAAGCGCGGGGTGCAAACCCAGCTCGCGCTAGCGCGGCTCAAGACCTGGAACCCCACCCTGGCCACTTGGGGCATGTCGGCCACGTTGGGCAATCTGGACGAGGCGATGCACGCACTGCTGGGCCATACCCCTGGCGTGCTGGTCCGGGGTGCCACACCGAAAAAGCTTGTCATCGACACCCTGCTGCCCAGCCAGACCCAGCGTTTTCCGTGGGCCGGCCACCTGGGCCTGGCCATGCTGCCGCAGGTGATTGCCGAAATCGACGCCAGCAGCACTTGCCTGGTGTTCACCAACACCCGCTCCCAGGCCGAGCTGTGGTTCAAGGCGGTGCTTGAGGCGCGCCCGGACTGGGCCGGCGTGCTGGCGTTGCACCACGGCTCGCTCGACCGCGCGGTGCGCGAATGGGTCGAAGGCGCGCTGAAAAGCGGCCAGCTCAAGGCGGCGATCTGCACCTCGAGCCTGGACCTGGGCGTGGACTTTTTGCCGGTAGAGCGGGTGCTGCAAATCGGCTCGACCAAGGGCGTGGCCCGGCTGCTGCAGCGCGCCGGGCGCTCTGGCCATGCGCCGGGCCGGCCGTCGCGCATCACCTTGGTGCCCACGCACAGCCTGGAGCTGGTGGAAGCTGCCGCCGCCCGGGCGGCGGCCGAGGCGGGGCAGATCGAAGCGCGTCAGACGCCCCACCAGCCGCTGGACGTGCTGGTGCAACACCTGGTCACGCTGGCGCTGGGCGGCGGGTTTGTGCCCGACGCGCTGTATGCCGAGGTGCGCCAGACCGCTGCTTTCGCCGACCTGTCGCCTCAGGCCTGGCAGTGGTGCCTGGACTTTGTCCGCCAAGGCGGCCCCACGCTGGCGGTGTACCCGGATTACCAGCGCGTGCAGCCGGATGACGAGGGGATTTGGCGTGTGCCCGATGCGCGGCTGGCGCGCCGCCACCGGCTCAACATCGGCACCATTTCTAGCGACGCCAGCATGGCCGTGCAGTTCTGGTCAGCCGGGGGGCAGGCGGGTGGCGCGCGCCTGGGCTCGATAGAAGAAAACTTCATCGCCCGGCTGAAACCTGGCGAATGTTTTCAGTTTGCAGGCCGCGTGCTGGAGCTGGTGCGGGTGCACCAGATGACGGCCTTTGTCAAACGCGCCACCCGCAAAACCGCCTCGGTGCCGCGCTGGAGTGGCGGGCGTATGCCGCTGTCCAACACGCTGGCCGACGCGATGGTGCAGCAGCTGGCCATGGCTGCGCAAGGCCGATTCGACAGCCCCGAAATGCAGGCCGCCCAGCCGCTGCTGGCGATTCAGCAGCGCTGGTCGGCCCTGCCCACGCCGCTAACCCTGGTGGCCGAGGTGCTAAAAAGCCGGGACGGCTGGCACCTGTTTTTGTACCCATTTGCTGGGCGCAATGTGCACCTGGGCCTGGGCAACCTGCTGGCCTGGCGCGCCGCGCGTGAGCAACCCGCCACTTTTTCGATCGCCGTGAACGACTACGGGCTGGAGCTGCTCAGCGCCAGTGAAGTGGACTGGGCCACGCGCCTGCCCACGCTGCTGGCCCCGGCAGCATCACCTGATGCGCTGCTGAACGAAGTGCTGGCCAGCCTGAACGCCAGCGAGCTGGCACGCCGCAAGTTTCGCGACATCGCCCGGGTGTCCGGCCTGATCTTCAATGGCACCCCGGACGAGCGAAAAAGCAGCCGGCAGCTACAGGCCTCGTCCAGCCTGTTTTACAACGTGTTCCGCCAGTACGACCCGGCCAATGAACTCTTGCTGCAGGCCGACCGCGAGCTGCTGCAGGACGAACTGGAGATCGGCCGCCTCACCGCCAGCCTGGCGCGCATGGCCGGGCAGCAGCTGGTCATCAACGCCCTGAGCCAGCCCACGCCGTTCAGTTTCCCGCTGATGGTCGAGCGCCTGCGTGAGCAGCTGTCAAACGAAACCCTGGCCGACCGCATTGCCCGCATGGTGGCGCAGCTGGAAACCACTGCGGGTAGTGATGCAGCCGCAGGCCAGCCCGACGACGTGTTGAAAATGCTGGCCTTTGGGCAGGACGTGCAGACCGACAAAGGCAGGTCCCGCCGGCCCCGCAAGCCGTCACGGCCGCTGCCCTTGTTATGACGGCGGTCGGCACCCCCTTGCCCGTGAATGTCGCGGGCGAAACCTTGTGGCTGCTGCCCGAACGCGCGCTGTGGTGGCCCGCACAGCGCGTGCTGTGGGTGGCCGACCTGCACCTGGGCAAGGCCGCCACGTACCGCGCGCTGGGCCAACCCGTGCCCAGCGGCACCACGGTGGCCAACCTGCAGCGGCTCAGTCAGTTGATTGCGCATTACCAGCCCGCGCAGCTGGTTTTCCTCGGCGATTTTTTGCACGCCGCCCAGGCCCGCACGATCACGCTGCTGGCCGCACTGGCCGACTGGCGGGCGGCGCACAGTGCGCTGGCCTGCACCCTGGTGCGCGGCAACCACGACAGCCGCGCGGGCGATCCGCCCTTGGAGCTTGGCATCACCGTGGTCGACGAGCCGCATGCCATGGGCCCGTTTGCCGCGTGCCACCACCCGCAGCAGCAGCCGGGGTGCGTGGTGCTGGCGGGCCATGTTCACCCAGCGTTGACGCTGCAAGGCGCCGGGCGCGACCGCCTGCGTTTGCCGTGTTTTTGCCTGGAAGCGGGTCAGCTGGTGCTGCCAGCGTTTGGCGAATTTACAGGCGGCTGGACGGTGGCTCCCCAGCCGGGGCGGCAGCTGTTTGCCGTGGGCGGGCGGGCGGTATGGCAGCTGCCGTAGGCGGCTCACAACACGTAAATGGCGCCCAGCAGCATCAAAATAGGCTAATTTGTAATTGAAAATGCTTCCAGCCCACGAATTCGCTGCCTGGATAGCTATTAAAAATGTAGCGCGATTCAAGGTGTGTCCAACCCGGCAGTTCCTTAATCTGTACCGTGGCTAGGTTGGCCCGAGCGAAATGCTGGGGCGGTAAATGGGGGAGCTGACTCTGATTACCCACTGTTCACCTGGACAAGTAGCCCCAAAAAAAGCCTACGCAGGTTAGATTTCATGCTCGACGACTCGAACTGTGTTTGCAGCACCCTGTTGCACTACCAAAGGTTTTTTCCGTCGATCACGACAACGGGCGCAACGGCCGCATCAAAGTTGTCAAACAATCGCGCGTTGCCGCTGATGCGGCGGGTGGTGTTGTCCCAGTTGCCATCCGGCTCAAAAGCCGGGCTGTCACTGTAGGTGCCGCAGCCGCAAGCAGAGCAAAAGTGGTGCATGGTCCGTTTGGTTTGCCAACGGTAAACTGCTTCGCAAGCGCTGTCACTTGTGAGGTGAAATTGCGCTGGTTCGTAGTACGCATGCAGCACGCCTCGCTTTGAGCAAAACGAGCATGTGCAGCGGGTCAGTGTTGTGGGGATATCGCCGTTGATTTGAAAAGTGATTTGGCCACAGTGGCAGCTTCCTGAAATCATGATCTGTCCTAATGTGAAAAACCGTTGTGAGCGGGCTTTCAAACTGTGCAAATTGCAGCATTCCGGTTGTGGCTGGTCAACCTGGCGTTCCACCGGGCTTGGTGGTTGAAGCGTCTGCTGGGCCTTCTGCGGGCTTGGCCGTCTTTTCTAAATTGACCAACTCGCCAGCAGCGTTGCTGCCCACCGCGCCGGCAACAGCCCCTACTGTTCCGCCCACCAGGATACCGACTGGCCCCGCCACCGCCGCACCCACGGCCGCACCCGCGGCAATGCCGGCTACCAAGCCGCCCCCAATCAAAGCTGACTTTGATTCACGTTCGGCTTCAGCAGGACTGGGGCTAACCTGCGCTGCTAGGTCCGGATCCTGGGACGGAACACCGTGTCCCGCCACAGCCTGCTCGACTATGTCGGGGTCAACAGGTTTGGCATCTTTTGGTTGCGGCGTGGGTGTGTTCATATGCGCTCCTCTAAGTCATCAACGCGTAGGCGGGCGCAAGGCGTGCCCGCATCTCACTGTGAATTGCGTATGACACCCGTAGCGTGGTCCACGTGGCCGTACCAAGGTCAGACAACTGCCAGTTGTCGCGCCGCAATTCGCTGCACTGTCGCTGGAGCGGTGTCAGCTCGCTTTGGCGAGCTCAGGACTGAAAGATACAGTAATCACGGATAAAGCGAATCGAGGGACACAGCGGCCCCTGATTGGTTTCGACACAAGCCGACGGGTGTGGTCGGCTGGTTCGGAACCGCAACCGCTATTTGCCAGCTCGTTTAAGCTTTTGCGCAATGCTTGGCGTTGCCTGGTAGAGGCGCTTGTTAAGCGCCTCGGCGTAGTAGTCTTCTTCCTCATTTCCAGTAAAGTCCGCCGGCCAATTCGCCTTTGTAAACCATTCATGAGGGGTTTTCTCTAACCCCAGCTCGGGCCAGCTGCTAAATAAGTGGTGAAAAAACTCGTGCTGAATCCACTCGGGGAGATACATCCTTCGCTCCACGTCAGTGCGATTGCCTTCGCCTTGATCGGGCGACCGCTTTTTCATCACCCAATGGTCCTCACAAATAAACACAGCTTTTCCCGGCCCAAAGCTACTTACCCCACTGCTGAATCCAAAATCGACGCCGGTGCTTGGGTCGCTGGGATAGATCACCCAAAACATATCTGATTTATCAGCTACGCCAGCGGGCAGCTGCAAAATCGGTGCTGAAAAGTTACCGCCCACATAGTCTGTTGCTTTTTTGATTTGAAAACACGAATTAACTTCGTAAAAATTTAACTCCAGGCGCAGCTCGCCACCACTGATAGCCAGTATGTAGCTCTGGAACAAGCGCAACGATTGACGCACCGCCTCGTAGGAATTTGTTTTTATATCCGGGTTCAAGCGGTAGTTTAGTAACGTCGGCCCTTTGATGGGCACAATGTCAGAGCAAACTGGCATCACGATAGCCATCTGAAGTGCTGTGTTGCCAGGCAAAGGCTTGCTAATGCCCACCTTGATGATGTCGTCAAGCATGCGCAGATGGGCATAAGTACCGGGCTCACCGAGGTGAGGGCGCGGAGTTCTGCCGTTAACTATTGTGTAATTACTCCACCACACGTTGTTTCCGGGCGTGTCGTTCAATATGAGTGGGTATTTTTCAATCAAAGGACCCGTGATTTTGCTTGCGCCCAAATAGTCTTTTGCAAGGACCTTGTCTTCAGCTTCCAGCAGTTTGGTAAGAATTTCCACGTACGTCGCAGGAAACGTGCTTTTATCGCCGTATCGCTCCCAAAACGTTGCTAACGCTGCTTCGGTATTGGCAGATGCTGATGCTGATGCTGGAACTGGAACTGGAGCTGGTACTGGAGCTGGAGCTGGAGCTGGAGCTGGAGCTGGTACTGGCGCTGGAACTGGAACTGGAACTGGAACTGGCACTGCCGGTAGTGAGACGGCAGATGTCGACGAGGACGACGACGGTGAAGACACTGACGGCGCGCTTGACACCGCACCGCCGCCACAACCCAGTAAGCCTGTTAACAAAACGCCTGCAATCGCGCTTTTCAAGGCTCCAGGCGTATGTCGATGTTCTACATCAGCAGTTTTTTTCATTTTGATTGTTCCCTGAGAATGGTTTGGTCAACGCGCAATTCGAAGATTGGCTTGCTCATTAGCAGGTCAATAGCTTTTGCAGAGACCCAACAATGTCAAGATGTTACCCGTCGCATCCAGTAAGGATGTATTAATTTGTTTTCAGTAGACCCGTTTGGGAGCCTGCCTGCGGAAGGGGATTTTCACCTTCACCATTTCTCACAGGCCCCCATTCCACAGCAAACTGATAAATTGGTAAATTGCCGGCGTTGCCTGACTGCTTTCTTAAATCGCATTTCGTAGCGTACAGCACGCGAGTATTCAATGCGCAGAGGCTAAGCCAGAGCTGAAGACCAAACCAACGCAGTGCCTTTCACACGCCAAAAACAGCCTGCGCACGCCTTGCAGCATCAAAAGACGTGAATTAAGGGTTAAAAGTGCCTCTAGTCCAGGTGTTAATTGCCTGAATAGCTATTAAAAATATAGCGTTATTGCAGATGCGGTGTATCCGGCAATTCATTAGGCTGGTCCACGGCCACCATCGCAGCTGGGGCGGCCCGCGCAAAGTGTTGCGCCAGCAGCGCCGATGTTTCGGTGATGGCTTGCGTCAAGCCCGCTTCATGTCGCTGTGTGGCCAGCGCGCTGGCCAGCCGCCCCACCACCGCCTGCCACTCTTCGGGACTGACACGCCCTGCCAGGTTGCGGTCGGCCACGATCTCGATGGCGCGCTCGGCCAGCAGCAGATAAATCAGCACGCCGTTGTGGTGCTGGGTGTCCCACACACGCAGTTTGCTGAACATCATCACCGCGCGCTGGCGCACCAGCGCGGGCAGCGGCGTGCCGACGCTTAGCCGCCTGACATAACTGCCAGGGAGTGACGCTTCCACGCATAAGCGAATCTGTCCCGTGTGGCGTTGCTCGCTGGCCGCAACACAGGCTTCGAGCCGCTGGGCTGTGGCCGGTGGAATGTGGCGCGTCGTGTCGCTTTCATCCCACCACAGATGGCGCAGCCGTGTCGTGAGTCGGTGCCATATCGTCATCATCATCACCACCCGCCGGAGGCACCGCCGCCGCCGAAGTTGCCACCGCCGCCGCTGCTGAAGCCGCCGCCACCACCACCAAATCCACCACCGCCGCCGAACCCGCCCAGGCCGCCCAGCCCCCCAAGTCCGCTGCCCCGCCCGAACGAGCCGAGGCTTGCCACCAGCGCAAACAGCAGTCCGGCAATGCCTGCCACGCCTGCAATCAGCAGGCTGCTGGTGAACAGCCAGGCGGCACCGCCGACAGCACCGCCCGTGGCCAGCACACCCAGCTTGCGGCCGAGCACGCTAGACAAAACCCGGCCGCCGATGGGCACAGCAAAAAACAGGAAAACAGCCAGGTCGGTCCAGTTCAAACCTCGGTCGGCTTGCCCGGCGCTGCGCTGGCGTTCCGGTGCAGGCAGGGCCTCACCGGTGATGCGCGTCATGAGCTGGTCGGCGGCGGCATTGAGCCCGGCCGCAAAATCGCCGCGTTTGAAGTTTGGAGTGATGGACGTGGCAATGATCTGGGCGGCGGCCAAGTCGGGCACGGCGCCTTCCAGGGCCTTGGTGGTGGCAATGCGCACGGTGCGGTCGTCCTTGGCCACCACCAGCAGCAGGCCGTCCCCAATGTTCTGACGGCCAATCTTCCAGAAGTCGCCCACGCGCTGGGCAAACGAGGTGATGTCTTCAGGCTGCGTGCTCGCCACCATCAGCACCACGACTTGCGCGCCCCGGCTTTGCTCGAAGGCGGCGAGTTTGGCGTCCAGGGCCTGGCGGTCGGCGGCACTTAGGGTGCCGGTGTTGTCAATGACGTGGCTGGTCAGCGCAGGGATGGCCTGCAGACCATCTGCCCCTGGCTTGTTTTGCGCGCCTGCCGTGCTCACAGCAACGGTCAACAGCAGCAGCGCAAACCAGCGCAAGAATGAAGCGATCACAGCTGAAGCCGAAGGAGCTTATTTTTTGCTGAAATCAACTGTCGGCGGTGCTGAAATCTGCGTTTCGTTTTGCACCGTGAAGTTGGGCTTGACGTCGTAGCTAAAGACCTTGGCGGTCAGGTTGCTCGGGAAGCTGCGCGCCAGCACGTTGTAGTCCTGTACCGTCTGGATGAAGCGGTTGCGCGCCACCGTGATGCGGTTTTCCGTGCCTTCGAGTTGTACCCGCAAGTCGCTGAAACCCTTGTTGGCTTTCAGGTCAGGGTAGCGTTCGCTGACGACCATGAGGCGGCTCAACGCGCCGCCTAGCTCGCCTTGCGCGGCCTGGAACTTGGCCAGCGCCGCCGGGTCTTTCAGCGTTTCTGGCGTGACCTGAATGGCGGTGGCTTTTGACCTTGCCTCAATCACCTTGGTCAAGGTGTCTTGCTCAAAAGCAGCTTCGCCCTTGACGGTGGCCACAATGTTGGGCACCAGGTCGGCGCGCCGCTGGTATTGGTTCAGCACCTCGGCCCAAGCTGATTTGGTCTGTTCGTCCAGCCGCTGGAAATCGTTGTAGCCGCAGCCAGTGAGCACAGCGGCCAGGCCACAGGCCATCAGCCAACCGGCGCAGGTTCTGATGCGGGATGTCAAAGTATTCATACGGCGCACTCCAAGCTCAAAATAACGATGGCTGACCGTACCATAGTCGCATGATGGATTCACAATATGTTTTGGGCGCGGCGCTGCGGCCTGCCCCATGGGGCGCAGCGACCCGGCCAGGCTCTGCCCGGTTGCTGCTGGCGGGGGCAGGGTGCGCGTTGGGTGCGCAGGTGTTGCACGGCCTTGCCGCCAGCGGTCTGTTCGCGCACACCGATGTGTTGACCACTGAGCGCATGACCATGGCGCTGCCGCAGGTCGGCACTGCTGCCGCCGGGGCACCGCAATGGCTGCCCGACTGGCCGCTGCCGCCGCATCGGTTTGACACCGCTGTTGTGATGTTTGAGCCGCCGGTGTCTTTCAACGGCCGGGAGCGCGCATTTTTCACGCCCACGCCGGCCCAGCTGCCGGCCTTGGCCGCGTGGCTGAAGCGTTGCGGTGTGCACACGCTGGTGGTCGTGGTGCCGCACGCGCCGGGGCAACTGCCGCAGGCGCTCAAGCGGGGGCTGGCCAGCCTGGGCGAACAGGCGGTGGCGTCACTTGGCTTTGACCGCGTGCTGCTGATCCGCTCAGCCGCCTCGGCGCATGGCGCGGAGCCCGCCCCCACCCGCCTACCCGAAAAACTCGCCCGCTGGATGTTGTCCATCTCAAGCTACATGATTGCGGCGCACGAACAACCCGTGCGGCCCGAGCGCGTGGCCCAGTTCATCGAAGCGGCCCTGCGCGTGCTGCCCGTGGGCACCTTCGTGGCCTCTAGTGATCTGTTGCATCGCGCCAGTCCGGCTGGCAAGTCTGCGGGTGCTGGCTCACTGACGATGACTCAGCTGGTGCATGACTGGCTCGCCGACAAGGCGATTTCGGCTCTCGCTGCCGATGCGCCGCCTGCCTGACTATCATCGAGGCTACCCCATGCGAAAACCCAACCCAACTCTTGCTGATATCAGCAACGCTGACGATATTGAAGCGTCTTTCTACGAAGCGCTGCAAAACGGCGACGTCGACAAACTCATGGCCTGCTGGGCCGACGAGGACGACATCGTCTGCGTTCACCCGGGCGGCGCGCGCGTGGTGGGTGCTGCCCACATCCGCGGCACCTTCGAGATCATGTTCGCCAACGGCACCATTCGCGCGTTTGCCGAAAAGGTGCGCAAGGTGCAGACCCTGAGCGCCTGCGTGCACAGCGTGTTGCAACGCATTGAGGTGCTGACGGAGGGCGGCCCGCGCCACGCCTACGTGATCGCCACCAACGTTTATCACAAGACAGCGCAGGGCTGGCGCATGGTCGCCCACCATGCCAGCCCGGGCACCCCGCGCGAGATGCAGGAAGTCTCTGATGCGCCGCAAGTCCTGCATTAACCTGTTGTGAAGTGATGAATTACCAAGCGCCCTGGTGGCTGCCGGGTGGCAATGCCCAAACCATCTGGGCGGCTCTCTATGCGGCCCGCTACCAGGGCAGCAAGCCGCAGTTCACCCGCGCCCGCTGGACCACGCCAGACGACGACTTCATCGATGTGGACTTTCTGGCGGATGCGTCTGATCGCGCGTCACCCACGTTAAGTCCTGGCGCTGCGCAGCCGCCGCAGCCAATGGTGGTGGTTTTTCACGGCCTGGAAGGCTCGTCCAGCAGCCATTACGCCGAGGCTTTTGCCAGTGTGGCGCGCAGCCGCGGATGGGCGTGTGCGGTGCCGCATTTCCGGGGCTGCTCCGGGGAGCTCAACCGGGCGCCACGGGCCTACCACTCGGGTGATTTTGAGGAGATTGACTGGATTCTGCGTCGTCTTGCCCGCGAGCATGCCGGGCAGCTGCTAGCCGTTGGGATCTCGCTGGGGGGCAATGCGCTGATGCGGTGGGCGGCAGAGTCGGGGGCTCAGGCGCGTGGTGTGGTCTCTGGCGTGGCCTCGGTGTGTTCGCCGCTGGACCTGGCGGCCAGCGGATGGGCGATCGGGCGGGGCTTTAATCGCCTGGTCTACACCCGCATGTTTTTGAGCTCCATGGTGCCCAAGGCGCTCAAAAAGCTTGACCAGCATCCTGGCTTGTTTGACCGCGAGCGTCTGCTGGCGGCGCGAGATCTTTATGCCTTCGACAATATTTTTACTGCGCCTTTGCATGGCTTCAAGGACACCGACGATTACTGGTCGCGCGCCTCAGCCAAGCCGCATCTGCACCGCATCGCCGTACCCGCGCTGGTACTCAATGCCCTGAACGACCCATTCATTCCCGCCAGCAGCCTGCCCACTGCGCAGGGCGTTAGCCCCCACGTGACACTGTGGCAGCCCGCTGCGGGCGGCCATGTCGGTTTCCCCAGCGCACCGCCCACCTGGCTTCCCGACTTGCCTGGCGACGTTCGGCTTATGCCGCAAGCAGTGACCAGTTTTTTGGCGCAACAACTCTGAGTCCCCGGACGCCCGCGTCAGTCCGTCAACCCTCTGAAAGGCACCCCCCATGGACGACATCGTCAAACAAGCCATTGCGAAGTGGCCCAACGTGCCCGACTGTTTCGGCTGGCTGGCGTTGGATGCGCGCGGCAACTGGTATCTGCGCGACGACGGCGCGCAAGCGGCGGGGCCATTTCAAAGCGATGCGCTGGTCTACAAAAAGGCCGACCCCAACGCGGAGTCGGCAGAACGGCGCGCTGCTGCCAAGGGCTCACGCCTGATGCACGAAAAGCTGGTCGACTTTATCCAGCGCAACTACGAGTGCGATGCCCAGGGCCGCTGGTTTTTTCAAAATGGACCGCAGCGCGTGTATGTGGAGCTGGAGATCACGCCCTGGGTCTGGCGCGTGGCGCCCGGCCCAGGGTTTGAGGTGGCGGCGCATACGGGCGCGGTGACCCAGAGCGCTGCCTGTTTTCTCGACGAGCACGGCCGCGTGTACCTGCAGACCGATATCGGCTTTGGGCTGGTGCACTCGCTGGACATGACACACGCTGCCGACGCTATTGAGCAGGGCGCCTGGACGCCTGACGAGGTTCAGTCGGCAGATCTGCCCCGACGATTTGCCTATGTCGTCAGCCCCGAACAAGCGCAGCTCGCAGCCAAAGCAAGCCGCTGAGCGCTAAATCGCTATTAAAGTTATAGCTATTCAGGCAGTAAACGCCTGGGCTAAAGGCCTATTTAATACAAAAAATCGTCATCCAATGAAAAAGCCGGCTTTAAACCGGCTTTTTCACAATGTCACGACTTCAGCAGGCCGTGATGGCCCCATTTGGCGGCTTATTTGGCCGCTGCCACCATGTATTCCACAGCGGCACGAATGTCTGCATCGGAGGCCGCCGAGCCGCCTTTAGGGGGCATGGCGCCCTTGCCCTTGATCGCGCTGGCCGTCAGCATGTCCAGGCCGGTCTTGATGCGGGGTGCCCAAGCCTCCTTGTCGCCAAACCTGGGGGACCCCGCCACACCTGCCGCGTGGCAGGCCACACAAGCCTGTTTGTACAACGCCTCACCGGCGCCTGCAGAAACTTTCACAACGCCAACCGCTGGCGCCTTGGCAGCTGCCAGGGCGGCCACGACATCTGCTGAAGGCGCCGCAGGTGCCGCACCTGCGCCGTCAACGGCTGCGACGGCGGGAGCAGGGGCAGCCGGTTCTGCAAATTTGCCACCGGCGGCAGCCGTCATGTAGACCACTGCGCGGCCCACTTCCACGTCGTCATAGTCACCACCACCCTGTGCGCCCATTGCGCCTTTGCCCTTGAGGGCTGAATTCCAGAGCGATGCAAAGCCAGTTGCAATCCGAGGTGACCAGGCACTGGCATCGCCAAACTTCGGTGCACCCGCAGCGCCTGCGGCGTGGCAGGCGATGCACTGCGCCTTGTAAACCTCTTCGCCTGATTTCAATGCCCGGTTCGCATCGCGAATTTCGACCGCGCCGACCTTCTGAATGCGCTCGGCCACCGCTTTCGCGCTGGTGTCCGCACCAGACGATGGCTTGTTGCCCGACGCCACGAAGTAGACCAACCCGATGATGCCGAAAATGGGGATCACAAACGAGAAAAAGACAGCAGCCAGCAGCTGGCCGGGCGTCTTGATGGGGCCAGTGTGGGCTTCTTCGTGGGCCGTGGTGTGGTCGTTAGCGCTCATGGCGTCCTCAAAAAAACGGGGAACAGACAAGAAAAATACACGTGGGCTAATGGGAAGCAAATGGCGCGCCATGGTCTCCCGAACCACGTCGGATTATAGCCGTGGCCTCAGGAATTGCCCGTAGGCGCGCGCAAGTGCAAATGCCCCGGCTGTTAGAATACAAAAGCCTTTTGACGCCGCATTTCACGTGTTCAAAGCGGCGACCAAACCAGCGTTGCGGCTGTAGCTCAGTGGATAGAGTATTGGCCTCCGAAGCCAAGGGTCGTGGGTTCGATCCCCGCCAGCCGCACCAATCGCCTGTATCAAATCGCCCCGCGAAACGACAGGATGCTTTTATGTCCAGATGCCAAGCCAATATTTTGAAATTTGCGCGTTCGGCAGTGCTGTCGGGCAGTTTTCTGCTTGCGGCGTGCGCGGCACCGATTCAAAACGGCGCCACGCGTGATGCGGTGCTGGCACGGTATGGCACGCCGTCTGCCGTCGTGGCTTTGCCGGTAGGCACGCGGCTGCAGTACTCGACGCAACCGTTCGGCAGAAGCGCATTGATGGTGGACCTGGACGCATCCGGCCAGGTGGTTGCCAGCCGCGAGGTGATGAGACTCAACGAGTTTTTCAAAATCGGCCTGGGGTCGTGGACGCGTGCCGATGTTGAGCGCGAATTCGGTCGCCCTGGTTCCGTTGACCGCGTGGCCTCCTGGCCGGGCGACATTCTGAATTACCGCTGGATGGACATCGACACGCCCATGTTCTTCTGGGTCTACCTGGATGGCAACAACGTTGTTCAGCGTACCGCGCAGGGTTTTGACCGACCTTCTTTCCCAGATCGAGACTGATCGCCGGGTATCGGCAGCTGTCGGCGCGGCGCTGATGGTTTGTCAGTCGCTTGCCTGCGGGCTGGCATTTTTGAGCTGAAGCGCGGCGTCATACAGCTCATTGCGCGGGGCAGACGTGATCTCGGCGGCAAGCTTGACGGCGGTTTTCAGCGGCAGCTCTGCGAGCAAGAGCTTTAACACCTTTAATTGTTCACCACTGATGGCCGTTTCATCTGTTGACGGGGTTGCCAGCGGGGGATGCAACACCAGCGCAAATTCGCCGCGCGTGCGCTGTGCGCCGTTTGCCAGCCATTGGGCAAAGTCCTGCGCCGCCACCGTGGCGATTTCTTCAAACTGCTTGGTCAGTTCTCTGCCAATCGTGATCAGCCGTGAGCCCAGCGGCGCCAGGGCGCGGGCCAGCGCCTCAATGCGGTGCGGCGCCTCCAGGATCACCACGGCCCGCGCCTCGGTTTGCAGCGCGGCAACGGCGTGGTCACGCTCCCCAGCCTTGCTGGGTAAAAAGCCGGCGAAGACGAAACTGGCTTCGCCCGACAAGGTCACCGCGCCCGCTGCACTGAGCGCGGTGGTGACGCTGCTCGCGCCCGGCAGCGGAAGCACGCGCAAACCCGCTGCGCGCGTGGCCGCCACCAGCCGCGCCCCCGGGTCGCTGACAGCGGGCGTTCCCGCGTCACTCACATAAGCTACCCGCTCGCCCCGCTGCAGCCGTTCGACGACCAGCGCAGCGGCTTCTGATTCGTTGTGCTGATGCACTGCCAACAGCGGTTTGTCGATGCCGTACTGTTTCAACAGCGGACGGGTGTGGCGCGTATCCTCGCAGGCAACGGCGTCCACCAGCTCCAGCAGATGCAGCGCACGCAGCGTGATGTCCGCCAGGTTGCCAATGGGGGTGGCCACCACATACAAGGTACTGTCGGGATAATGCTGCATGCTGGCAGCGGCACGGGCAGCGCCCAGGGCCAGATCGAAGGAGGCGTTCAATGTGGTTTTCCAAAAGACAAAAAGACGAGCTGAGCTCAAGCGCCCAGCAGCAACAGCGTACGCTGGCACTGGCTGACCGCTTGTCGCCAGTCAAACAGCCTACCACCATCGGCAGCACGAAAAAACGCGGGGACGCCGCCGAACGCCAGGCTGAGCGACATCTGCAACAAGCAGGCCTCAAACTGCTGGAGCGCAACTTTCGCACCCCAGGCCGTGGCGGCGGTGAAATTGACCTGGTGATGCGAGCGCCGGATGGCACGCTGGTTTTTGTGGAAGTCCGGCAGCGTGGCAGCGCGTCGCATGGGGGCGCTGGCGCCAGCATCAGCGGCGTCAAGCAGCAGCGCATCATTTACGCCGCCCGCCATTACCTGATGCGTCTGGCGTCGCCACCGCCGTGTCGTTTCGATGTGGTGCTGGTGCAAGGCGCTGTCACGGGTGCGCCGATTGACCGTCCGGCTCCTGCGTCAATCGAGTGGCTCAGGGCCGCGTTTGATGCCTCTTGAGCCTCTGCAGGGTTTGCCCGTCCGTCTGAACGCAACTGAGGGGACCCCTCAACCCGGTATCATCAAAGCATGCTTGAACAACGTATCGAACAGCACTTCATCGACAGTGCCGACCTCAAATACCACGCCGCACATTTGCTGTCCAAACCCATCGCCGCTGCTGTTCAGGCCATCCTGGCCAGTGTCACCAGCGGTGGCAAGGTGCTAGCCTGTGGCAATGGCGGTTCAGCCGCTGACGCCCAGCATTTCGCCGCAGAATTTGTGGGCCGCTACGAGCGCGAGCGCCCAGAGTTGGCCGCCATTGCGTTGACGACTGACACGTCAATCTTGACGGCAATTGCCAACGACTACGACTTCAGCGTTATTTTTTCTAAGCAGGTGCGCGCGCTGGGCGGCGCTGGCGATGTGCTGCTGGCGATGAGCACCAGCGGTAACTCTGCCAATGTGCTGGCCGCCATTGAAGCGGCACACGAACGTGAAATGACCGTTGTGGCGCTGACCGGACACGGCGGTGGAAAGATGACGCAAATTCTGCGGGAAACCGACGTGCACATCTGTGTGCCGCATGAGCGCACGGCGCGTATTCAAGAAGTCCACTTGCTGGTGTTGCATTGCATTTGCGACGGCGTGGACACCCAATTACTTGGCGACCTGGAAGGCACCCCATGATTCATTCTTCGACGAAACGCCTTGCAGCAGTGGCACTGGCCGCTGGCGTCATGGCCTCGACGCTGTCGGCGTGCTTTCCGCTGGTGGCGGGCGGGATTGCTGGCGGCGCGATGTTGGCGGCAGACCGCCGAACGTCTGGCGCCCAGCTTGAAGACGAAGGGATCGAGTTGCGTGCCGTAAGCCGCATTCGTACCGGATTCGGCGAGCGGGTGCATGTCAACGTAACCAGCTACAACCGCCAAGTGCTGCTGACTGGTGAAGTGGGCAGCGCTCAAGACAAGACAGCGGTCGAGCAGCTGGTGGCCCAGGTTGAAAACGTTCAGTTCGTCGCCAACGAGCTGGGTGTGATGGCAGGCTCCACACTGGGCCAGCGTTCGTCCGATACGCTCGTCACGGGGCGCGTCAAGGCCGCGCTGATTGATGCACGCGATTTGCAGTTCAACGCATTCAAGGTGGTGACCGAGCGTGGAACGGTGTACCTGCTGGGCCGCGTCACGCAGCGCGAAGCTGACCGCGCGACCGAGGTGGTGCGCACCACGAGCGACGTGATGAAAGTCGTGCGGGTATTTGAGATTTTGTCGGAGGCCGAACTGGCCCGTCTTCAGCCGCCCACCAGCAAGTAGCAAGTAGCACGGCGACCTGAAAGAGGCCTGCGCTACTTCAGGCGTTTGATCAGGCTGGAGGTGTCCCAGCGTTGACCGCCCATGGCCTGCACGTCGGCATAGAACTGATCAACCAGCGCCGTGACAGGCAAACGGGCGTGGTTGCGTTTGCCTTCGTCCAGTACCAGGCCAAGGTCCTTGCGCATCCAGTCCACTGCAAAACCAAAGTCAAACTTGTCGGCAACCATGGTTTTGCCCCGGTTGTCGAGCTGCCAGCTTTGCGCTGCGCCTTTGCCGATCACGTCAAGGACCTGGTTCATGTCCAGACCGGCTTTTTCGCCAAACGCCACGGCTTCACTCAGGCCTTGCACCAGCCCCGCGATGCAGATCTGGTTGACCATCTTGGTCAGCTGCCCCGCACCGCTGACACCCATGCGCGTGAAAGCTTTTGAAAACGCCATGCCGGCTGGTTTGACGGCGTCAAAAGCGGCGGCGTCGCCTCCGCACATCACCGTAAGTGCGCCATTCTGGGCGCCCGCCTGGCCGCCGGAGACCGGTGCGTCGACAAAATGCAGCCCCATGGCCGCCGCGGCCGCATAGAGCTCACGCGCCACAGAAGCCGACGCAGTGGTGTGGTCCACAAATACGGCGCCGGGCTTCATGCCAGCAAAAGCGCCGTCAGGGCCAACGGTCACGGCGCGCAGGTCATCGTCGTTGCCCACGCAGCAAAACACGACGTCAGAGTCGGTTGCCGCCAGTCGGGGCGATGCGGCATGCGCATGGGCTGCTGTCGCGGCTGCTCCGGAGAATTCCGCCACCCAAGCCGCTGCTTTGGCGGTGTTGCGGTTGTAGACCGTGACCGCATGGCCTGCCAGGGCCAGATGCCCCGCCATGGGGTAACCCATCACGCCGAGGCCGATGAAGGCGACTCTCAAAGCAGGGGCTGGGTCGTAAGTTTTCGGGTTCGTGCTGGACATGCGTGAGCTCACATGGGAAGGTCGAGGTTTAAACGATGGCGAAGTTCTCGGTGCCTGCTGACAGATCCGACGACTTCGCGCGCCGCGAGTTGAGCTTGATTTGCAGGCGCAGGTCGTTGACGGAGTCCGCATTGCGCAGGGCATCTTCGTAGGAAATCTGGTTGGTCTCGAACGCGTCAAACAGCGCCTGGTCGAAGGTTTGCATGCCCAAGTTGCGGCTTTTCTTCATAATCTCCTTGATCTCGGTCACGTCGCCCTTGAAAATCAAATCAGAAATCAGGGGTGAGTTAAGCATGATCTCTACGGCCGCAGTGCGGCCCTTGCCGTCCTGTTTGGGAATCAGGCGTTGCGACACCAGGGCCTTCAGGTTCAGCGACAAATCCATCAGCAGCTGTGCGCGCCGCTCTTCAGGAAAAAAGTTGATGATGCGGTCCAAGGCCTGGTTGGCACTGTTGGCGTGCAGCGTGCACAGGCACAGGTGCCCGGTTTCGGCGAAGGCAATCGCGTGTTCCATGGTTTCGCGGTCGCGCACCTCGCCCATCAAAATCACGTCGGGTGCCTGGCGCAGGGAGTTTTTGAGCGCTGCTCCCCAGCTGTCGGTGTCCAGCCCTACTTCACGCTGGGTGACCACACAGTTTTTGTGCGGATGCACAAACTCCACTGGGTCCTCGATCGTGATGATGTGGCCGAAAGACTGCTCGTTGCGCCAGTTCACCATGGCCGCCAGCGTGGTGGATTTCCCCGAGCCCGTGGCGCCTACCAGAATTGTTAGCCCCCGCTTGGCCATCACCACGTCCTTGAGGACCTGTGGCATGTTTAAACCGTCCAGCGTGGGCAGCGTGGCAGGAATAACCCGCATCACCATGCCCACCTGGCCTTGCTGCACGAAGGCGTTCACCCGAAAGCGCCCTAGTCCTGGCGGCGAAATGGCAAAGTTGCATTCTTTGGTGCGCTCAAACTCTGACGCCTGTTTGTCATTCATTATGGCGCGCGCCAACGCCAGCGTGTGGGTGGCGTTCAGGGGCTGCGGGGACACCTTGACCACCTTGCCATCGACTTTCATGGCAGGTGGAAACTCGCCCGTGATGAACAGGTCGCTGCCATTGCGGCTGACCATCAGCTTGAGAAGGTCATTGATGAATTTACTGGCCTGATCGCGTTCCATGGAATTACTCCGCCTCGTTGTGTGCTGTTTTTCTGCTGGCTTGAACGAAAAATGCTGGCTGGAAGATTCAGCCGCGGGTGTCGGTCAGGCGGGCGCTGACCACCCTCAAGCGCAGCGACAGCTTTCGAGCCAGCAGAGCGATCAGGTTGGCGGCCAAAATCGGATCAGCGGTCATCATTTCGTCGAGCTCCGCCGCTCCCAGAACCGCAATCTGGCATTCACCTAGGGTGGTGCATTTGGAAAAACGCATGCCGCTGTCAAGCAAGGACATTTCGCCGAGAATGTCGCCGGGCCGGGCCTCCGTCAACCGCAGGTTTTCGCCCCAGGGTTGCACCCGGTCAACCGCAATAGCGCCTGTCAACAGCACGACCATGAAGTTGCCATATTCGTCTTGCCCGATGATTTTGCGGCCTTCCGGCACCGTCGCAAAATCGAAGAATCTCTCCAGCCGACCAATAGCGGAGTCATCGAGCCGGCACATGTACTTGTCTTTGGCCCACAGGCTTTGCAAAATCTTCAGCCCGCGCGACGCGGACACGCGTTTGGCGCCGATCTCGTTGGCACGCGCTTCCCACGGTGTGAGCGTGGCGCCTTCCAGCCCCATCTCGGCGAAGGCAGTGGTGAAAATCACTGAATCGGGCTGGTCGTCGCCCGGCCTGCCGGGCGACGAGCGTTTGAGCATGTTGAGAATACCTTTCATGCGAGGCTCCAGTGAAGTAACAATGAAATGGCGCTGGGTGGCAAAACCCAGGTGGCCTTGAGCGACATGAATGAAACCGCTGTGCTGGTTTGAGGCGCGTGCGGCGGGCGCTGTGCTGCGAGCGTTTAAGCGCCAGGAAAGTTCTCGGGGATCTTGGCCTTGCCGCGCGCTTCGGTGGCCGAAATCACATTGCGCTTGACCAACTCGGTCAGGTTCTGGTCCAGCGTCTGCATGCCCACGCTGTTGCCCGTCTGGATGGACGAATACATCTGCGCCACCTTGGCTTCACGAATCAGGTTGCGAATCGCGCTGGTGCCCAGCATGATCTCGTGCGCCGCCACGCGGCCCAAGCCGTCTTTGGTCTTGCACAGCGTTTGTGAAATCACCGCTTGCAGGGATTCGGACAGCATCGAGCGGATCATTTCCTTTTCCTCGGCCGGGAACACGTCAATAATCCGGTCGATGGTTTTGGCCGCGCTGGACGTGTGCAACGTGCCAAACACCAGGTGGCCGGTTTCCGCTGCGGTCATGGCCAAGCGAATGGTTTCCAGATCCCGCATTTCGCCGACCAGAATCGCGTCCGGGTCTTCGCGCAGGGCGGACTTGAGCGCGGCGGCAAAGCTCAGCGTGTGCGGGCCGACTTCACGCTGGTTGATCAGACATTTTTTGGATTCGTGCACGAACTCATTTGGGTCTTCGACCGTCAGGATATGGCCGTATTCGGTCTCGTTCAGGTAGTTGACCATGGCCGCCAGCGTCGTGGACTTGCCCGAGCCCGTGGGGCCGGTGACCAGCACCATGCCGCGCGGCTTTAGGGCCAGGTCGCTAAAAATCTTGGGTGCGTTGAGTTGCTCGAGCGTCAGAATCTTGGAGGGGATGGTTCGCAGCACCGCCCCGGCACCGCGGTTGTGGTTGAAGGCATTGACCCGAAAGCGCGCTAGCCCGTCAATCTCGAACGAAAAGTCCACCTCTAAAAACTCTTCGTAGTTTTTGCGCTGGGTGTCGTTCATGATGTCGTACACCATCGCGTGAACCTCCTTGTGGTCCAGCGGGTCGACGTTGATGCGGCGCACGTCGCCGTTGACGCGGATCATTGGCGGCAAGCCTGCCGACAGGTGCAGGTCAGACGCCTTGTTCTTGACACTGAAAGCCAGCAGTTGCGTGATGTCCATGCGTATGAGTCCTTGTGGAGGAGACCTGAAATCCAGACCGGTATTCGAAACGTTTACAGTTTGATTATGACGATGATTGCCCTGAATTTGCAGCATGTTCGCGACCGAATGCTGACCGCCTGCATTGCTGCCGGACGCCACCCCGATACGGTGGCGCTGCTAGCCGTGTCAAAGATGTTCGGCGCCGACGCGGTTCGCGCTGCCGCAGCGGCCGGGCAGCGGGCCTTTGGTGAGAACTACATTGCCGAGGGTGCCGAGAAAATCGCTGCGCTCGCAGACCTGCGCGCGCAGCTGACCTGGCACTGCATTGGGCCGATTCAAAGCAACAAAACTCGCCTGGTGGCGGAACATTTTGACTGGGTGCAGTCGCTGGACCGCCTGAAAATTGCCCAGCGCCTGAGTGAGCAGCGCCCCCCGCAGCTGGCGCCGCTGCAGGTCTGTCTGCAGGTCAATATCGACGGCGGCGCCAATAAGTCAGGGGTGGCATCGCAAGCGCTTTTGGGCCTGGCGCAGGAGGTTGTCAAGCTGCCGAGGCTAACGCTACGTGGGCTCATGATGATCCCTGAGCCTGCTCATGATTTTGTAGCTGCGTGTGCAATCAATGCAAAGGCCAGGGCCGTATTTGATGACCTTAACGCTGCGTTGACAGCCGCTGGCACGACGGCGCTGGACACGCTGTCGCTGGGCATGACCAATGACCTGGAGGCGGCGATTCACTCGGGCAGCACCATGGTGCGGGTCGGCACCGCTATTTTTGGTGCGCGCTGACCTGCAGCGTTGTCCGCCAACTAGCTTTTCAGCCGCCTAGCGCACAAACTTGCCGCCGCGCCCCGTAATCGTCAGTTCGGTGAAGTTTGATGCCTCGTGGTCAGTCGGGCCGTAAGTCACCGAAAAGCCGCCCATGTTGTAGTCTTTCATAGACTCCAGCGCGCTGGTAAGGGCCTCGCGGCTCAGGCCTTTTCCCGCACGGCGCAGACCTTCGGTCAGTACTTTGGCGGCCAAAAAGCCTTCCATGCTGGAAAAGTCGAACTCCTTGTCGCCCGCCTCCATCATGCGTTGCTGGTATTCCCGCCCAATCAGGGTTGACGCAGCAAACGGAAACGGCACTACCTGCGAAATCGTCACGCCGGCACCTGCATCGCCCAACTCTTCGATGAGCGCGTGAGAGCCGACAAAGCTGACATTGAAAAACTGGCCGCGGTAGTTGTTGGCGCGGGCCTGTTTGATCAGCGCGGCGCTGGACTTGTAGGCGCTGATCTGAATGACCGCCTCTGGCGCGAGCTTGAACAGTTCGGTGACCGAGGCGGCCACGTCTACGCTGTTGCGCTCCACGGTCATCGTGCCCACCACTTTCATCTTGCGTTTGTCGAGGGCTCGGTTCACTCCGTCAAGCCCGGTTTTGCCAAAGGCATCGTTTTGGTAGAACACCGCGATTTTTGTGATGCCCAGCGTCGCCAGATGCTGCACGATGCGCTCGGTTTCGTCAAAGTAGCTGGCCCGCACATGAAACACATTTCGGTTGAGCGGCTCGCGCAGCGCCTGCGCGCCCGTGACGGGTCCAATCAGCGGGATGCGGGCAGCGTTGATGGCAGGCAGTGCGGCCAGCGTGGTGGGCGTGCCCACCGAACCGATCAGCGCGAACACCTTGTCTTCCTCAATCAGCGCCTTCACAGCCAGCGCTGATTTTTCGGGCTCGTAGCTGTCGTCACGGGAGACAAGCGACAGCTTGCGGCCGTTGACACCACCTGCCGCGTTGACGGCCGCAAACTGCGCCTTGATGCCCGCCTGCATGCGTTTGCCCAGCTCGGCCGCCGGGCCGGTTTGTGCCGCAAACTGGCCAATACGAATTTCAGTGTCGGACACACCGTTGTCTGCAGCCAGCGCCGCTGTTCCCAGCGCTGATATCGCCACCATCAGAGCGCCGAGCAGCGTGGTGTACATCTTGTTTTTCATTGAAAGGTTCCGGGTCTAAAGGAAGTGAGCCTGCGGGAAGAGCCGCCCGGCCTGTGGCGAGCAGCGTTTGGGAGCCGTATTTTGTATCAAGGCATTTATTTTTTTGATGACAGCTGCTTTTCTTTCAAAAACCAGACGCTCAATTGATCTTAAGCGGCAATTGTGTGGTGTTTTTCACCTCTTCCATCACCGCGTAGGTTCGGGTTTCGCGAACGCCGGGCAACTGCCACAGCGCCGAGCCGGCAAATGCGCGGTAGGCGGCCATGTCGGGCAGGCGGGTTTTGATCAGGTAGTCAAAGCCGCCTGCCACCATGTGGCATTCCATAATTTCGGGGTACACCTGCACCGCCGCCTTGAAGGCGTCAAACACACCTGAGTTGGTGCGGTCCAGCAGCACCTCGACAAACACCATCATTCCGGCGCCCAGTTTGAGCGGGTTCAGCCGCGCCTCATAGCCGAGGATGTAGCCATCTCGCGTCAAGCGCTGGACCCGTGCCAGCACGGCCGTGGGCGACAGGCCCACCTGCTCAGCAAGTCCGAGATTGGACAGGCGCCCGTCCTGCTGCAGCGCCTTCAGGATTTTCAGGTCGATACGGTCAATTGCGGGCAGGGCATCGGTCATGGGTCGCTTGTAGTGAATTGTTTCGTGCGCACGTCAATATTAGCGAGAAATTCACCACGAAAGCCCGGAATATCGGGGGCATTGCTAACCCTCATTCAACGCACCGGAGTTGCTTATGTCCACCTTGTCCAGCTTGTCCACCCTGTCGGGTTCTCGCCCGCCGACCCGACTGCCCTTTCCCTACCGCCCCGAAGCCGACGTGGTGACCCGCCACTTGGCGGCGCTGTCGGGTGCGCTGGACTGGGCCGCTGCCGCGCAGCAAGCCCAGCCCTGGGTACAGGCTGTGCGTGACAACCCGCCGCCCTTCTGGGCCATGGAGAGTCTGCTCAAGGAGTACCCGATATCCAGCGCTGAGGGCCTGGCGCTGATGCGGCTGGCTGAGGCGCTGCTGCGCGTGCCCGACGCCGACACCGCCATCGCCCTCACCGCCGACCAGCTGGGGCGGGCGGATTTTGACGGCGCCCCTGATGGCGTGAGTTCGGGCGTGATGGCGCGTTTGTCAGCGTCTGCGATTGGTTTGTCCAAAAAGTTTTTGCCAGAAGGGGGGCAGCCTACCCTGATGAGCCGCCTGGGCGCCCGCAGTGTGGTAGCCGCCACGCTGCGGGCGGTGCAGCTGCTGGGCCGCCAGTTTGTGCTGGGCCAGACGATTGGTGATGCCATGAAAGAAGCCGTTGGGGCCAGAAAACACCAGCCCAACCTGAGCTTCAGCTATGACATGCTGGGCGAGGGCGCCCGCACCGCGAAAGATGCCGAGGGTTATTTGACGAGCTACGCTAATGCTATTGAATCAATAGCTACACAGGCAGTAAAGACAAGGGCATGCGAGCTAAATGATGGTATTTCCATCAAATTGAGTGCCCTGCACCCGCGTTTTGAGGCCGCGCAGCACGCCCGCGTCATGGCCGAGCTGGTGCCCCGCGTGTGGGGCCTGTGCGAGCTCGCCGCCCGGGCCAATATCAACCTGACGATTGACGCCGAAGAGGTGGACCGGCTGGAGCTGTCGCTGGACGTGTTCGAGGCCCTTGCCGCCCAGGTGGCGCAGCACCACCCGGCCTGGCAAGGTTTTGGCTTGGCCATGCAGGCCTACCAAACCCGCAGCCTGGAGCTGGTGCACCACGTCATTGGCCTGGCGCGCAAATACCAGTTGCGCCTGATGTGCCGCCTGGTCAAGGGCGCCTACTGGGACGCCGAGATCAAACGCACGCAGGAACTTAGCCTGCCGCACTACCCCGTGTTCACCCACAAACACCACACCGACGTGGCCTACCTGGCCTGCGCGCAGGCGCTGCTGGCCGCACCTGACGCCATTTACCCGCAGTTCGCCGGGCACAACGCCGGCACCATCGCCGCGATTCTGGCCATGGGCCAATCTGGCAAGTTTGAGTTGCAACGCCTGCACGGCATGGGCGAAGGCATCTTCCGCGAGGTGCTGAAAAACCCGGCGGTGACCTGCCGCGTCTACGCCCCCGTCGGGGCGCACCGCGACCTGCTGGCCTACCTGGTGCGCCGCCTGCTTGAAAACGGCGCGAACTCCTCGTTTGTGCACCAGCTGGCCGACGCGTCGGTGGGCATGGATGTGCTGCTGACGTCGCCGCTGTATTTGGAGGCGACACCGTCATTGCCGTTGCCCGTGGACCTGTTCGGCCCCGCCGCCTCAGGCGCGCGCCGCAACAGCGCCGGGCTTGATCTGACGGTGGACGCGATGTGGGAACCGCTCCAGGCAGCCCTGCACACCACGGATGTGCCCCAGGTGCCTTTTTTTGATGCCAAATCAACCGCTAGCCCAATTAAATACTGCCTGGACAGCTATCAAAATTGGAGCAAAACCCCAGTCACTGAACGCGCTGCCATCCTGCGCCGTGCGGCCGACGCGCTGCAGGCGCAAATGCCCCGCTTTTGCGCGCTGCTGGTGAAGGAAGCGTTCAAAACCTGGGGCGACGCTGTGTCCGAGGTGCGCGAGGCGGTGGACTTTTTGCGCTACTACGCCGACGAGGCCGAACGCATCATGCAGCCCACCCTGCTGCCCGGCCCGACGGGTGAAACCAACGAGCTGCGCTTGACTGCGCGCGGCGTGTGGGTGTGCATCAGCCCGTGGAACTTTCCGCTGGCGATTTTCATGGGCCAGGTGGCCGCAGCCTTGAGTACCGGCAACACCGTGGCCGCCAAACCCGCCGAACAAACCCCCGGCGTGGCGCGGGAAGCCGTCAAATTGCTGCACGCTGCGGGCGTGCCTGAAGGCGCGCTGCAGTTGTTCAACGGCCCCGGCGAAACCGTGGGTGCAGCGCTGGTGGCAGCCCCCGGCGTGGCCGGTGTGGTGTTCACCGGCTCCACCCAGGTGGCGCGCACCATCAACCGCGCTCTGGCGGCCAAAGACGGCCCGATCACGCCGTTGATCGCCGAAACCGGCGGCATCAACGCCATGCTGGTGGACAGCACGGCCCTGCCCGAACAGGTGGCGGACGCCGTGGTGCAAAGCGCCTTCCGCTCGGCGGGCCAGCGCTGCTCGGCGCTGCGTTTGTTGTGCGTGCATGAAGGCATCGCCGACCACGTGATGGCCATGATTCAAGGCGCAGCGCGCGAGCTGGTGCTGGGCCACCCGGCCGACTTGGCCACCGACGTTGGTCCTGTGATTGACGCTGAAGCCTTTGACAACCTCCAAAAACACCTGAAACGGCTTAATTCATCATCAAAAGTGCTTCTAGCCCAGGCGTTTACTGCCTGTAAAGCTATTGAAAATATAGCAAACGCCATCTCCCCGGCTGCGTTCGAGGTGCCCAGCCTGGCCGACGTACGCGACGAAATCTTCGGCCCCGTGCTGCAGATCGTGCGCTGGGGCAGCGGCGCGCTGCCCACGGCCGAAGCCGTCATTGACCAGATCAACGCTCTGGGCTACGGCCTCACGTTGGGCATCCAGACCCGCATCGACTCACGCGCCCAGGCCCTGGCCGCGCGCGCGCATGTGGGCAATGTGTACATCAACCGCAACATGATTGGCGCCGTGGTGGGCGTGCAGCCCTTTGGCGGCGAAGGCTTGAGCGGCACCGGCCCCAAAGCAGGCGGGCCGCACTATTTGCTGCGCTTTTGTGCCGAGCAGACGGTGACGGTGAACACCACAGCGGCCGGAGGGAATGTGGCCTTGTTGGCGGGGTGAGGCGCTCAGGTCGAGCCAGTCCGCGCCAAGGGCTCGGGTGCTGTGTCGGTGATATCTTCCAGCGTGGTTTGCAGCGGCAGTGGCCAGGCGTCACCCTCTTTGGGCAGCGGCATGTCGAGCAGGGCGTTGACGCGTTCGTGAAGCTCGGTAAGCGTGTGGATGTCGGCGGTGTTGTTGAGCGCGCGTGGTGTGCGAGGTATGTGCAGGTCTTGCATGGGGGTGAGGAATTTAAGGCAGTGCAAATGGTGTTAGCGGGTGTGCCGAAAAAACAGCAACTGATGGCCCACGCTACCGGGCACGAGGCCGTGGTGCCGCCGTGTTTTTTCGATCACGCATGATCGAGCAGTTGGTGGCCTCCCGCCATCGGCCAAGCAAGCATCGTGCTGTCAGTCACAGCCGATGCGGCGGCGCGCACCGGCGGGGCGTCGGCTTGCGCTGATCCTCTTTTCCGGGTGGGCCGGGAAAAGTCATTTCGTTACCTAACTTTCATCCGGTGGACGCTTTGAGCAACAAGCCGCCGTAGCATCCGGTTTTTTAAAGGATGCGACATGGCAACACCGTTTTTTGGCAAGCGCGAGGCTGAAACGCCGCAAACCCCCTCCAACACCACGCGGCCCATCGGCCAGCCTCTGAATTCGCCCTACAGCAGCGGCAACGCCTCGGGCAGCACGCAAGGCACGGCAAGCTTGGCATCTGCTCAGGCCAAGCCTTATGGGGCGGCCGCAACAGCGCCGACGAGCACCCCGGCCGTCGAAGGGGGCAGCAAGTTAACCGTTGGCCCGAACATCAAGCTCAAGGGGGTTGAAATCACCGACTGCGACACGCTGGTGGTCGAGGGGCTGGTGGAGGCCACGATGGATTCGCGCGTGATTCAGATCGCCGAGCAAGGCGCCTTCAAAGGGTCGGCTGAAATCGATGTGGCGGAAATTCGCGGCACCTTCAATGGCAATTTGACGGTTCGTCAAAAGCTGGTGATCTACGCTACTGGCAAAGTCACCGGCACCATCCGCTACGGCAAGCTGGTGGTGGAAGAGGGCGGCCAGTTGTCGGGGGAAATTCTGGTGGGTTTTGATGCCGTCACACCGAGCCAGGTCAAGCCGGTGGCCACCGGCCGGCCCGAGCTGCAGGCGGTTTAAAGCACGCTGAACAGCGCCCACAGCTGGTAGGCCAGCGGAATCAGCAGCGAAGCCAGCACCACCTGCAGGCCAAGAGCCAGGCCAGCGTAGGCACCGGCGTCGCTGTTGACCTGCAGGGCGCGCGCTGCACCGATGCCGTGGGCAGCGGTGCCCAGCGCAAAGCCGCGCGCAGCCCAGCCCTGCGAATCGGTGGGCACGCGCACGGCGTCAAACAGGTATTTGCCGGCCAGCGCGCCGACCAGCCCGGTGACGACCGCAAACACAGCCGCCAGCGCTGGAATCCCCCCGATTTTTTCGGCAATGCCCATGGCCACCGGCGCGGTGACGGACTTGGGCACCAGCGACAACACCACCTCTATCGGCAAGCCAAGCGCCCAACCCAGCAGGCCGGCCGAGGCGCTGGCCACAGCGCCACCCGCGAGCGCCGCCGCCAGTAGCCGGCCCCAGCGTTGCCGAAGTTCGATGCGCCGCTGCCACAGCGGCCAGGCCAGGGCAACCACTGCAGGCCCGAGCAAAAAGTGAATGAACTGCGCCCCTGCGAAATAGGTGGGGTAGGGCACGCCCGTCAGCAGCAAACCGGTGGCCAGAACCAGCACCGTCCAAAGCACCGGGTTGGCCCCACGGGGCCTGCGCCAGCGCCGCATACGCCGCCTGGGCCAGCACATAAACAGCAAGCGTCGCGGTTAGCCCGAACAGGGGCGTGGCCGACAGGTAGACCCACAGCTCGACAAACTTAGGCATCGGGGGTGTCCTTTACGCGCCTGGTGAACAACCGAAGCGTGAGCACGGTGACGAGCAAACCCGCCAGCGTGGACGCCACCACGACCACCAAAATGCGAATTCCGTATTGCGCGACCAATGACAAATGGGTCATGACACCCACACCCACCGGCACAAAGAGTAACGAAAGGTGCTGCAACAAAAAGTCAGCGCAGCTGGAAACGGGGGTGCGTATTGCGGGCCAACGCAGCGCGGGCAACAGCAGCAGCATGCCAACCACCGGCCCCGGAAAGGGCAGCTGCAACGCGCGCGCCAGCAATTCACCGACCGATTGAAACACCAGCAACCAGGCCAGCCCGCGCAATGCCCGCATCCGCGTGAGCCAGCTTAAAACCGAGGCAGGTCAGGGTGCGAAATCTTGCCGCCGCGCACCAGCATTTTTCCGTATTCGGCGCAGCGGTTCAGCGTCGGGATGACCTTGCCCGGGTTCAGCAAACCCTTGGCATCGAACGCCCGTTTCACGCCAAACATCTGCTCGTTTTCGGCCGCTGAAAACTGCACGCACATCGAATTGAGCTTTTCCACGCCCACGCCGTGCTCGCCCGTCACCGTGCCGCCCATGGCCACGCTGGTTTCTAAAATGTCTGCACCAAACAGCTCGCAGCGGTGCAGCTGGTCGGCATCGTTCGCGTCAAACAAAATCAGCGGGTGCAGGTTGCCGTCGCCCGCGTGAAACACGTTGGCGCAGCGCAGCTGGTACTTTTTCTCCATCTCGGCAATGGCCAGCAGAATGTCGGCCAGGCGCTTGCGCGGAATGGTCGAATCCATGCACATGTAGTCAGGGCTGATGCGGCCTGACGCCGGAAAGGCGTTTTTGCGCCCCGACCAAAAGCGCAGGCGCTCAGCCTCGTTCTGGCTCACGGTAATGGCCGTGGCGCCACAGCGCGTCAGCACCTCGCTCATGCGGCCAATTTCTTCTTCGACCTCTTCCAGCGTGCCGTCGGACTCGCACAGCAAAATCGCCTCGGCGGTCAGGTCGTAGCCCGCATGCACAAAGTCTTCAACCGCTGCGGTCATGGGCTTGTCCATCATCTCCAGCCCGGCCGGAATGATGCCCGCCGCAATCACCGCCGCCACGGCGTCGCCCGCTTTGCGCAGGTCGTCAAAGCTGGCCATGATGCAGCGCGCCAGCTGCGGCTTGGGCACCAGCTTCACGGTGACCTCGGTCGTCACGGCCAGCATGCCTTCGCTGCCAACAATCACGCTGAGCAGGTCGTAGCCCGCCGCGTCCAGCGCGTCACTGCCAAACTCGACAGGGTCACCTTCGATGGTGAAGCCCTTCACTTTGAGCACGTTGTGCACCGTCAGCCCGTACTTCAGGCAGTGCACACCGCCCGAGTTTTCGGCCACGTTGCCGCCAATCGTGCAGGCGATCTGGCTGGACGGGTCTGGCGCGTAATACAGGCCGTGCGGTGCCGCCGCTTCAGAAATAGCCAGGTTGCGCACGCCGCCCTGCACGACGGCCGTTCGGGCCAGCGGGTTCATGCTCAGGATTTTGTTGAACCTGGCCAGCGACAGCGTCACGCCGAGTGCGTGCGGCATGGCGCCACCCGACAAGCCGGTGCCCGCACCGCGCGCCACCACCGGCACATCCAGCGCGTGGCAGGTTTTCAACACCGCCTGCACTTCGGCATAGGTTTCAGGCAGCACCACCACCAGCGGCCGCTGGCGGTACGCCGTCAGGCCATCGCATTCGTAGGGCGTGGTGTCTTCGGCGTTCCACAGCAGCGCATGGCTGGGCAGCAGCGCTTGCAGCGCTTTGACAACCTGCGACTGGCGCGCGGCACGCGCGAACGACGCTTGCTGCTCTGGGGTAAGGGGGGCATTCATGGGCAAACTCCTAATGAACACCGACTTTAGAGCAAGCGGGAAACCTTGGGTTGAAGAAAACTGAAGGGGGCTGTGAATTGCGGGCCATCCGAGCTTTGGCGGGTTTTACCCATGGCTGGAGGGGTTCCAGGTGCGAAAAATAGACTTTTTGAGGTGTTTTTAGCTGTGTAGTCGCCGTGTTTACTACCTGTGAAGCTATTGAATAGATAGCAACTGGCCGGATGCGTTCACGCCAGGCCTTTGCGCAGCCACTCGGCAAATGCGGCGCATTCCCAGCGGTCCATGGTGCCGGTGCGCCAGCACAGGTAGTGGGCGTGTGGGCTGGGGACGCTGCGGGTGAATGCCTCGTTGGTGCCCAGGCGCACCAGTGAGCCGTTGTCCAGCCACGGTGCGCCCAGCTTGAGGCGGACCAGCGCAATGCCCATGCCGGCGGCGGCGCCGTCGCACATCAGGCCAATGTCGTTGAACTGGGAACCGTCCACCGGCTCGGGCCAGTCGAGGTGCTGCGCGGTAAACCAGGTGCGCCATGGCTCCAGCGGGGAGCGCAGCAGGCTTTGCCCCAGCAGGTTGTCGGGCTCGTCGAAGGGGCCGTGCTCGCGCACAAAAGCTGGCGACGCCATGGGTGTGACTTCGTCGCGCGCCAGGCACACATGCTCTACGTCGGCGTAGCGGCCGGTGCCAAAGCGCACCATCAGGTCCGCGTCTTCGGCCACCACATCGAGCAGGGGAATCGACACCTGCAGCGTCAGGTCAATTTCGGGGTAGGCCTCGGTGAACTGGCGCAGGCGCGGAATCAGCACGGATTTGGCAAACGTGGGCGTCACCGCCAGGCGCAGCTTGCGCTTGCCCGGCGTGCCGCTTTGCCCCGCTGCGCCGGGGAATTTCTGTAGCGTGGCCAGCCCTTCGCGCACATGCGCCAGGTACTCGCTGCCCTCGGTCGTCAATGAAAAATCAGCCCGGCCAAACAGCTTGGTGCCGATGATTTGCTCGAGCTGCTTGACGCGGTGGCTCACCGCGCTGGGCGTCACGCACAGCTCCTCGGCCGCCTGCGTCACGCTGCGCAGCCGCGCGAGTGTTTCAAACGTTAGCAGGCACTGGATGGGGGGGATGCGGGCGGTCATTGGGGTCCTGGCGTGAGTTCGACGGGGAGCACTGTGCAGCAGCCAATCATCAACGGGCGCGATGCGGTCTCATGATTCCCGCCGCCACACAGCCCACCATCCCCAATGCCGCGGCCCAGCCTGCGATCAGCCAGCCGAGGGGCGCCGCCCGCAAAACGCGGAAGTCGTCGGCAAACACGACCTCGCAGGCGCCGTTGCCAGTGTCCGTGCGCACCGTGCTGGAGGTGCGGACAAAGTCCATGCCCTGCTGGTGGCGGTAGGTCACGAGGTAGCCTGTGAGCTGGATCTGGTCGCCAACGCGCACATGGCGCAATGTGGTCGCGAGGCGGGGGTTGTCTGTCAGCACATGGTTGTTGGCGATCTGGTTCAGATTGAAAGTCTGGTAAGCGGCGGTGGACGCGGTTTCAAAATTGCAGGTCCACTGCCCGCTTGAAAACACGATATCGCGGTAGATCTGGGTATAAACCGCCGCCGACGTGTTGCGGCCCCAGATCACGCACAGGTCGGTGACGTTGAGGTGGTCCTTGCTCGCGGTATGCACCCAATCCCACCACGCGTTGGCATTGTGCTTGCTCACCACCAGGCCGCGAATCTCATAGCGGTGGGAAGGCTCGATGGTGTAGGCCACACCGCCCACCTGGGTGTGAAAAGTCGCCTGGCTCAGCGGGCCGGGCAGGGCCTGCTGGTCGGGTTCGGCAAACAACTCAGCCCGAAGCCGCGATGCATCGGGCAATTTTCCGTGTTGCACGAGGGCCAGCACCAACACTGCAGCGCCAAGGCAAAAGCCCAGTTTCAAAAGCATGCTGGTTGCCGCGCCATGTGCTCGCTACTACTTGAAGATCACCGTCTTGTGGCCGTTGAGCAGCACGCGGTGTTCGCTGTGCCACTTCACGGCGCGGGCCAGCACCTGGCTTTCGGTGTCGCGGCCCATGGCGGTCAGGTCGTCCACGGTTTTGCCGTGGTCGGCGCGCGCCACATCCTGCTCGATGATCGGGCCTTCGTCCAGGTCGGCGGTCACGTAATGCGCGGTCGCCCCGATCAATTTCACGCCCCGGTCATGCGCCTGGTAATAAGGCTTGGCGCCTTTGAAGCTGGGCAGAAACGAGTGGTGGATGTTGATGGCGCGGCCGGCCAGCTGGCGGCACAGGTCGTTCGACAGAATCTGCATGTACCGCGCCAGCACCACCAGCTCGGCGCCCTCGGCGTCAATGATGGCGATTTGCCGCGCCTCAACGTCAGCCTTGGTGGCGGTGGTGACCGGCAGATGGTGAAACGGGATGTTGTAGCTGGCAGCCAGCTGGTAGAACTCCCGGTGGTTGGAGATGATGGCGCGCACGTCAATCGGCAGCAGGCCCGACTTGCAGCGAAACAGCAGGTCGTTCAGGCAGTGGCCTTCCTTGCTCACCATGATGACGGTGCGCATCGGCTGGGCGGCGGCGTGCAGCTTCCAGGTCATCTCGAACGGCCGCGCAAACGCGGCCAGCTGCGTGTTCAGCACCGCATAAGACGCGCCCACACCGGTCCCGCAGGTGAAGCGCACCCGCATGAAAAACACGCCGGTATCCAGGTCGTTGTACTGGGCAGCTTCTTCAATGTTGCCGCCGTTTTGCAGCAAAAAGCCTGAAACGGCGTGCACGATGCCCTTGCGGTCGGGGCAGGACAGGGTCAGGATGTAGGCGTCGTTCATAGAGGGCGCAATTGTCGCAGGTGGTGACAAAGCGCCGCGATGCTGACACCAAAAACGCACAGCCAGACCGGCCAAAGTGCCAAAATGATTTTTTGAGCCTTTGGCTTTTTCTTCGTCGACTTATTCATCACCCTCCCGGGAACACCGACCATGGCCTACACCGACTTCAACATGGACCACCAGTGGCTGCCGTTCACGCCCAACCGCAGCTTCAAAAAAGACCCGCGGGTAATTGTGGCGGCCGACGGCATGCACTTCACCACTTACGACGGCAAAAAAATCCTCGATGGGATTTCGAGCCTGTGGTGTGTGGCAGCAGGGCACAACCGCAGGCCCATCAACGAGGCCATCAAAAAGCAGCTCGACACGCTGGATTACTCCACCGCCTTCCAGGCCAGCAACGACCAGGCCTTCAAGGCCGCCGAGATGATTGCCGCCATGGCGCCTGGCGACTTGAACAAGGTGCTGTTTTGCAACTCCGGCTCCGAAGCTGCCGACACGTCGATGAAGGTTGCGCTGGCCTACCACCGGGCGCGTGGCGAGGGCCACCGCAACGTCTTCATCGGCCGGGAACGCGGCTACCACGGTGTGGGGTTTGGCGGCATGAGCGTGGGCGGCATTCCGGCCAACCGCAAGGTCTACGGCACAGCGCTGCTGCCGCGGGTCGACCACCTGCGCTTCATCCATGACCCGATCCATCATGCTTACATCAACGGGGCCGAGCCCGTCTGGCAGGAAGACATCCTGCTCGAGCTGGAAAACCGCATTCTGCCGCTGCACGACGCCAGCAACATTGCGGCCGTGATCGTCGAGCCGGTGGCGGGCAGTGCCGGCTGGTACTTGCCGCCGCAGGGTTACCTGAAGCGGTTGCGGGAGATTTGCGACAAGCACGGCATCTTGCTGATTTTTGACGAGGTCATCACTGGTTTTGGCCGCCTCGGCGTAAATTTTGGGGCGGACTACTACGGCGTGGTGCCTGACATGCTCAACTTTGCCAAGTGCGTGACCAACGGCGTGATTCCGCTGGGCGGCGTGGTCTGCTCAGACCGCATTTACGACGGCATGATGGCCGCGCACAGCGGCGCGCCCGAGCACGCGGTCGAGTTCTTTCACGGCTACACCTACTCGGGCCACCCGGTGGCCTGCGCCGCCGCCATCGCCACGCTGAACCTGTTTCAGGAAGAAAATTTGTTTGAGCGGGCCGGTCAGATGGGTGTTGTGCTGGGCAACGCGCTGCACGGCGGCCTGCGGGGCCTGCCGAATGTCGTCGGCGTTCGGGCGCTGGGGCTGGCCGGAGCGGTGGAACTGTCGCCCATTGCCGGTGCGCCCGGCAAACGCCCTTACGACATTTTCATGCACTGCTACCACCACGGCGTGATGGTGCGGCCTGCGGCGGAAAACATCGTGGTCTGCCCGCCCTACATCGTGACCGAGGCGCAAATCGACCAGATCGTCAGCGTGGTGGGTGATGCGATCCGGGCCAGTGCGTGATCACGTTACAACAAAGCGCAGCGAATGCTATTGAATCAATAGCTGCTCAGGCAGTAAAAACATGGGCTACGGCCTGATTTGATCTTAAAAATGGCTTTTCCGGCGCTTATTTTGACCTGGCGGGCTCCCGCAGACTGGCGCAGTAGTCCACCTCGGGCAGGGCGGGCGTGCCCCAGGTGGCGTCAAACGCGGTGTCCTGGTCGGGGCCATCGCCCGCCAGCAGCAGCACCGATTTGGCGTGCAGGGCGACAGGCAAGTGCTGGGGCACGCCCAGCTCGCGGTTGGCGTGGCCACTGCCGGACAGAAGCACCACGATTTTCCCGGGCACTGCCGCCTCGCCCAGCACGCGGGCCATGCGCATGTCTTTGGCAACCTGCACCCGCGTCATCGGCGTGATCTGGCTTTCGGGCAGCAGGTTGCAGTGGCCCAGGCGAATTAATTGCTGCTGCGCCTTCAGTGCCGGGCCGGGCAGCTGGGCGTCCAGCTTGCTGTCGGCCATGCTGGCCTTGAACTGAGCTGCGGGCAGGTTAGCGCCCATCACCGGCACACCGGCGCGCACGGCCGCCATCACCGCCTCGCGGTAGTCGGCCCAAAGCCAGAGTTCGTCCTGCCAGTTCAGCGCCAGTCGGGTCTGCGCTTCACTGGCGCGTGGCCCGAGGGCTGCCGTGGTGGCGCCCGCGTCGGCCATCTCCAGCGCCACGGCGGCCAGCACGCCCCGCGCGGCCAATGTGGCAATCACCTGCTGCTCGATTTGGTGGTGCTCCGGGGCGTCGTGCTGTTCGCCCAGCAGCAGCGCATCAACATCGACCGGCTTGCCGTCAGGGCGAAGCACCGCGTCAAGCCGGTCGGCCGTCACGTCAGCTGACGCGGCAGTGCCGCTGGGTGCGCGAATGATGGGCGCTTGTGGGGTGCTGCAGCCGGTAATGGCGACGGCGACGGCGAACAGCAAGGTGGCGATGGCCGTTGGCGCGCAGCGGCTGACGCGTACAAGCTGAACGAAATGGGGAGTGCGTGTTGCAGCGATCATGGCTGGCACCTTAACAGTTGCCGTGATCGTCAGCCATCGCCTGAAGCCGCTAATGCAGGCTGATCGGCGTGTTGGCCAGGCCGCTGTAGCCTTCCAGCGTGTCTTCGATTTCCTGCTGGCTAGGGGTGTTTTGTTCCCAGGCATTTAGGCGCTCCTTGAACATTTCTGCCCAGGAGCCGTCGAGGTAGACCTCCTTGCCTGAGCGCTTGTCCACAATTTCAAAGCCGTGGCGCACCAGCTGTGGCACCAGGGGTTCGGGGGCGGATTCGTCTTTGGCGTTGGCGTGGATCTGCACCACCACAAAAGAGTCCGAGTCGTAAAGCATTTGCATGGTGTGTGTCCTTGTCATTCATATAGCAACGTGGGTGCCAACTTCAAGGGCGACACCCGCCCCTGCATTGGGGCACAAACTCACGGCCTCGTCAGTGCCTTGAGCTGCTGGTCGATGAAGTCGCCATTGCTTTGCGTGATTTTGTTGCGCACTGGCAGGTAGTTCAGTGCCGGAGCCAGCCAGATTTCCACCGTCTGGTCGTAGTCGCGCTGCGGCTTTCGCTGCAGTTTGATGGTTTTGACGTCGCCATAGGGCAGCGTAAGCAGCTCCTCGGCCGCCACCGTGAAGGCCCAGGTGTCGGCTGAGCGCGGCCCGGCGGTGTAGATCACCACCGTTGTGCCCACCGGGAAATCAGCTGGGCGGCTGGCGATCAGCCCGCTAATCTGGAAGAAGACGCTGACCCGGTCTTGCGCGCCGGGAACCCAGGGCGCAGACGGCGTGTTGGCGCTGAAGGTGATCAGGCCTTTGTCGGGCTCGAAATGCGCTGCGACTTCGCTGCGCGACTTGTCGGAAAACCGCGTCGGTGCCAGCCCGCCCGCTCCCAGCTGGCCCACACTGGCCATGCTGCGCGAGCCCAAAAACAGCGCGGATACCGTCATGCGGGCGTCGTAGTGGTCACCCAGGTTGCGCCAGCCCATCTCGGCGTCAGCGTGGTAAGTCAGGCCCTTGGCGTTGCCGGTCATCTGGTAGCTCAGGATGGCACTGGCGGGCAGCACCACCGACGTGACAGGTGTGGTCACCGGCAGCGCGGCGGCCGCCGGTGCGGCTGGCGCCGAATTAGCCTGTGATGGCGGCGGAGCGCTGGCCTCCACAGGCGCGCTGGCGACCACGGCCTGCGTGGCGGCGGCGTCCACCATCGGGCTTGCCTCTGCTGTGTCAGCCGCAGGTGCAGGCAGATTATTTGCTATTGAATCAGTAGCTGCAGAGGCAGTTACCGCCTGGGCTAGAGGCTGTTTTGGCTTAAAAATAGGCTTTTTGGCGATGCGTGGAGCCGCCCAGGCCTGCGGTGGGCCGCCGCTGGCCGTTGAAGGCGTTGTGGGCAGTGGCGGCGGCGACGCGATACGCCGCGTGGCAAAGGCTTTGGCGGGGGCATCGGCAAGCTCGGGCGTGTGAGCCGCGCCAAACCACACGGCAGCGTTGGACAGCAGCAGGGCGTGGGCTGCCAGCACCAGCGCGGCCAGCACCGCCAGGGCGCGGACGCGGTGGGCAGGCGCTGCGCCATCGTGCGCTGCAGGGCTGCGGGTGGGGGGCAGTCGGTTCAAAAGAGGGGGACGGTTGATGAAAAACGCAGGCGTTGGTGATGCGTTGATGATGCGTTGGTGGTGTGTCCGTCATTCGCGGGTCATGCGGCAAACATAGCGGCGAAAATAACAGTTTCGTCCTTTCCACTACCCCAGTGCCCTACCCATGAAACTAGCCACCTACCAAGATGGATCACGCGATGGACAACTCGTTGTGGTGTCACGCGACCTGACCACGGCGCATTATGCGACGGGCATCGCCTCCCGGCTGCAGCAGGTGCTGGACGACTGGAACTTCATGTCGCCCCAGCTCCAGGACTTGTCGGACGCACTCAACCAGACGGGCCACCCCAGAGCCCGACACGCGTTTCCTTTTGACGCCGCCCGGTGCATGGCGCCGCTGCCGCGCGCCTACCAGTGGGCCAGTGGCGGTGCCTTTGCGCGTCACGCCGCGCTGCTGGGCCAGGCGCAGGACCAAATGTCCGGCGTTCATCAGCCAATGCACCCGACACAGCCGCCCGCCTATCCCTGCATGCAGCAGGGCGCCAGTGACGCCTTTTCCGGCCCGCACGATCCCATCACCGTGCCGAGTGACGCCACGGCGGCGGCCTGGGGCATTGACTTCAACGCCGCGCTGGCGGTCATCACCGGCGACGTGCCCAGGGGCGCCACCCCTGCCCAGGCGCTGGACGGCGTGCGCCTGCTGATGCTCGCCAACGAGGTGTCGCTGCGCCATTTGATGGCTAATGCGCAAGCCCGTGGGGGCAGCAGCATGCATGGCAGGCAAGGCACTGCATTCGGCCCGGTGGCGGTAACGCCCGACGAGTTGGCTGGCGGTGGCGACATCGCCTGGCAGGGCGGCCGCGTGCACCTGAGCGTGCAAAGCACCTGGAACAGCCGCAAGGTGGGCATGGTCGATGCGGGGCCCGAGATGACGTTTGGTTTTGGCGAACTGATTGCCCATGTCTGCAGAACCCGCGCCGTGCGTGCCGGCAGCGTGATCAGCTCAGGCACCGTCAGCGGTGGGGATGCCAGCCGTGGCTATCACTGCATCGCCGAAAAGCGGGCCCTGGAATGGCTGGACAACGGCAAAAGCTCCACGCCCTATATGGCCCTGGGCGATACGATCCGGATCGAGGTCAAGGGACGGGACGGTCTGAGTGTGTTTGGCGCCATCGCGCAGACCGTGGCGTTGGCGTCGGCGTTGGTAGCTTCAAGCCGCCGAGCCGCCTAAAACAGCAAAGGTGACGCTGGCAAGGCTGTGTTCCCCGGCAAGGGCCAACCCGCAATCAGCGTGCGCTGACCCACACCGCCACACCCACTGCGCCAGCGACGACCAGCACCACCAACAAGCCCACGCCCAGGTTTTGCAACCGGCGCTTCAACGCCGCTTCGCGCACGCGTCGCCTGCGTCCACGGGCTTCGGCTCGCATCATTTCGTGCTCAGAGTCATAAGCACTGACTAACGCCGTTTCAAAGTACTGGTGGCGGTTCTCCCAGGTCATGGACAGCTTTTGCGTGGCGGAGTCAGAAGGAGTAGTCATGGTGAGTAGTTTGTTAGTTTTTGTAAATATGTCCGCGCTGATTGTAGGAGTCGTGACGTTTTCACGTGTGATTTATGACCGGTTTATCCGGTTTCAGCGCCAGGAAACCAGGCGCCCGATGTCAGGCTAGGCGTGGCCTCTGAAGGTTGCACGCCCCTTCGATTCCAGCGGGTTTCCGAAACGGGTTGCGAAAAACGTCGTTCATTGTTCGCCAGGCTGGCCCGGATGCAGCGAGATCTAATGGCTGAAAAAATCAGAGTCGACCCACGTCGCGCTGAAACGCTGTTCGGCGCAATCGCCCGCGCCATCGGCAGCGCTGGCACAGATTTCTACACGCATGAGAGCGCCCGGCGCTGGCGTAAGCTCCCGGTTGACCTTGGCCTGCAGCACTGCACAATGAACCGAACCGTGTCGCATTCAGGCGATGTTCGCAGCGATACCCTCGCCCACCACTTCAGGAGACACCCATGACCTCATCAAACTCCCCCAACACCAGCGGCGCGGAAGGCTTCGCAGGCTTCGGCAAGTTCGTTCCGGGTTTTGATTTTTTGCAAAACCTGGTGGCGCAAACTGCCGCCAACGCCGCACAGAACAGCAGTGTTGCCGCGCAGCCTATGCCCGGCCTGGGCAGCTGGATCGCACCCACGCTCAATGTCGAGGAGCTGGACAGGCGCATCAAGGAGCTTAAAACCGTGCAGTTTTGGCTCGACCAGAACGCCACCGCACTGAAAGCCACCATCACCGCGCTGGAGGTGCAAAAAATGACACTGTCCACGCTCAAGGACATGAACTTCAACATGACCGAGGTGGCCAACGCTTTCAAGATCAACGTGCCAAGCGCATCGGGCAGCGGCGAGCCGGTGGCACCCGACAAAGGCAAGTCTTTTGCCGGGCTGGAAATTCCTGCGACTGTTTTTGGCCATCACGCGACCGCCGAGCGTGACGCTCAGGCCGCTGCCGCAGGGCCGAGCGACCAAGCGCAAGAAGCACCTACTGCGGCGCCCGCTGCCAGCCAGGTTGACCCGATGCAGTGGTGGGGCGCGCTGACCCAGCAGTTTCAGTCGATTGCCGCCGATGCCCTGAAAGACGTGGCGCAAAAGGCCGCAGCCGCGCCCCTCGCGGTGCCCGACGACCAAGCCTCCGGGCCGGTGTCGGCGGCGAGTCGTTTGGCCGACCAGGCTGCAGCGGCTATGGCCGCTGGCCGGGAGGCGCTTGCGCAAAGCACGCGCAAAACGCTGGCAGGCGGTGTCGCATTGATGGGTAAATCGTTCAAGCAGCCCGCCTGGCCCATGCCCGGCGCTGCTGGTGCCGACAAAAAGGTGACCAAAAAGCCTGCTGCCAAAACGGTTGCACCAGCGGCTAAAAACACTCGGCTCAAGGCGACGGCGCCACAACCTGCCCGCGCTGCGCTGAAAAAAGCGCCTGTCAATCTGCCCGTCAAGCGCTCTGCCAAGTCCCTGGCCACGTCAGCAAGCAAGCCGTCTGCTGCCCGAAAAGCCCCGCGCTGAACAAGGCAGGCGCTGCACGCTGCATGGCTTCGCGCCGGGGCGGCAAAATACAGGGCACGGCGGGTGCTGTTTTAATGCCCGCTTGCCGGTAGGCCGCGGGTCTTGCAGCGCGGCGCCATGCAGCGTTCACGTTGAACACCTTGCAGCCCCACCGCACACGTTACAGCCCCTTTTTTTCATCCATTCCCATGCAGCTTTTCCCCTACGGCCACGCCACCCACCCGCAATGGCCCATGGCTGCTGCCCTGGTGCTGGCGCAGCTGCGCGCGCACATGGCGTTGCCCATTTATGCGGCAGCGCCCACACTTGGGCTGCTCTACATCACCGACCGCTACGCGGCTCACGCGCAAGACATCCTCAACCATGTCAGCGCAGAACTGCCGGAAATCACCGACTGGAGCGGCACCGTGGGCGTGGGCATTGCCACGAACAATGCCGAGTACTTTGACGAGCCCGCCATGGCGATCATGTTGTGTGAGCTGCCGCACGGCCAGTACCGGGTGTTTTCAGGCGTGTCGCCCCTGCCGGCTGCGCGCCAGAGCGACTTGCCGGGCGGGTTCAACGCCCACACCGCGCTGGTGCATGCGGACGCCACCACGCCCGACGTGGCCAGCCTGATCGAGGAGCTGGCCGAGCGTGTCAGCAGCGGCTACGTGTTTGGCGGCCTGTCGTCCAGCCGGGGTGCCACGGTGCAGTTTGCGCTTAGTGGTCATGGCAACGTCAAGGGCCAGGGTGCTGCCGGTGGCGTGTTCAGCGGCGGGCTGAGTGGCGTAGCTTTCGCGCGCGGGGGCGCACCGGGTGAGGTCGACGCTGGCGTAGGCCTGATGTCGCGTGTCACCCAGGGCTGCCAGCCGATATCAGGCAACCACATCATCACCGCCTGTGACGCCAACGTCATCACTGAGCTGAACGGCCAGCCTGCGCTTGAGGTCATGCTGGCCGACCTGAACGTGTCGCTTGACCAGCCGCGCGAGGCACTGGCCAAGGTGCGCCAGACGCTGGTCGGCTTGAGCCAGCCCGACGCGCAGGCCGAGGGCACACCGCTGCGCCGCACAGGCCAGTTTGGTGGCGACGTGTGGGTGCGCCATATCATTGGCCTGGACCCGGCGCGCAGCGGCATCGCCATTGCCGAGGCGCCGAGCGTCGGCATGACGCTGGCGTTTTGCGAGCGTAACGCCGTGGCCGCCCGGGCCGACCTGATTCGCGTGTGCGCCGAGATCCGCGAAGCGCTGGAGCCCGAAGAGCTGAGCCTGGCACTGGCCAGCGCACTCAATGCCGACGCACCGGATGCCGCCCCGCACCCGGCACGGCGAATTGCCGGTGCCGTCTACGTCAGCTGCGCGGGCCGCGGTGGCCCGCACTTTGGCGCGCCGAGTGCTGAGCTGCAAATTGTGCGGCGCGCCCTGGGCGACGTGCCACTGGTCGGCTTTTTTGCCGGTGGCGAGATCGCGCGCAATCACCTGTACGGCTACACCGGGGTGCTCACCGTGTTCACGGCCACCGACTGAGTTGGGGCGCTGTGCCGCCTCTACCGCCGAGTGGCCTGCCGATTTTGTAAAGACAAAGCCTTGCTGCCTGGCAGGACCGTGCGGGTTCATGGATCCCGAATCAAGCCCGGGATGACAGCCTACTAGCACTTTTTAGCTGATTTCTAAGCCAAATCAGCCTCTGGTCCAGGTGTTTGCTGCCTGTGCAGCTATGAAATAAAGAGCATCACTACTCTCACCGCCGCAGCTGCCCAAACGCCGCGAACTCCCAGCGCCGCATGGCCAGCAACAGCGTGTAGCCTTCGCGGTCTTTCTCAAGCAGCTTCTGGTCGGCCTGGTGCTGTTGGGCAAAGTCTTGCGCGCAGCGCTGCACGCGTTCCAGAAACGACGGGGCCAGCGCCCGGCTGATGCTGCCGTGCACCAGCAGCAGTCCTTCGCCCTCGCCATCAAACCCGCCTGAAAAGTAGTCCAGCAGCGCGTTGTCGCGAAAGTAGTCCATCACCGCACCATGCGGCCGCCAGCGAAAGGTTTTGGCCAGCTTCAGGCGGTAGTGGTTCAGGGGCTTGAGCTCGATGATGCCGATGCGGTCGAGCTGCGCCAGGTAAGTGATGCCCTCGGCAGGGCTAAGCCGGTAGCTGCTGGTGATCTGCTCCAGCGTCCACTGCGACAGCACACAAATCGCACACAGCAACAGCTTTTTGTCGGCCACCACGGCACGTTCCTGCGCCTCGGTCATCTCGGCCAGCAGCGGCTGCATGTCGGCCACGCGCCGTGCCAGCTCGGCAAAGTCCAGTTTCAACACCCGGCACATTGCATCGATGCGTGACAGCGGCATGTCACCTTTGGCCAGCATGCGTTTGACGCTGGACTCGGCCATGCTAAGGGCCTTAGCCAGGTCAGCGTAGGTCATTTGGGCGGCTTTGAGTTCTCGTTTCAGGGCGGTGACGAGGTCGGCGCTGGTGCTCAT
>JANLUZ010000197.1:0-26233 GCA_031363755.1 Polaromonas sp.
GGTTGCTTCTTGCCCATGAGTTGGGCAGCGCCTGCATCGGCGCGGAACTCGCGGTGGCGTGAGAACCAGGCCACCACCATAGCGGCAGCAAAGCCAAGCACGATATCGAGCACGATGGTGCTGACGTAGTAGCCAATGCCGGGGCCGGAATTGTTGTCGCTGCCACGGCGCAAGAAGCTGTCGACGGCGTAGCCAATCACCCGAGACAGGAACACGACAAAGGTGTTCATCACTCCCTGAATCAGGGCCATCGTCACCATGTCGCCGTTGGCGATGTGCGCGACTTCGTGACCAATCACGGCTTCAATTTCTTCGCGGGTCATGCCCTGCAGCAGACCGGTGGACACGGCCACCAGGGCCGAGTTTTTGAACGCACCAGTGGCGAAGGCGTTGGGTGCGCCTTCAAAAATACCCACCTCTGGCATGCCGATCTGGGCTTTGTTGGCGAGCTTGTGCACGGTCTCCACGATCCAGGCTTCGTCGGCGTTTTGCGGCTCGTTGATGAGGCGCACGCCGGCCGTCCACTTGGCCATGGGTTTGCTGATCAGCAGCGAAATGATCGCGCCGCCAAAACCCATGATGAGCGCAAAGCCCAGCAGGGACGTGAGGTTCAGGCCATTAGGCGTCAGGAAGCGGTTCACGCCAAGCAGACTGGCCACAATGCCCAGCACCACGACCACCATCAGGTTGGTCATCACAAACAAAATAATGCGTTTCATGGGGTCTCCGAAGAGTCTGTATTCAAAGGGGTTGAGAGGTGGGAATCAAATCGAGTGACGTGGAATTGAGGCCGGGCTACCCCGAATTCAAGGATGCATGCTCCATGTCACCAGGTCCTGCCGCGCGGGTTGATGCTGTTGTTTTAAGTGCGCGGGCGGAAGACCTTGGGGTCATCATAAAAGGAAAAGTTCTCGTTTTCAGGCCACCAACCCGGCACACCCAGCACAGGCAGCGGCACAAAAGGTTTAGTTTTTAAAACATCGGCGGACAGGCTGGCGGCGACCCAAGCGTCCAGTTCGATACTATTTGCTATTGAATTCATAGCTTCACAGGCAATGTAAACGTGGGCTGTGATGGGTTTTCGGGGTAAAACCAGCTTTTCAAGCAGCGCGTGGCCAAACAAAGTGAGCCGGGCCTCTGCCCACAGCGGCCGCAGCGTGATGAACAGCCGATGCCAGTCACGCGCCCGCAGCGCGTTCCACAGCGGCGGCGGGGCTTGCAAAAAAGCGGCGTTCTCGTCAAACACGGTCAGCGCGTCACGCACTGGGCCGCGCAGGCTTTGCACGCCCGCAATCGCCAACTGCTCGGCCTGCAGCTGGTTGAGCCGGGTTTTGGTCAGCGGAAACTGCATCCAGCACAGGCCGTTGAACAAGTCGTGCAGGTTGTCGCGCGTGGGCACGGTGCGGGTGTCAAAAATGAACTGCTCGTAGGCTTGGCCCGGTGGCAGGGCGGACTGGGGGACGAAGCGGACGGGGGCAAGATCACCCGCGTTGAGTCGGGTGGCCACGTCGGCGTCGTCGGCACGGACTGACAGCAGGTGCGACAGCCCCGCCATCCAGGGTTGCGAGCCGTCAATCTCCGGCAGATTCACACCACTCGCCAGGGCAAGGCCTCTCCGCTTCGCAGCGGCTTCAACTCGCCCGCGCCAAAGGCAAAACTCTCCGGCGGTGTCCAGCTTTCTTTGACCAACGTGATGGTGCCTGTGTTGCGTGGCAGGCTGTAGAAGTCGGGGCCGTTGAAGCTGGCGAACGCTTCGAGCTTGTGCAGCGCGCCTGCGGCGTCAAAGGCTTCGGCATACAGCTCCATCGCGGCGTGGGCGGTGTAACAGCCTGCGCAGCCACTGGCGTGCTCTTTGAGGTGTGCCGGGTGCGGGGCACTGTCGGTGCCCAGGAAAAAGCGGGGGTTGTCGCTGATGGCGGCTTCGACGAGGCTGAGGCGGTGAGATTCACGTTTGAGCACCGGCAGGCAGTAGTAGTGCGGGCGAATGCCGCCGGTGAAGATGGCGTTGCGGTTGTAGAGCAGGTGGTGGGCGGTGATGGTCGCCCCGGTAAAGTCTCCGGCGTCTCGCACATAGTGGGCTGCCTCCTTGGTAGTGATGTGCTCGAAGACTATTTTCAGCTCGGGGAAGTCGCGGCGCAGCGGGATCAACTGCGTGTCAATGAACACGGCTTCGCGGTCGAACAGGTCGATATCAGGCGACGTTACCTCGCCGTGAATGAGCAACAACAGGCCTTCGCGCTGCATGGCCTCTAACGTTTTGTAGGTTTTGCGCAGGTCAGTCACGCCGGCGTCGCTGTTGGTGGTGGCACCGGCCGGGTAGAGCTTGGCGGCAACCACGCCAGCGTCTTTGGCGCGTTTGATCTCGTCGGCGGGTAGGTTGTCGGTCAAGTACAGCGTCATCAGCGCTTCGAACGCCACGCCCGAGGGTACGGCGGCGTGAATGCGCTCGCGGTAGGCCACGGCCTGTGCGGCGGTGGACACGGGTGGGCGCAGGTTGGGCATGATGACAGCCCTGGCAAATTGTGCGGCAGTGTGCGGCACCACAGTGGCCAGGGCGTCGCCGTCGCGCACATGCAGGTGCCAGTCGTCGGGGCGGGTGATGGTGAGTTGGGTGGTGGCAGGGGAGGCGGTGGAAACAGCGGCGTCAGTCATGGCTTGAATTGTCGCATCCAGCCTTATGCGCGCGAATCGGGGTCACCATGAAAAAAGCCCCGCACGCGGGGCTCTTGGCGGGGCAGACGCGCTCAGTGCGCCAGGATTTTGTTGAGGAAATCCTTGGTCCGAGGCTGGCGGTTTTCAGGGTGACTGAAAAACTCGGTCTTGGAACAGTCTTCAAGAATTTTTCCGCCCACATCCATGAAAATGACACGGCTGCCGACCTTTTTGGCAAAGCCCATTTCATGGGTCACCACCATCATGGTCATGCCGTCGTTGGCCAGCCCCATCATGCAGTCCAGCACCTCGCCGACCATTTCCGGGTCCAGTGCGGAGGTGGGTTCGTCAAACAGCATGGCGATCGGGTCCATGCTCAGCGCACGGGCGATGGCCACACGCTGCTGCTGGCCCCCGGACAACTGGCCCGGAAACTTGTCTTTGTGTGCCATCAGGCCCACGCGGTCCAGGTACTTCAGGCCATGGGTTTTGGCCTCGTCGGCCTTGCGGCCCAGCACCTTCATTTGCGCCAGCGTGAGGTTTTCCGTCACGCTCAAGTGCGGAAACAATTCGAAGTTCTGGAACACCATGCCCACCCGGCTGCGCAGCTTGGGCAGGTCTGTTTTCGGGTCATGCACCGCCTGGCCATCGACAAAAATCTGGCCTTTTTGAAACGGCTCCAGTGCATTGATGGTTTTGATCAATGTCGACTTGCCGGACCCAGACGGGCCGCACACTACCACCACTTCGCCTTTTTTGATATGCGTGCTGCAGTTGTTCAGCACCTGCACGGTGCCGTACCACTTGGAGACTTCTTTCATTTGAATCATGATTTTTCCTTGGCTGTTCCGTCATGCGGAGCAGAGTTTGAGAGGCGTTTTATTGAAGAGCGCGATCAGCGAATGATGGCAATTTTGGCTTGCAAACGTTTGACCAGAAAGGACAGGCCAAAGCACATGAAAAAGTACACCACTGCCGCCAGAAGATAAGCCTCTTCAGGGCGACCGTAAATCTTGCCTGCCACGCTGAAACCCTTGAGCAAATCGTAGGCGCCAATCGCATAAACAAGCGATGTGTCCTGGAACAAGATGATGGTCTGAGTGAGCAGGATCGGCACCATGTTGCGAAACGCTTGCGGCAAGATGATCAGCTTCATGTTCTGCGCGTAAGTCATGCCCAGCGCGCGGCCGGCATTGACCTGCCCGCGAGAGATCGACTGAATCCCGGCCCGCATGATTTCGCTGAAATAAGCGGCTTCAAAGGCCACAAAGGTGATCACGGCTGAAATTTCGGCCCGGTAATTGCTGCCGCCCGGAATGGCGGCATAAAACCCGGAAGGCACGAGCAGAAAAAACCACAAGATCACCATCACCAGCGGCACAGAGCGCATGCCATTGACGTACACAGTGGCCGGCACCGTCAGCCATTTGGTGCCCGACAGGCGCATCAACGCCAGCACGGTACCAAAAATAATGCCGCCAATCGTGGCCACCACCGTCAGCTCGATGCTGAAGATGAAGCCCTTGATCACGAACTTGGAGATCATCTCCCAATTCAAAAAACTCCAGTCAAGTCCCAACATATCAGTGTCCCCCGCCGCTGGCGCCTACTACATAGCCCGGAATCTGGACCTTCTTTTCGACGAAGGCCATGATGCGGTTCACTGCAAAAGCCGAGACTGCGTACAACGCCGTCACCGCTAGGTACACCTCGACCCCACGGGACGTTTCTTCCTGAACCTGCATGGCAAACATGGTCAGCTCGGCAATGGACACCGCAAACGCCACCGACGAATTTTTCAGCAGGTTCATCGACTCGCTGGTCAGCGGCGGCAAGATGATGCGAAAAGCCATCGGCAAAATCACATACCGGTAGGTTTGCAGCGTGCTGAACCCCATAGCCATACCCGCATAACGCTGACCGCGCGGCAACGCCTGGATACCGGCCCTGACCTGCTCGGCAATGCGCGCAGAGGTGAAAAACCCGAGCGCAAACACGACCAGCACAAAGCTGGGCAGATCCTTCATCGCCGGGAAAATTTTAGGCACCACGAAGTACCAGATAAAAATCTGAACGAGCAACGGAATGTTGCGAAACAGCTCGACCCAGGCGTTGGCCAAACGGGTCAGCAGAGGGCTGTTGGGCAACGTTCGCAGCGTGCCAAACAATGCACCGAACACCATCGCCACCACCCAGGAGGCGCCTGCAACGGCCAGCGTCCAGCCCCAGGCATCGAACATCCATTGCAAATAGGTGCGGCCACTACCGTCATCCTGGAGAAATACTTTCCAATCCCAGCTCATGGTGACTCCAAGCTCATTTTGGGGGTGTTGTTATTGTGAAGCGCTGGATTCGCACTCGAAAAGGTCAAGCCAACAGCGCACAGGTCAACGACAAACCCCGCCAGATCAAAGCTTGGCGGGGTTGTCATTGTCACGTACAGCCGCAAGGGCTGTTTTTACTTCTGTGCGTACTCTTCGGCGGGCTTGTCATTTGGCGTGGCCCATGCGGCCTTTGTCGCCTCACTCAACGCCAAATTGATCGTCACGTTTTTCGGTGGGATTGGCGACATGAACCACTTGGTCCAGAGCTTATTCAGCTCGCCAGACTTGATCATCGATTTGACGGTGTCATCGGCCAACCGCTTGAACAGCGGGTCGTCCTTGCGGATCATGATAGCGATGGGCTCGACGCTCAGCGGCTCACCCACCAGCTTGAACCCCTTGGGATTTTTGGAGTTGGCGATGTTGCCGGACAGGATGGAGCCGTCCATCACAAACGCATCGGCGCGGCCCGACTCCAACAGCAAAAAGCTGTCCGCGTGATCCTTGCCGAAAATTTCTTTGAATTCAACGTTGGTGGCGCGCTTGTTCTTGCGCAGCGTCTGAACCGAAGTGGTGCCGGTCGTGGTGGCAATGGTCTTGCCGTTCAGGTCAGGGATCGACTTGATGCCAGAGTCGGCTTTCACAGCGATGCGCACTTCCTCGACATAGGTCGTGGCCACAAAAGCCACGTCTTTTTGGCGCGCGACGTTGTTCGTGGTCGAACCGCACTCGATGTCGACCGTTCCGTTCTGAACCAGAGGAATGCGGTTTTGCGACGTGACAGGCTGGTATTTGACTTCGAGCTTGCGCTCGGCGGCTTTTTCAAGATTCGCCAAGATTTTTTGGCAAACTTCTACGTGGTAGCCGGTGTACTTGCCATCACCCAGGGTGTAAGACAAAGCGCCCGATGATTCGCGAACACCCATGGTAACCACGCCCGAGCTTTTAACTTTGGCCAGCGTGTCGGCGCTTTGTGCGAAGGCCGCACCCGAGGACAAAAGAGCCACGCCGAGTGCAATAGTTGTAAATTTCATGAAAACTCCTGATGGTGAGAAAAAGACACGCCCCATTTTAGGGATTCAAAAAGCAGGCTACCCCAAGGTATACCCGGCCTAGCTGACGCTATGACGTTCTGACAGGCAACGCAAGCAGACTTTGTGCCACGCAAGTGGTTGTAACCGCTAAACCGTTGCGAACTGTAAATTTCACGCCTGTAAAACGCCAATGCTGTTTGGGCGCGGTGTTATGCAAATTATGGATATTGAGCGCGGGTAACTACTGATTTCGGCGACTTCTTCGGCTTGACTGTTGCAGCTTGGGACTGGAGATAGGTCCACAGTGCTTCCACCGTGTGTTTGGCGACACCCTTGGCCGATGGGCGCTCTCGGTAGACACGGATGTCCATGGTCATTTCCAGCTTCATATCCACCGCATTGATCGCGCTGACCAGTTTTTTGGTACGCAGCTCTTTTTTCACCGCACTGAGTGGCAAAAACGCGATGCCGTGGCCTTCGAGCGCCATGGCTTTCAGGCCCTCCGCCATGTCGGTTTCGTACACCCGGTCCAGGTGAATCGGGGTGGCAGACTGCTTCACAATCAGGTCAACCACGCGTCCGAGGTAGGCGCCCGGGGCGTAACCCAAGTAGGGCGAGGGCTGCCCGGCGTCTCCGGGCAGACTGAATTCAGGCTCGCCCGTGGCCGTAGGCCGTACAAAAGGCGCGAGCACTTCCCGCCCCAGCGACACCATTTCATAGCGGTTCGAATCGAGCTGAAACGGCTGCGAGTCGTGGTGGTAGGCAATCAACAGGTCACAGCTGCCCTCCACCAGGCGCAGCACCGCGTCGTGCACATTGAGCGCGATCAGCCGGCTTTTGATGGGCCCAAATTTCTCCCGCAGACTGCTGACCCACGCGGGGAAAAACGTGAACGCCAGCGTGTGCGGAACTGCAAACTCAATGAAGTCACGGCCCGCCGAGGTGTGGCCGCGCAACATCGCCCGCGTGGATTGCATGCCTTGCAGTATTTCCAGCGACTGGGTGTAGAGCGTTTCACCAGCGGGCGTCAGCCGCGTCGGGTAAGAGCTGCGGTCCACCAAATCCGTGCCAGCCCAGGCTTCGAGCGCCTGAATGCGCCGCGAAAACGCAGGTTGTGTGACATGCCTGAGCGTGGCCGAGCGGCTGAAACTGCGGGTTTCAGACAGGCTGACGAAATCTTCTAGCCATTTGGTTTCCATGCCTGATTATGCGAGGGCCGGGGCCTTGAGTGCTTTAACTATGCTTTTGATAGCTGGCCAGGAAGTCAACGCCTGGGCCAGGCGGTGAATTGATGCCAAAAACCACGCTCTCAGCCCGGCAAACCGTAAAACTCAAGCGCCCAGTCGGCCGGTAACGAAGACTTCGCCGTGACGTCGACGCGAAATGGCAAATTGCTGTCGGCCAGTGCTTCCCCAAGCATCGCCATTTGGGTGAGGCTCAGCGCCTGCCCATCCAGAGCGAGATCAAGATCAAAATGGCGTGTGAGCGGTCGGGTTTGCGCTGCAGAACGGACCCATGACCCAGACGCCCGAACGATACAGCCGCTGGCATACCGCTTGAGAATACTGCGCAGCTCTGTGAGCTGCGTGGCGTCAAACGCTAAGTCCATCTGACGCAGGGCGGCGTGACTGCGAATCCAAAAGCACGGCACCTAGCTGCTCGGCGTGCCGCAAAAACTCGGGCAGCGCCGCAAAAACCAGTTCCGCTTTGACTGGGTCATACGCGTGCGCGGTGGTGTTTCGCAGTTCCCGAAAAGCAAACCACGCGGCAACATCAACCACCAAGCTGCGCTCGCCGGCCAGGCTCACCATGTCTTTGAAACCCAAGGCATCGACGGCAGGCGGGCTGTCAGACAGGTCTTCTAGATGACGGCGCAGTGAATTGACGCAGAGCTCGTCGATGTATTCAAACCGCTGGGGGCAACCATCTCGCGCCAGCAGATCACCCCGGCGCCCTGCTGCATCAGCCAGGGCTGCGGACAAGGATTGAATCGCTTTGACCAGTGGCAAAAAGTCCAACATGCCCTCATTTCTTCACGCAACGCGCTCGTGTCGGTAGCCTCGCCAACCACATCAACCCACCGGCGAGATCGCACCCCGCCCTGCGAAATGCCCAGTCACGTTGTCGATAAAACGCTGCACCGACGCATCAATCGCCTCGGGCGACCAGCCGGCCAGGTGCGGTGACAGCACGACGTTGTCGAACCCCAGCAGCGCCTGCGGAGGGCTGGGCTCGCTTTCATACACATCCAGCGCGGCGCCAGCCATGCGCCTGGCCTGCAATGCATCGGCCAGCGCGGCTGTGTCCACCGTGCTGCCGCGCCCGATGTTGACCAGAAAGCCAGCCGGGCCAAGCGCTGCAAGCACCGCCGCATTGATTAGGTGGCGCGTGCCCGGCCCGCCGGGCGTGGCCACCACGATGAAATCGGCCCACTCGGCCAACGCCACCGGGGTGTCGAAGTACGGGTAGGGCACGCCCGCGCGCTGCGCCCGGTTGTGATAGCCCACCGCCATGTCGAACCCCAGCGCGCGTCGGGCGATCTTCATGCCAATGGTGCCCAGGCCGATGACGCCCAGCCGACGATGCGCCACCTGCGGCGGCAGAGGAACCGCGTCGCGCCAGACACCGGCGCGGCAGGCCGCGTTATTGCGAGGAATGGCCCGCACCACCGCCAGCAACAGGCCCAGCGCGTGGTCGGCCACGCTGTCGTCGTTGGTGCCCGCGCCATTGGCCACCACCACGCCGCGCTGCCGGGCGTGCGCGGTGTCGATGTTCTCAAAGCCCGCCCCCAGGGCGCAGACGATGCCCAGCGTGGGCATAGCGTCCATCTCGGCGGCACTCAGGCCGACCGCACCGTTGGTTAACACCGCTTGGATGGCCGGGCCGTGCGCGGCCAGAACGGCAGGCCGCTCACCCGCCCGCGGTGCAAACAGCACTTCAAAGGACTCGGCGATGCGCGCGCGGTGGGCGTCTGACAGCGGGACGATGATGAGTAAGAGGGGTTTCATGGTGTCGTTGAAAAAGTCAGCCAATACGCAAAAAGAAAACGAGCGAGCGCCAGCGGATCAGTCCCCACCGGCCTGCTGCAAAGCCCACATTCGCGCATAAGCGCCCTGCAGTGCCAGCAGCTGGGCGTGCGTGCCGCGCTCGGCGATGCGGCCGTGGTCCATCACGAGAATTTCGTGGGCATCCACCACGGTGGACAGCCGGTGGGCAATCACCAGGGTGGTTTTGTTCTGGGCGGCGGTTTTGAGTTCGGCCTGAATGGCGCGCTCGTTGGCCGAGTCCAGCGCAGACGTGGCTTCGTCAAAAATCACCACGGGTGGGTTTTTCAGCAGGGTGCGGGCAATCGCCACGCGCTGCTTTTCACCGCCGGACAGCTTCAGGCCGCGCTCGCCCACCATGGTCTGGTAGCCAAGCGGAGTGCTGCGGATGAAGGCGTCAATGCGGGCAGCGCGGGCGGCTTCAACGACCTCGTCGTGCGTGGCGCCGGGCTTGCCGTAGGCGATGTTGTATTCGACGGTGTCGTTGAACAGAACGGTGTCTTGGGGCACGATGCCGATGGCGCGCCGCACGCTGGCCTGCGTGACCTGCTTGATGTCTTGCCCCCCAATGGTGATACGGCCTTGCTGCACGTCATAAAAGCGGTACAGCAGCCGCGCCAGCGTGGACTTGCCCGCACCGGACGAGCCGACCACGGCCACGGTTTTGCCAGGCGGAATCTCGAAGCTGACGTGGTGCAGGATGGGGCGCGCGGCCTCATAGGCAAAGCTTACGTTTTCAAAGCGCACCGTGGGTGACGCGTCTATCGCCAGGGGCAAAGCCCCGGGCGCGTCGGCAATTTCGCGCTCTTTTTCCATCAACCGGAACATCTTGTCCAGGTCGGTCAGGCTTTGCTTGATTTCGCGGTACAGCACCCCCAGAAACCCGAGCGGAATGTAGAGTTGGATCATGAAAGCGTTGACCATCACCAGGTCGCCCAGCGACATGCGGCCATCGACCACGCCCTGCGTGGCGCGCCACAGCATCGCGACCAGGCCGATGGCGATGATGAGCTGCTGCCCGGCGTTGAGCATGCTCAGCGTGCTTTGGCTTTTGACGGCGGCGGCGCGGTAACGCAGCAGGTTTTCGTCGTAACGCCGGGCTTCAAACTCTTCGTTGTTGAAGTACTTCACGGTTTCGTAGTTCAGCAGCGAGTCGATGGCGCGGCTGTGGGCCGACGAGTCCATCTCGTTCATGGCCTTGCGGAACTGGGTGCGCCACTCGGTCACGGTGACGGTGAAGAAAATGTAGAACACCAGCGCGATGCCGGTGATGCCGGCAAACCACACGTCGAACTTCACGGCCAGCAAACTGAGCACCAGCGTGACCTCGATCAGCGTGGGGATGATGCTGTAGAGCGAGTACGAAATCAGCGAATGCACGCCGCGCGTACCGCGCTCGATGTCGCGCGTCATGCCGCCGGTTTGCCGCTCGAGGTGAAAGCGCAGGCTGAGCGCGTGCAGGTGGCGAAACACCTCCAGCGAAATGCGCCGCGCCGCGCCTTCGGTGGCCTTGGCAAACACCAGCTCGCGCAGTTCGGTAAACAGCGTGGTCGACAGGCGCAGCAGCCCATAGCCCAGCAGCAGTGCCACCGGCACCACCACCAGCGCCCGCGGGTCGGTGGCCTTGAGGTTCATGGTGTCGACCAGTTGCTTGAGCAACAGCGGCACGCCCACATTGGCCATTTTGGCGCCCACCATGAAAAGCAGAGCCGCTATCACGCGCCACTTGTAGTCCCACAAATACGGAAACAGGCGCTTGAGGGTCTCTTTGTCAGACCGGGCGGGTTCGGGCGTGGCCACAACCGTGGGGACGGCCGCGTTGGCATTGGAAGCAAGCGAGCGCATGGGGGACAATCGTGAGGTTTTGACACGGGCCCAGTGGGAGCCCGGTTTTTTTCAACAGATTGTGCCTATGCCTGACGAATCAACCCATGCCAGCGCGGTAAACCACACCGCCGCATTGACCCCGACCGCCACGATTTCCGAGTCGCTAAAACTCGCAGCCGCCCGCCAGAGCGTTGACGCGCGCCTGATGCGCCAAGCCGCTACGCTGCCGACCGACAAAGAGCTGGTGCTCAAGGTCATCCCGATGCCAGCCGACTGCAACGCCAACGGCGACATTTTCGGCGGCTGGGTGATGGCGCAGGTCGATTTGGCAGGCTCGGTGCTGCCGGCCCGCCATGTGGAAGGCCGCATCGCCACCGTGGCGGTAAACGAGTTTGTCTTCAAGCAGCCGGTGCGGGTGGGCGACATCTTGTCGCTGTTTGCCAGCGTCAGCCGCATTGGCAACACGTCGATTACGGTGCAGGTGGAGGTGTATGCCGAACGCTTTCGCGCGCAGGGCCAATACATCAAGGTGACCGAAGCCAGCCTGACCTATGTGGCCATTGACGACGCGGGCCGGCCGCGCCAAATCAGAGCCGAGCAGCCTTGAGCTGGCGACTAGCTTGCTATGTAATCTATAGCTACTCAGGCAATGGATACCTGGGCAAGCGGCTTATTTGATTCAAAAAACCGCTTTTTTTGCCTCCAAAACTCTGAAAAACCTCAAAAAGTGAGATCAACCGCATGAAAAACGTCCTTGTCCTGGGTGGTACCGGTTTTGTCGGCCGCCACGTCTGTGAAAAGCTGGCCCAGTTGCAGTGCCGCGTCACCGTGCCCACGCGCCGCCGAGTCAATGCACAGCATCTGCAAATGCTGCCGCTGGTGGATGTGCTGGAAGCCAATGTGCACGACGTGGCCGCGCTCACCGGCTTGCTGCACGGCGTGGATGCGGTGGTCAACCTGGTGGCCATCTTGCATGGCACCCAGGCGCAGTTCGACCGAGCGCATGTGCAGCTGCCCACCACGCTTGCGGCTGCCTGCCGCGCCGCTGGCGTGCGCCGCGTGGTGCATGTCAGTGCGCTGGGCGCCAGCGCCGACTCACCGTCGATGTACCAGCGCAGCAAGGCCGCGGGTGAGGCGGTGCTCAAGGCGGCGGATCTCGACCTGACGCTGATCCGCCCGAGCGTGATTTTTGGGGCCGAAGACAAATTTTTGAACACCTTTGCCAGCCTGCAGGCGCTGTTCCCAGTGGTGCCCCTGGCCAGCGCGGGCGCGCGTTTTCAGCCGGTGTGGGTTGAAGACGTGGCCAGCGCGATCACCGCCTGCCTGCAGTCCACCGACCACAGCACTTTCGGCCAAACGTATGAAGCGTTTGGGCCGGACGTGTTCACGCTCAAGGAATTGGTCGAGCTGGCCGGACGTTATGCGGGCATCAATCACGGCCACGGCCGCCCGGTGTTTGGCCTGCCCGACGCGCTGGGCCGGCTGCAGGCTCGCATCATGGAGCTGGCCCCCGGCGAGCCGCTGATGAGCCGCGACAACCTCGACGCCATGAAAACCGACAACATCGCCAGTGGCCACGCGCACGACCTGGACGATTTGGGCATCACCGCCGCCAGCCTGGCCGCGATTGCTCCCACGTACCTGGGCGCACGCGGCCTGCGCAGCGGCCTGATGGCCAAGCGCAAGACGGCTGGGCGGTTTTGACCGGGCGCGGGGTGCATCAATGGTGCCCTGCGTTGTCATCAATCAACCGCACCATCGCCATTAGCATGCAAAGCCTCTTGGCTCTCTGACTGTGCCCCATGTTGACCCTCTACATTGGTAACAAGAACTACTCCTCATGGTCGATGCGTCCCTGGGTGCTGCTCAAGCAATTGGGCATCGAATTTGACGAAGTGATGATGCGTTTCGACGCCTTCAGCACCGACTCACAGTTCAAACAGCGGCTGGGGCCGATCAGCCCGGCTGGGCGCGTGCCGGTGCTGGTCGATGACGGCTTTGCCGTGTGGGACACGCTGGCCATTGCCGAGTACCTGGCTGAAAAGTTTCCTGAAAAAAACCTGTGGCCGCAAGCCATGCAAGCGCGCGCCCGCGCCCGCAGCATTTGCGCTGAAATGCACAGCGGCTTTGGCGCGCTGCGTTCAGCCTGCGGCATGAACATCGAGGCTGATCTGCACGCCGCCGGGAAACTGATCTGGCGCGACAACCCCGCCGTGCGCACCGACGTGCAGCGCATCGCCGAAATGTGGGGCGAGTTGCTGGCCGAGCACGGCGGGCCGATGTTGTTCAAAGACTTCAGCATCGCCGACGCCTACTTCGCCCCGGTCTGCATGCGCCTGAAAATCTATGGCCTGCCCGTGCCGCCCGCCATCGCCGCCTACGTGCAGCGCATGGTCGATTTGCCCGGCGTGCAAGCCTGGGTGGCGGGCGCGCTGGCTGAAAACGACTTTCTGGACTTTGAAGAGCCGTACAGGCTCAACCGCTAGGAAATATTCCATGCAAATCTACCTTGTCGGCGGTGCCGTGCGTGACGCCTTGCTGGGCCTGCCCGTGCAAGACCGTGACTGGGTGGTGGTGGGCAGCAGCCCCGAGGAGATGGTGGCGCTGGGCTACTTGCCGGTGGGCAAAGATTTCCCGGTGTTTTTGCACCCTGTCACGGGGGAGGAATACGCGCTGGCCCGCACCGAGCGCAAAACCTCGCGCGGCTACCGGGGATTTGCCGTGGATGCCGATGCAGGCGTGACGCTGGACCAAGACTTGGCACGCCGCGACCTGACTATTAATTCGATAGCACTCCCGGCAGTAAACGCTTGGGCTAGCGGCACAAAAGACATAAAAAATGACGATGTGGATGCGCTGATCGACCCCTGGGGCGGCCAGCGCGACCTGCAGGCCCGGGTGCTGCGCCATGTCACGGCGGCCTTTGCTGAAGACCCGGTGCGGATTTTGCGGCTGGCGCGGTTTGCGGCCCGCTTCGCTGATTTTTCGGTAGCGCCTGAAACCAAAGCGTTGATGCAGCAAATGGTGGCTGATGGTGAAGCGGACGCACTGGTGCCGGAGCGCGTGTGGCAGGAGCTGGCGCGCGGGCTGATGGCGGCCCGGCCGTCCCGCATGCTGATGGTGCTCAGAAACTGCGGCGCATTGCAACGGTTGCTGCCCGAGGTTGATGCGCTCTGGGGCGTGCCGCAAAGCGCCGAGCACCACCCGGAACTGGACACCGGCCTTCACCTGATGATGGTGCTGGACATGGCCGCCCAATTGAACGCCCCGCTGACAGTGCGCTTTGCCTGCCTGTGCCATGACTTGGGCAAGGGCGTGACGCCCGCTGACGTGTTGCCCCGCCACATTGGTCACGAGGCCGCCAGCGCCCGCCTGCTCAAAGGCGTGTGCGAGCGCTGGCGGGTGCCCACCGACTGCCGCGAACTGGCCGATGTGGTGGCGCGGGAGCACGGCAACATCCACCGAAGCGGCTCACTCAACCCCGCCGCCACCGTACGCCTGCTGGAGCGCTGCGACGCGTTTCGTAAACCCGCCCGCTTTGCCGAGGCGCTGCTGGCTTGCGAATGCGATGCGCGGGGGCGACTGGGGCTGCACAACACGCCCTACCCCCAGCGCCCGCACCTGCTGGCCGCCCTCACCGCCGCGCAGGCCGTGGCCACCCAGCCGATTGCCGAAGCCGCACATGCCGCAGGCCGCGCCGGCCCCGAAATTGGTGCCTTGATTCATGCGGCGCGCATTCACGCGGTGACCGCAGCCGGCCACCCAGCCGCTTGACGGGCGAAAAGCGAAAGCCGCCTACAGCGCGGGTGGGCGACGCTGGTTAAGGTCATGGGTGATGAATTCCTTGACCGACACCCTTTCAACCGAGCCCGCCTCGACCCACGGCGGCCTGCCTGCGATCACCCCGCACACCGCGCTTTTCCTCGACTTCGACGGCACGCTGGTGGACCTCGCTTCCACCCCTGAATCAGTTCGCGTGCCGCCTGACCTGGTGCCGTTGCTAACGGCGCTGCGCCAGCACCTCGGTGGTGCGCTGGCGATTGTGTCGGGCCGCAAACTGGCCGACCTTGACCATTTTCTGACACCGCTGCAATTGCCCACAGCGGCCGAGCACGGCGCCTGCTACCGGCGGCACACGCCGGGCAACGGCAGCGCACCCGATGACGTTCAACAGTTGCTCGTGCTGCCTGACTTTCAGGCGCTGGCCCCCGCTGTGTTTGCGCTGGCGGCACGCCACCCGGGCTTGCAGCTGGAGGTGAAGTCGTCCTGCCTGGCGCTGCACTATCGCCACGCCCCCGAGTTGGTGGCGCAGGCCCGCGAGGCGATGCAGGACGCGGCCGACCGCGCCCCGGGCATGACGCTGATGGCGGGCAAGCGGGTGTTTGAGATCAAGCCCGCGCATGTCAGCAAGGGCCAGGCGATTGCCGACTTCATGCAGCAGCCGCCCTTTGCCGGCCGCCACTGTGTGTTTGTGGGTGACGACGTTACCGACGAAGCGGGTTTTGAGGCGACACAAAGGGTGGGCGGAATCGGTGTGAAGGTCGGGCCGGGTGACACCGCCGCCAGCTGCCGCGCCGACAGCCCCACCGCTGTGCGCCAATGGCTGCACACCGCCAGCATGGCGCTCACTGCCCCACTCCGGGTGGCTAGCCCTGCCGTTGGCTTGTTACCTGCGGCGCACCCCGCTCGGCCGCTGTCAGAACGCCAGCAACCATGACCGCAGCGACAGATGCCACTCCCCAGGCCAACGCCCGTTTTGCCCCGCCTCTGCCCGCCTCACTGGCCATGGGCGTGGTGGGCAACTGCGCGTTCAGTGCCCTGATTGACCAGCGCGGGCGCGTGGTGTGGTGCTGCCTGCCGCGCTTTGACGGCGACCCGGTCTTCAGCGCCTTGCTGCAGGGCGGCGATGCGGCGCAGGCCCAGGCGCCCCAAAGCGCATTTGCCATCGAGATGGAAGACTTCGCCGAAGCCCGCCAGTGGTACGAGCCGAACACGGCCGTGCTGCGCACCCAGCTGTTTGACACGCGCGGCCAGGGCATTGAAATCACCGACTTTGCGCCGCGCTTTTTTCAGCGCTCGCGGTTCTTCCGGCCGACCACACTGGTGCGCCGCGTGCGGCCTTTGTCGGGCGCGCCGCGCATTCGGGTGTCCGTCGATGTGCGCTTTGACTGGGGACGGCGCGAGGCGGTGATGACGCGCGGCAGCAACCACCTGCGCTATGTCGGCGACGACTTCACGCTGCGGCTCAACACCGACGCCCCGCTGTCGCACCTGCTGGCGCGCCAGGCTTTTGTGCTGACGCGTGAGCACAACTTTTTGCTGGGTGCGGACGAGTCGCTGCCCGAAGGCATTGCCGACACCGCCCGGCATTTCGAGCAGGAAACCATTGCCTACTGGCAGCGCTGGACGCAGCGCCTGCACATTCCGCTGGAGTGGCAGGACGCGGTAATTCGCGCGGCGATCACGCTCAAGCTCTCGCTGTTTGAAGACACCGGCGCCATCGTCGCGGCCATGACGACCAGCATCCCCGAAGCCCCCGGCAGCCAGCGCAACTGGGACTACCGCTACTGCTGGCTGCGCGACGCATTTTTTGTGGTGCGGGCACTCAACAGCCTGTCGGAAGTCGGCACGCTGGAAGACTATTTGCGCTGGCTCAGCAACGTGGTGGTGCAGGCCAACGGCGGGCACATCCAGCCGCTGTTTGGCATCGGCCTTGAGCGCGATTTGCCAGAATCCATCATGACGCACCTGGCGGGCTACCGAAGCATGGGGCCGGTGCGCGTGGGCAACCAGGCGCAAGAGCATTTTCAGCACGACGTCTACGGCAATGTGGTGCTGGGCGCAGCCCAGGCCTTTCATGACCAGCGCCTGCTGCACCGCGCGGGCGCGGCCGAGTTTGCGCGGCTGGAAGCCGTGGGCGAGCAGGCCATCAAAACCTACGACCAACCCGACGCCGGCATGTGGGAGCTGCGCACGCGGGCGCGGGTGCACACCTCGTCGGCGCTGATGTGCTGGGCTGCATGTGACCGGCTCGGGAAAATCGCCGTGGTGTTGAATCAACCCGAGCGGGCTGCGTACTGGAGCGGCCACGCCAGCGTGATGCAGGAACGCATTTTGAAAGAAGCCTGGTGCGAAGAGCGGCGCGCATTTGCCGAAAGCTTTGGCGGCAGCAACCTGGACGCCAGCGTGCTGCTGATGATCGAGGTTGGTTTTATCAACCCGATGGACCCGCGCTTTATTGCCACGGTGGACGCGCTGGAAGAACACCTGTGCGACGGCCCCTACATGCGCCGCTACGAAGCGCCCGACGACTTCGGCAAGCCCGAGACCGCCTTCAACATCTGCACCTTCTGGCGCATCGACGCGCTGGCCCGTATTGGCCGCAAAGCCGAGGCGCGCGCCATTTTTGAAACCATGCTGGCCGCCCGCAACCATGTGGGCCTGCTGTCGGAAGACACGCATCCGGTGACGGGTGAGATGTGGGGCAACTTTCCGCAGACGTATTCGATGGTGGGCATCATCAATGCAGCGGTTCGCTTATCTGCCTCCTGGGAAACCCAGGTATGAGCCGTCTGATTGTGGTGTCAAACCGCGTGGCGGATCCGCGCAAGGCAGCCGCAGGCGGCCTGGCCGTGGCGCTGGGCGATGCGCTGAGCAGCACGGGCGGGCTGTGGTTCGGCTGGAGTGGCGAGATCGCTGCGGAAGGCGCCGCGCCGCAAGCCGCGCCGCACATTGAGCAAGCAGGCAACGTGACGCTGGTCACGCTGGATTTGTCAGCCGAAGACCACGCGGGCTACTACCTGGGCTACAGCAACGGCGTGCTGTGGCCGGTATTTCACTTGCGCCTGGACCTGGCGCGCTTTGATGCCGGGGATATTGCCGCGTACCGCCGGGTCAACAAGATGTTTGCGCGCCAGCTGATGGCGCTGATTCAGCCGGACGACATCGTCTGGGTGCACGACTACCACCTGATTCCGCTGGCCGACGAATTGCGCGCGCTGGGCTGCCACAACCGGATTGGATTTTTTCTGCACATTCCGCTGCCACCGCAGCAGGTGCTGGCCGCGATTCCGCAGCACGACTGGCTGGTGCGGGCTCTGTTTGCTTACGATTTGGTGGGCTTTCAAAGTGAGGCGGACCTGCAGAATTTCTCGCGTTATGTGCAGGCCGAGGCGGGCGCCGTGGACTTGGGGGCGCACCGGTTCCGGGCCTTCAACCGCACCGTCAAAGCCGGGGCGTTCCCCATCGGCATTGACGTGGACGAGTTCACCGCCCTGAGCCAGGCCCCCGAAGCGCAGGCGATGTTCGAGCGCATATCGGGTGAATATTCGCGCCGCGAGTTGCTGCTGGGCGTGGAGCGGCTGGACTACTCCAAAGGCTTGCCGCAGCGCATCCGCGCGTTCCGCTCGCTGTTGCAGCTCTACCCCGAAAACCTCAAAAGCGCGACGCTGATCCAGATCGCGTCGCCCAGCCGCGAAGACATGGGCACCTACACCGACCTGCTGGCCGAACTTGAGAGCTTGTGCGGCTCGGTCAACGGGGATTTTGGCGAGCTGGACTGGATGCCGGTGCGCTACATGCACCGCAACGTGCCGCGTGCCGAGCTGCCCGGCCTGTACCGCGCGGCCAGCGTGGCGCTGGTCACGCCGCTGCGTGACGGCATGAACCTGGTCGCCAAGGAGTTCATTGCCGCGCAAGACCCGGCCAACCCGGGCGTGCTGGTGCTGTCGCGCTTTGCAGGGGCGGCAGAGCAGCTGCTGGACGCGCTGATGGTGAACCCCTACGACATCGACGGCACCGCCGCCACCATTCAGCGCGCGCTGCACATGCCGCTGAACGAGCGCAGAGCGCGCCATCACAATTTGCTCAAGACCATCCGCGCACAAGACGTGCACTGGTGGCGGCGCAGCTTTCTGGAGGCCCTGCAGGCGGGGCATGCAGGGCCGGCGTCATGAGCTTCGAGCCACGGCGTCGCCTCCAGGTCGCCACATAATGCGGGCAGTGGCTGCTGCGGTGGCAGTCTGGAGCGACAACATGTGGGTTTCATGCGGGTTTTAGTGGTCGAAGACGACCTGTTGTTGGGCGACGCGCTGGCGGCCGGCCTGCGGCAGGACGGCCATGCGGTCGACTGGTTTACCGACGGCGCGCAGGCTGACGCGGCCATCCTGGGCGCACCTTACGACGTGGCGGTGCTGGACCTCGGATTGCCCGGTGGCGACGGCGTGGAGTGGCTGGCTAAGTGGCGTGCGCGCGCTGTGACGCTGCCAGTGCTGATCCTGACTGCGCGTGACGGGGTGGAACATCGCATTGCAGGGCTGGACGGCGGCGCGGACGACTACCTGGTCAAACCAATTTCAATCGGCGAGCTGGCCGCACGGCTGCGCGCGCTGATGCGGCGCCGCGCCGGTTTTGTGCAGTCCATCTGGCAGCACGGCGCGCTCGAATACGATGCCGCGGGCAAGGTGGTCTGGTGGCGGGGCAACGTGGTGGAACTCACCAGCCGCGAAATGGCCCTGCTGGAAGTGCTGCTGGCCAACCCGCAGCGCGTGCTGTCCAAAGCCCATTTGCAAGAAAAGCTCTACGACTGGCGCAGTGCCGAGCCCGAAAGCAACACGCTGGAGGTCTATGTTCACCACCTGCGCAAGAAAATCGACAGCAGCGTGGTGCGCACCGTTCGCGGCGTAGGCTACGCCCTGGGTTCTGAAGCATCGCTGACCTAGCGACCGCGTGCGAACCCGCAGCCCCAAGACACCGCCGCCGCATGAGCCTGCAACGCCGACTTCTGCTGTACTTGCTGGTCAGCGCGCCGCTGGTGTGGGCGCTGGCGCTGAGCTTCGCGATTGTCGGCGCGCGGCACAGCGTCAATGAGCTGTTCGACACCGAACTGATCCGGCTGGCGCGGCAAATTCAGGTGCTCGTTCACTCCAGCAATGCGTCCAACATGTCCACCCTGCTGACGCCCAACCACGCCGACAGCCCGGGCGGGGAGGCCGACCTGAAAGACATGGCCATTGCTGTGTGGAACACCCAGGGCCAGCTGCTGGTGTCTGACCGGGAAGGTGCCGACCTGCCCTGGCGCCCCACGGCATCGGGTTTTATTGATGAACAGCTGGGCGGCCAGACTTGGCGCCTGTATTACCTGCCCTCAAAAAACGGGCAATGGCTGGTGGCCTCTGGCCAAAAGTCGCATGAGCGCGACGAGTTGGTGTTCAGCCTCACGGCCACGCAGATTGTTCCCTGGCTGCTGGTGCTGCCAGTGCTGCTGATGGCCATGACCTGGGCGGTTCGGCGGGCGCTGGCGCCGGTGCACGACATCGCTTTCGAACTGGAGCACCGCAGCGCGGACGACCTGCAGGCGGTGACCGTCGCCCAAGCGCCGGCTGAAATCAAGCCCCTTCTCACCGCCATGAACAGCCTGTTCCTGCGGATCGAAGCGACCTTCAGGCGGGAGCGGCGCTTCACCGCCGATGCTGCCCATGAGCTGCGCACGCCCCTGGCCGCCCTGCGGGCGCAATGGGATGTGATGCGCCACTCGGTGGGCAATGCCGAGAGGCAACGGGCGGAATCCAAGGTTGGCATTGGCCTGGACCGCATGGAGCGCCTGGTGACGCAGATGCTGGCCCTGTCCCGCGTGGAAGCCCAGGGCGTGGCCCAGGCCAAGGGCTGGAGCGCGACGGTGGCCTGGCCGGTCATCGTCGAGCAAGCCATCAGCGACTGCCTGCCGCTGGCAGACCGCCGCCACATCGAAATTGCCTGCGACTGGCCCGCCGACCCCACGCCCGCCATGCCCATGCGGGGCGACGACGCGCTGCTCACGGTGTTGCTGCGCAACCTGCTGGACAACGCAGTGCGCTACGCACCGGCCCACACACTGGTCACTTTGCGCTTTGCCGCCGACCACCTGGCGGTGGAAAACGACGGCCCGGCGCTGCCGCGGAGTGCGTTTGCGCGACTCGGTGAGCGTTTTCACCGGCCAGAAGGACAACCCGAAAGCGGCAGCGGCTTGGGCATTTCGATTGCCCGGCGCATCGCCGACCTGCACGGGCTGCGCTTGGGCTTCAGCCCCGCCGCCGATGCGGGTACGGGGATGCGGGTAGTGCTGGCGCGGCCGGACAGCGAGTGAGAAGGTAGTTATACCTGTGAAAAGTCCGGCTTGCGCTTTTGCATGAAGGCGGTGAACGCCTCACGCGCGGCGGGCTCGGACAGCATGCGGCCAAAGCTGACGGCTTCCTCGGCGATGCGGTCAGCCAGCAGCGGCGCATTGCTCTTTTTCATCAGCCGCTTGGTTTCAATCAACGAGCTGAGCGGCTTGGCGGCAAGCTTTTGCGCCTGGCGCTGGGCCAGCGCATTGACCTCGGCGGGCGGCACGATGCGGTTGATGAGGCCCATTTCCAGCGCCGACTCGGCAGTGAACGGCTCGCCCAGCAGCAGCGCTTCGGCCGCGCGCGGGTAGCCCATCAGCTGCGGCACCAGCAGGCTGGACGCCGCTTCCGGGCACAGGCCCAGGTTCACAAACGGCATCGAAAACGCGGCGTTGTCGCCCGCGTAAATCAAGTCGCAGTGCAGCAGCATCGTGGTGCCAATGCCCACGGCGGGGCCGCACACGGCGGCCACGATGGGCTTGGGAAACGCGCCAATGCCGCGCAAAAAGCGGAACACCGGAGCTTCAGTGGTTGATGGCGGCTTGTTCAAAAAGTCGCCGATATCGTTGCCCGCTGAAAAGATCGTCTCATGGCCCTGAATCACCACCGCGCGCACCGAGCCGTCGGCCAGCGCCGCGTCTAGCGCGTCGGCTAGCTGGCTGTACATGCTGGCGGTAATCGAGTTTTTCTTGTCCAGGCGGTTGATCGTCAGCGTCATGACGCCGGCGTCAATGTGGCTCAGGATGTCAGTGGGGGCGAGGGTAGCGGTCATGGGGTCTCCGGTTGGGTGGGCTCTAAGATTTGAAATAAACCAGCTGATGCGAGGTCACCAGCAGCGTGCCGTCTTGTGCCCACAGCTGGGCAGACTGGTCAAAAAAGCCGTGGCGAAAAGCTTGGCCCTGTGCTTGGGCCAACAAGAAGCCGTCGCCATTGTCAGCCAGTTGCGCGGCGCTGGCGTGAAAGTAAATCGTCATCGACACGGTGCCTGCTGGCACGCGCGTGGCGCGGCGCAGCCACACGCGTGGGTAGAACACATCGGCCAACGCCGCCAGCGAGGCAAAGTCGAGCGGCCGTGCTGGCTCGTCGCGCGCCCACAGCTGCGTCAGGCTGCCTGCGCCACCGCCGTCCCAATCGGCCGGGATTTGGCCGCACACAAAGCGCATGTCGTAGCGGTTCAGCCACGCCATGGCACCGGCCATGTCAGTTCGCGCCGTGTCTTGCGGCCGCTGCACCGTGGGCATCAGCGCGTCGCTCTGGTGCCAGGTCTCGCGGCGCAGCGCGGTCATGGCCGTGGCGGTGATCACCACTTCCATCGCGCCACCTTCCCCCGGCTGCTCCAGGCTCAGCACCCAGTGCTGGGTCGAGCGGTTGGTGCGCACCGGCGTCGCGGTGATGTGAAACTCGCCTGCCGCCACGCCGCTGGCGTAGTTCACCGTGAGCAGCGTGATGTCGCCCAGCCGCAGCGGGTGGTTTTGAATCGCCTGCACCAGCACAGCAGCGGTGATGCCACCGTACGGGCCGACCATGTTCCAGTACGCCGGGCTGGTGGTGCCCGTGCTGGTGTGCGGGCCCGTTGGCGCCAGGCGCAGCGCTTCATCGAAGGGGTGAAAGGGATGATGCGTCATGGTCTAAGTGTGTTGCAAGCGGGCGTCAGCGGCAGTCGTTTCAGTGACGCCAGCGCGCAGATTCTCCCGCCAACCATGCTATTGAATAAATAGCTACGCAGGCAGTAATCACCTGGGCTAGCGCACCAAAAGACCATAAATTCACGCCCAACCCGAGTCTGACGGGCTCAAACCCGCTCAAAAATGCCTGCAGCGCCCTGCCCCATGCCCACACACATCGTGACCATGCCGTACTTCAGCTGGTGGCGCTGCAGCGCGTGGATCACCGTGGCGGCGCGAATCGCGCCGGTCGCGCCCAGCGGGTGGCCCAGCGCGATCGCGCCGCCCATCGGGTTGACCTTGGCCGGGTCCAGGCCCAGTGTGTTCATCACCGCCAGCGACTGCGCGGCAAAGGCTTCGTTCAGCTCGAACCAGTCGATGTCGTTGTGCGTCAAGCCGGCATAACGCAGCGCCGCAGGAATCGCCTCGATCGGGCCGATCCCCATGATCTGCGGCGGCACGCCCTTGGCGGCATAGCTGACAAAACGCGCCAGTGGCTTAAGGCCAAACTGCTTGACGGCTTTTTCGCTGGCCAGCACCAGCGCGCCTGCGCCGTCCGACGTTTGCGAGCTGTTGCCCGCTGTGACGGAGCCGCGCGCCGCAAACACGGTGCGCAGTTTGGCCAGGCCTTCCACGGTGGTGTCGGGGCGCGGGCCCTCGTCCAGGCTGACGGTGCGGGTTTTGGTGATGACTTCGCCCGTTTCCAGGTTGGCGCTGCGGTCAGTCACTTCCACCGGCGTGATCTCGTTGGTGAACTCCCCAGCCTGTTGCGCCTTGAGCGCCTTCATGTGCGAGGCATACGCAAATTCGTCCTGCGCCTGGCGTGACACCTTCCACTGCTGGGCGACTTTTTCAGCCGTCAGGCCCATGCCATAGGCAATGCCGATGTTCTCGTCATTGGCAAACATAGCGGGCGACAGCGAGGGCGAGTTGCCCGACATCGGCACCATGCTCATCGACTCGACGCCCGCGGCAATCATCACTTCGGCCTCACCCACCCGGATACGGTCCGCCGCCATTTGCACAGCCGACAGGCCCGAGGCGCAAAAGCGGTTCACGGTGATGCCGCCCACGCTGTGCGGCAGCCCGGCCAGCACTGCGCCGATGCGTGCAATATTCAGGCCCTGCGGCCCCTCAGGAATCGCACAGCCGCAAATGATGTCTTCAATGGCGGCCGGGTCAAGCGACGGCACCTGGGCCAGCGCCGCCTGCAACGCGTTGACCAGCAGGTCGTCGGGGCGCATGTTCTTGAAAAAGCCACGGTGCGAACGGCCAATCGGCGTGCGGGTGGCGGCGACGATGTAGGCGTCTTGGATTTGTTTCATGGGAGGTCCTTGGTTCAAATGGGGGTGGATGCGGGGGCCGAGTCAGTCGCAAGCAAAGCACTGGCGACGTGCCAAATGCGCGCCATCACCGCGTCGGTATCAAGCAACATGTCGTGGTTCCAGAAACGGAGCGTTTGGTAGCCCAGGTCCGACATGAATCGGCTGCGCTCAGCGTCATGGCGCTGCGCCTCGGCGTCAGCGTGCTGACCGCCGTCAAGCTCAATCACCAGACGGACTTGCATGCAGACGAAGTCAGCAAAATACGGCCCGATGGGGCGTTGCCTGCGGAACTTCAGGTCCAAGAGCTGGTTGCCGCGAAGCCTGGACCAGAGCAGCGCTTCGGCGTCGGTGGGCTTGCTTCGCAACGCTCTTGCCCTCACCCTAACCCTCTCCCGCGTACGGGAGAGGGGACCAGACGGAGGCTCATGGACTTGCTCACTCTCCCTCGTGCGGGAGAGAGGGGCAGACGGGGATTCTTGCCCGCTCTCAAATACGAGAGCTGGGGAACCAAACAACGGCACTTGCTCCCTCTCCCGTACGCGGGAGAGGGCTGGGGTGAGGGGGGCACCGCTCGGCAACATGGCTTAATTCCGAACAGGCCGACCCGTGCTCATCATGCCCATGATCCGCTCTTGCGTCTTGGGGTGGCCCAGCAGCGCGCAGAAGGCGCGGCGTTCCAGCGTCATCAGGTATTCCTCGCTCACCAGCGTGCCGGCATCCACGTCGCCGCCGCAGACCACATGGGCAATCAGGCTGGCGATGTGAAAGTCGTGGGCGCTGATGAAGCCGCCGTCGCGCATGTTGACCAGTTGCCCTTTGATCGTGGCCAGGCCGCTGCGGCCGACCACCGGGAACAGGCGTTTGTGCGGCGGGCGGTAGCCGGAATTGAACATCCCGCGTGCCTCGTTCAGGGCCACAAACAGCAGCTCGTCCTTGTTCGGTACGATGACGTCGCTGGCCAGCAGGTAGCCGATGCGGCGGCTGTCAATCGCACCTGTGCCCACGGTGGCCATGGTGGCGGCGGTGAAGCCTTCCGTCAGGAAGGGCACGATGTCTTTGTTGGTCGACGTGGCCGCGTTTTCAGCCGCGCGGCGGGCAATGTAGGTCAGGCCGCCCGCGCCGGGCACCAGCCCCACACCCACTTCGACCAGGCCGATGTAGCTTTCCATCGCCGCTACGCGCTTGGCGGAATACACCGCTATTTCACAGCCGCCACCCAACGCCAGGCCGCGAATGGCCGACACCACAGGCACCGCCGCGTATCGCAGCTTGAGCATCACGGCCTGCAGTTCGGCTTCCATGCCGTCCAGCGTGTCTACTCCGCCCGCCATGAAGGCAGGCAGCATGGCTTGCAGATCAGCCCCGGCCGAGAACATCTCGTCGTTCGACCAGATGACCATGCCTTTGTAGCCGGCCTCAGCCAGATCCACCCCGCGCGCCAGGCCTTCGGCCACGTCGGGGCTGATGGCGTGCATTTTGGTTTTGATGCTGGCGATCAGCACGTCGCCCTCAATGCCGTCCAAGGTCCACAGACGAATCGCGTCGTCTTCATGCAGCGTGGTGCCTGCGGTGGTGAACGTCGGAGCCTGCGCGCCCAGCACGTCTTCGGGGAAGTGCTGGCGGGCATACACCGGCAGGCTGCGGCGAGGGATGAATTGTTGCGACGCGGCACTCCAGGAGCCTTGCGGCGTGTGCACACCGCCGGCCTCAGCCACAGGCCCGTTGAACACCCAGTCAGGTAGCGGCGCAGTCGAAATCGCGGCACCCGATTCAATGTCTTCCTTGATCCAGTTCGCGACTTGCAACCAGCCTGCTTCCTGCCACAGCTCGAACGGCCCCTGGCTGGCGCCGAAGCCCCAGCGCATGGCGAAGTCGATGTCGCGCGCGGTTTCGGCAATGGTGGCCAGGTGAACGGCCGCGTAATGAAACTGGTCCCGCAGAATCGCCCACAGGAAACGAGCCTCAGCGCCTTCCGCGTTGCGCAGCAGGCCCAAGCGTTCACCGGCGGGCTTTTTCAGCATGCGGCCGACCACGTCGTTGGGCATGGCAACGCGGGGCACCTATTCCATCCTTTCCTGCACCATCAGCAAAAAATCGCGGCGGACTTTTTTATAAAAACCCGCACCGGTTTTCTGGCCCAGGCTTTTGGATTCGAGCAGCTTGGCCAACACCGGCGGTGTGCCGTAGATGTTTTCAAACGGGTCCGGCGTCGTCTTGCCCG
>JANLUZ010000037.1:0-21236 GCA_031363755.1 Polaromonas sp.
GGCTGCAGGCCAGGAAATCACTGCAGCGCTCGCGCTGCACACAGCCAGCACGGTTCGTGCAAGCCTTGTGCGACGAAACGAAGGAGTTTGTTTTCTCATGGATTCTCCGGAGGAGTTAAAAAAGTAAATCAAGAACGCCACGAGGTTCGTCAAAAGTACTTTTTAAGCCAATGTCTTGCATGACGCAGGCGTAGAAGATTTCTCAAAACTTTACAGTGGTGGCATCAATTTGACTTCAAATAAACACCCCCTGCAATCGGGAACGTTGCGCTGAAGCATCAGTTTTTAGTATTTTTTTAACTAAAGAACCCAGCAGGGAATTTATGAATCCGCAAAACACAAATACCTCGAAGTACGCGAGTATTTCAAGGTATTGGCGACTTCAAATGCCTATAAAAACGGGTAAGCCAGAATGGTTTTACATACAGTCGAACTAAGTAGTTACTCTTGACTAACCGCTTATCCAGAATGACCTTCTGCTATTCAATTTTAAAATTGATTTCTTGGGTTGCTATTACTTCACCGCTTTCGTTCGTGCACTTGTACTGCATCATGGCGGCTCTTACCGCAGCATGGAAAACACGCGGCCCAGACAGAATGGTGACCTCGCGAACAGCGCCGTCCCTGATCAGCACTTGCGCCCGAACTACGCCGAACGTGCCGTCTTGAACTGCTCGCTTGGGCATTTCCGGCACAACCTGTGTTGGGCACGCTACGCCAATGTCTGAACGACTTGGCTTTGCAGGCGCCGGCGTTTCTGCTACTGGCGGCGCAATCACTGCAGGCGTTGTCGGCGGCGTTGCAATTGAGGCGATAGCGGGTGCGGTTGTCTGCTGCGGTGCCACCTCAGGAGGCGGTACGAACGGTGGCGGTGGCGGAGCTTCTACTTTGGGCGTCTTCACCTCTGGCGGTTTGATCTCTTTAACTGGTGGGGGTGGGGGCGGGGGAATAATCACCTCTTGAATAACCACTGCTTCCAGTGGCTTTTTGATAATCTCGAGCCCTTTCTTGGCGGTGCCTGACACAACAGCCCAGGCCAGCAAAACGTGGATCACCACAACGATCACGATACCGCGGTACTTTCGACCCGGATCCTTGGGTCGGTAGGTATATTGCATGGATTGAGTGGTCATTTTACGAACTGCTCGCTTCCAATTACGGCCATTTTTGTCAAACCCTTGCGCTTCGACGAGGCGAGCACTGTGGCAAAGACAGCATATTGCGCGCTTTTGTCAGGTCGAATATGCACCTCTGGCTGCACCGGTAGTTTGCCAATGGCTGTCATATTCGACTCGAGCTCTGCACCCGTTACAGGCAAACCCTGCCAATACACGACACTCTTGTTGTCAATATCAATTTGCACCTTGTCGGGCTTCACTAAATTGGCGGGCGGTGTCCCCACCGGTAAATCCATATCAACAGAGTGCAATTGAATCGGGATTGTGATGATCAACATCACAAGCAACACAAGCATCACGTCGATCAGTGGGGTGGTGTTCATCTCCATCATGACTTCTGGCTCGTCTGAACCTGAGCCTGAACCAATATTCATTCCCATTCAAAATTCCTCGGCATAAATTTCAGTGCAGCCAACTAGTTCAACGCTGGTGGCTCGGTAATAAACGAAACCTTCACGATACCTGCTCGTTGGCAGGCGTACATGATTCGTCCGACACCTTCATAGGTGGCGCTGCTGTCCCCGCGAATCTGAACTTCAGGTTGCGGCACCATGACCGAAACCTTTTTTAACTTGGCTACCAGCTGTTCAGTGTCTGGGACACGCGCGTCATACCAGTAAGTTGAGCCTTTGCTGTCTACTGAAATAATAATGTTTTCTGGTTTCGATTGCCGCTCTTCGACACGCTCTTTAGGGAGGTTGACCGGAATCGATGTGGTGACGACTGGAATGGTGATCAGGAAAATGATCAACAAAACCAGCATCACGTCGACCAGAGGTGTGGTGTTGATTTGGCTGAGGACTTCGTCGTCGCCCTCAGCTGGTCCTACGTTCATTGCCATTGTGGGGTCGTTCAGTTCAAAAGATTGAACGGATTACTTTTTGGCAGTGGCAAGTAAAACGGCGTGAAGGTCGTTGCCAAACGCCTGGATGCTTTCGCTGGCAGCCTTGTTACGGCGAACCAACCAGTTGTAGCCCAGAACAGCAGGCACGGCGACCGCCAAGCCAATCGCTGTCATGATGAGCGATTCGCCAACGGGGCCGGCCACCTTGTCAATGCTGGCTTGACCCGACAGTCCAATTTTCACAAGAGCGTTGTAAATGCCCCAAACCGTGCCGAACAAGCCGACGAACGGTGCAGTAGAGCCGACAGTTGCCAAAACGGCCAGGCCCCCTTGCAGACGACTTTGCACACCGCCCATTGCGCGTTGGATGCTCATCGTGACCCAGGTGTTGAAATCAATCGACCCTAAAACGCCGACGTGTTTACCTGCGCCTTCAAGCCCTTTTTCAGCGATAAAGCGGAACGGGCTGTCAGCGCTGAGCTTGTTGGTGCTTTGACGAACCGAGTCGGTGGTCCAAAAATCAGCTTCGACCGCTTTCGCCTGTTTCATGATCTTCGCCTGCTCGAACAGCTTGGTGAAAATCACGTACCAACTCGCCATGCTCATGATGACCAAAATAGCCAGCGTTGTTTTGGCAACCAAATCGCCTTCCTGCCACAGTGCTTCAAGACCATAGGGGTTCGAGGGACCTGCCTTCGCAGGCGCAGCCGCTGCAACTGGCGCTGCCGGCTTCACTTCACTAACAACAGGTATAGCGACTATTTGCGGTGCGGCCGCGCCAGAGGCTGGAGCAACAGGCTGAGCGTGCAGCAAAGCCGGGGAAGCCGTCATTGCAACGGTTGCAGAAAACGCCAAATAACCTAAAACTCTAAAAAACTTAATACGCACGTCGTATCCTTTTCAAAAAATGATGGGCGAGTATATGCAACTAGTGTGCCGCGACTCTGTAGTGCGTGCACCTTAATGGCGCAAGCCATTTGCACCCATAGTGAAAGCCCGATGCTGGTGCAACATTGGCGACAGCGTTCAAAACGCAGCGGTTTTCGAATGCTACGAAATCAGTAGCACTGAACGGCGCTTTCGCTGGGTTTTAGTTGGGATTACCTAGTAATTTGATGAGCCCACTGGCGTTTAACGGACCAATGTTTGAGTTGCGATGCCGCCCTAAATTAGCGAACTAGTAGAGTTCGTCGGCATGAATCAGTTTTTCTTATGTCTCTGCTGCTTACGGCATAACGGCTTTGCTTACAAGTCACGGCTTGGACGCCTCGCAATGGCTGCTCGTCAGCGAAGGCTTTGCTGTGGTCTGCGGATTTGGCGCCGACTTGGTGCGTCCACTCCAGAATGGCTCGGCATACCTGGTGGTCGCATGCTGAATCATCAGGTTAAACGCCGATTTCCAACGATCAGGGTGCGGATTATGCTTATCGCAGCGGTGGTGTGGGCTGGTTAAGTCTTCACGATGGCGCCACCAAACTAGCTACTTACGAACAGCAGATATCAGCCAACCCCTGGCTTATCGGTTACCGTCGCCATCCAGCTGCCCGAGATTTTTGGAAATTTATCGACATTCATCGACATTAATCGACATTGAACCCCACCCCCAACAATCCATTGAATTAACTCTTTTTACACATGAAAAAACCTTTGAATTCACTTGCAAAACTGGCTGCGCTGACCGTGCTGTCATTGAGCGCGGTGGCCACAAGCCAAGCTGCGACCATCCCTGCCGGTGTTGTCCTTCACGCCACCCAGACTCTGGTTCGCAACAACGGCTCTGAACCCGAAACATTGGACCCTGCGCTGGCCGAATCGGTGGGCGCCAACAACATCACCCGTGACCTTTTCGAAGGCGTGACGGGTGTTAACAGTGTGGGTGCAACAGTGCCGGGTGTGGCCGAAAGCTGGACGCAGACTGCGCCTGCAACCTGGGTCTTCAAGCTGCGCCCAACAGCCAAGTGGTCGAATGGCGATGCGGTGACAGCCGAAGATTTTGTGTTTGGCATCAGGCGTTTTCTCGACCCGAAAACAGCATCGACCTATTCCAGCAGTTATGGTCCCTTTTTGCTCAACGGCGCGGATGTTGTCAAGGGCGTCAAGCCACCAGCTGCCGTTGGGGTCAAGGCCATCGACAAGTTGACGCTCGAAGTCAAAACGTCGGGGCCTGTGTCGTTTCTGCCCGCGCTGATGAGCAATTCCAATCTGGGCCCAGTTCACAAAGCGTCGCTCGAAAAGTTTGGCAAAGACTGGACCAAACCGGGTAATCTGGTGTCCAACGGCGCGTTCATGCTCAGGGAGTGGCAGGTCAACAGCCGCTTGGTGCTGGAGAAAAATCCGAAATACTGGGATGCTGCCAATGTTCAGTTGACACGGGTCAATTACCTGCCTATCGAAGACGGCAACGCCGATGTGAAGCTTTACGAGTCGGGTGACAACGAGTGGGTCTACCAGCTGCCGCCCGGCACCTACGAGAAGCTCAAGGTTCAGTACCCCAAGGAGGTGCGTAACGCGCCCATGTTGGGACTGCGCTATTACTCTTATCAGACGCTGAACCCGGTTTTCAAGGATGTTCGCGTGCGCAAAGCGCTGTCGATGGTGATTGACCGCGACATTCTGTCCAAGCGCGTCACCGCTGACGGTCAAGCCCCCGCTTACAGCCTGATGGTTGCAGGGGTTGAAGGTGCCGACCCAACGCCCTACGAGTGGGCGAGCTGGCCCATGGACAAGCGCGTGGCCGAAGCTAAAAAGCTGCTTGAGCAAGCGGGCGTCAAGCCTGGCGCTAAATTTTCGTTTACGTACAACACCAGTGAATACCATAAAAAAATGGCAGTTTTTGCGGCGTCAGAGTGGAAAACCAAGCTCGGGTTGAGCATTGACACGGAAAGCGTGGAGTTCAAGGTGCTGCTGAAAAAGCGGCACGACGGCGACTACCAAATGGCGCGCAACGGTTGGGTGGCCGACTACAACGACGCCAGCACTTTTTTGACATTGGTCAGCTGCGATTCGGACCAGAACGACACGAAATACTGCGACCGCGCCGCGCAAGAACTGATCAACCAGGGCTACCAAACCGCTGACCCGGCAAAGCGCAAGGTACTGTTGACGCAAGCGTCGAAGCAGATCATGGAGGGCTACCCAATCATTCCGCTGCTGCAGTACTCTTTGCCGCGCCTGGTGAAGGCCTACGTGGGTGGTTATTCGCTGGAAAACGCGCAAGACCGTTTTCGCAGCAAAGACCTGTACATCATCAAGCACTGAGCTGACTCAATAAGGCGCTTGCTATGTGGTCTTACACGCTGCGCCGCCTTCTGGCGGCCATCCCTACGCTGCTCGCCGTGATTTCGGTGTGTTACTTTTTATTGCACGCCACACCGGGCGGGCCTTTTGACACTGAACGGCAGGTTTCTGCGGCCGTTCTGGCCAATCTGCAGGCCAAATACCACCTTGACCTGCCCGTGTGGCAGCAGTATTTGTACTACCTCAAGAGCCTGCTGCAGGGCGATCTTGGCGCCTCATTTCGCTACGCTGACTGGTCTGTGAACGACCTTGTGGCGCAGGCCTTGCCAGTGTCGCTGGCTATTGGCGGTGTCTCGATGTTGTTGTCCATCGTCATTGGTGTGGGCCTTGGCATTGTGGCGGCGCTCCGGCAGAACAGCATGGTGGACTATTTGGTGATGTTCGTCGGAAACATCGGCAGTGCGTTCCCAAGTTTTGTGCTGGGGCCAGTGCTGATTCTGGTGTTTGCGCTGTCGTTCGGCTGGTTACCAGCGGGCGGGTGGGACGGCTTTCAGTTGCGGTTTATGGTGCTGCCGGTGGCGCTGCTGACGTTCATCAATGTGTCGACGATTGGCCGCATGATGCGCGGCAGCCTGATTGAGGTCATGCACAGCAACTTCATCCGCACCGCACGCGCCAAGGGCCTGCCTATGCGCGTGGTCGTGTTGCGGCATGCGCTGCGGCCCGCTTTGTTGCCGGTGGTGTCTGTCATTGGCCCCTTGGCCATCTCCTCGATCACGTCTGCGCTGGTCACGGAAACCGTGTTTTCGTTGCCCGGCCTGGGCAAATTGATTGTGAACGGGGCAGCCAACCGCGACTACACCCTGGTGCTGGGGTTGGTTGTTTTGATCACGGTTCTGGCTGTAACCCTGAATTTGCTTGTGGATCTTGCCTACGCCTGGCTGGACCCCAAGATTCGCTACTGAAGGCCGCCCATGTTGTTTAAAAGTAAATCAAAAGACAGCCTGGCTGTCGTGTTGACTGCGGCCGCGCAACTCCCTCCCATCGCCGACGCCAAAGCCGTGGCCGGACGCAGCTTGTGGGCTGACGCCAGACGACGGTTCTGGCGCAACAAGGCGGCTGTTGTCAGCCTTGTGGTGCTGGTGGTGATTGCCCTGGCCTGCGTGGTGGGGCCCTGGATGTTGCCGCACGCGTTTGACAGTGCCGACTGGGACGCGATGAGCCTGCCACCAAGCCTTAAAAACGCGCACTTCTGGGGAACCGACGACGCTGGGCGTGACCTGCTGGTGCGCAGTTTGATCGGTGGGCGCATCTCGCTCACTGTCGGGCTGCTGGCAACGCTGGCGTCAGTGTCACTGGGCATTTCCTGGGGCGCAACCGCCGGCTTCATGGGCGGCAAGGTTGATGCGCTGATGATGCGCATCGTCGACATGATGTATGCCATTCCGTATCTGCTGATCGCCATTTTGCTGGTGACGATTCTGGGTCGTGACTTCTATCTGGTGGTGCTAACCATCACCGTGTTTTCATGGATGGACATGGCGCGTGTGGTGCGCGGCCAGACGCTCTCGCTGCGTTCTACCGAATTTGTAGAAGCTGCCCGCGCCACCGGGGTGTCAACGCCTCGCATTATCTTCTCGCACATCGTGCCGAATCTGCTGGGGGTGGTGGTGGTCTACACCACCGTGACGGTGCCGGGCGTGATCTTGACGGAGTCAGTGCTGTCATTTCTGGGCCTCGGTATTCAAGAGCCCATGACCAGCTGGGGTGTGTTGATCGAAGACGGGACCAAGGTGATGGAAGTGTCGCCCTGGTTGCTGCTGTTTCCCGCCGCCATGCTGTCTTTGACGCTCTATTGTTTTAATTTTATTGGGGACGGGCTGCGCGATGCGCTCGACCCAAAAGACCGGTAACGGGAGCGCTGCATGCCTTTGTTAGAAGTCAATGATCTCAGTGTGACATTCCAGATGGCCGACAGCCAGGTCACGGCGGTGAACGACATCAGTTTTTCTCTGGAGCGTGGTCAAACGCTCGGCATCGTCGGTGAAAGCGGCTCCGGTAAAAGCCAGACGGTGCTGGCCATGATGGGCTTGCTGGCCAGCAACGGCCAGGCGGCGGGCAGTGTCAAATTTGACGGGCAGGAGTTGCTGGGCATGCCACTGGCAGCGCTCAACAAGATTCGTGGCAACCGGGTCGCGATGATCTTCCAAGACCCGATGACCTCGCTCAACCCCTACCTGACGGTGGAGCGTCAGCTCACCGAAGTGCTGGAGTTTCACCAAGGCATGTCGCGACAGGCGGCACGTGCGGGTGCGCTGCGGGCACTTGACGCCGTCAAAATCCCTGATGCAGCGCGGCGCATGGGCATGTACCCCCACGAGTTTTCGGGTGGTATGCGCCAGCGCGTCATGATTGCCATGGCCTTGCTGTGCCAACCCGATGTGCTGGTGGCCGATGAGCCAACCACGGCGCTCGACGTAACCGTGCAGGCGCAAATCATCTCCTTGCTGCGCGAACTGCAACGTGACAACGGCACTGCCATCGTGATGATCACGCATGACCTGGGCGTGGTGGCCGGTTTGTGTGACAAGGTCATCGTGCTGTATGGCGGACGCGTGATGGAGCAGGGCACGGCCGATTCTATTTTTTACCAGCCGACACACCCCTACACCGTTGGCCTGCTCGCGGCGATTCCCCGGCTGGAGCTGACCGACACACCGCTGGTGGCCATTCCTGGCGCGCCGCCCAATATGGCGCACTTGCCACCAGGCTGTCCTTTCAGCGAACGCTGCGCTCTGGCGGATGCGCATTGCCATGACGTTCGGCCGCAACTCCTGCCGGTGGCTGATGCATCGGGCACGTTGCGTGCCTGTCACAAAACGCCGGCCGACGTGGCCGCCCGCCTGCAACTTGACTCTCACGAGGTGGCTGCATGAGCACCGACAACACCCCAAATGCGCTGCTGTCGGTTCGTGATTTGATGGTTCACTTTCCGGTAGCGGGCAAGTCCGCGTGGCCGTGGTCGCCGCCGCAGATGTTGCGCGCGGTGGACGGTGTCTCGTTCGATATTTTTCCTGGGGAAACCATCGGCGTGGTCGGGGAGTCGGGCTGCGGCAAGTCCACGCTGGCGCGCGCGCTGCTTAATTTGGTGCCGTCGACGGCGGGCAGCGTGATGTGGCAAGGCAAGGAAATGCGCAGCGCCAGCCGGGACGACTGGCAGACGCTCCGCAAAAGCGTGCAGATGATTTTTCAGGACCCCTTGGCATCGCTGAACCCGCGCATGACCATCGGCCAGATCATTGCGGAGCCACTGCGCACCCATTACCCCGCCATGAGCACGGAAGAGGTGATGCGCACCGTGCGCGCCATGATGGCCAGAGTGGGCCTGACGGAATCACAGATCAATCGCTACCCGCACGAATTTTCGGGTGGGCAGTGTCAGCGCATCGGCATTGCCAGAGCCCTGGTACTCAAACCCAAGCTGGTGATCTGTGACGAGCCGGTGTCCGCCCTGGACGTGTCGATTCAGGCACAGATCATCAACCTGCTCAAGGAGTTGCAGGCTGAAATGGGCCTGGCGCTGGTGTTCATCGCGCATGATCTGGCTGTGGTCAAACACATCAGCCACCGCATCATGGTGATGTATCTGGGCCGCGCCGCAGAGCTGGCGGGTAAGCAGGCGCTGTACCGCACGCCGTGCCACCCCTACACCCAGGCGCTGCTCAGTGCGATTCCTTCGCCCGACCCGCGCCTGGAGCGCAGCAAAACCGTGCAGATTCTGCAGGGAGATTTGCCGTCGCCCATCAACCCGCCGTCGGGCTGCAGTTTTCGAACCCGCTGCCCGCAAGCGATTGCGGCCTGTGCCCAACACCGGCCCGAGTTGCGTGTGCTAACCCCGCAAACAGAAGTCGCTTGTGACCTGGCCCTGGCGCCTGTTTGAAGCTGCGGCTCCCCGGATAAGCGCCCGAGCTTGGGCATAATCGAGGTCTTTGTACCGCCGAGGCAAAACCCTCGGCGGTTTGCATTTTGGAGAACATATTTCATGGCGACCATTCCCATCACCAAGATCGGCTCGGAAAAACTCAAGGCCGAACTACACCACCTCAAAACCGTTGACCGCCCGTGGGTGATCAACGCGATTTCAGAGGCGCGCGCGCAGGGTGATTTGAGCGAGAACGCCGAGTACGAAGCCGCCAAAGACCGCCAGGGCTTCATCGAAGGCCGGATTCAGGAGATCGAAGGCAAGCTGTCGGTGGCCCAGATCATCGACCCCTCCGAAATGGACGCCGGTGGCAAGGTGGTTTTTGGCTCGACGATCGAGCTTGAACACGTCGACACCGGCGACAAGGTCACTTACCAGATCGTGGGTGAGGACGAAGCCGACATCAAGTTCGGCCGCGTCAACATCGGCTCACCGATTGCCCGCGCGCTGATCGGCAAGGACGAAGGCGACACGGTGGACGTGCTCGCCCCGGGCGGCGTCAAGTCCTATGAAATCGTCGCGGTGATGTACATCTGACGCCCGAGCCATGAAAGCCCGCATGGCCTTGATGGTTGCGGCCCTTTGGTGGGGCAGCCTGACGGCCCTTGGCTTTGTGGTGGTGCCCATGCTGTTCACCCACCTGGGGAGCCCGGCCGCTGCCGGTGCCATGGCCGCGAAGCTGTTCACCGCCCAAACCTGGCTCAGCATCGTCTGCACCATGCTGTTGTTAATGATTTTGAACCCAAACAGGGCGATAGCCCAGGTATCTACTGCCTCTGTAGCTATTAAATTAATAGTAGGTGGGTTGTTGCTGACGGTGTTGGTCGAGTTCGGTGTGTCGCCGCGCATCTTGAATGCGCGGGCCACTGGCGGTGACCTGCGGGTGTGGCACGGCGTGGGCAGCGCCATGTACTTCTGTCAGTGGCTCTGCGCCGGGCTGACGCTGTGGTTTTTAACGGCACGTGAAGCCGTCGCGCCTGTGCAGCATCACGCTGCACCGACTGCCGAGTTTCCTTAATCCTTCAGCTGCGCTCAGCCGCTTCTAGCGTGTTCACCAGCAGCATGGTGATGGTCATTGGCCCCACGCCACCAGGCACCGGCGTGATGTAGCCGGCAACGTTTTTGACGCCGTCAAAATCCACGTCGCCGCACAGCTTGCCCTGGGCGTTGCGGTTCATGCCCACATCAATGACCACCGCGCCCGGCTTGACCATGTCGGCCGTGATCACGTTTTGCTTGCCGACGGCCGCAACGATCACATCGGCTTGCAGCGTCATGGCCTTTAGGTTGACCGTGGCGCTGTGGCAGATCGTCACTGTCGCGTGCTTCTGCAGCAGCATCAGCGCCATCGGTTTGCCCACAATGTTGCTGCGGCCCACCACCACCGCGTGCTTGCCGCGCAGGTCGTAGCCAATGCTCTCTAACATTTTCATGCAGCCGTAGGGCGTACACGGCCAGAAGCCGGGTTGCCCCACCATCAACGCACCGGCGCTGGCAATGTGAAAACCGTCCACGTCTTTGGCTGGCGCAATGGCCTCGATCACTTTTTGCGCGTCAATGTGGGGTGGCAACGGCAGCTGCACCAAAATGCCGTGGATGCTGGGGTCGCTGTTCAGGGCGTCCACGCGGGCCAGCAATGCGGCTTCGGTCAGAGACGCGTCGTACTTCTCCAGCACCGAGGCGATGCCGTTGTCCTCGCACGCCTTGACCTTGTTGCGCACATACACCTGGCTGGCAGCGCTGTCACCGACCAGCACCACCGCCAGCCCCGGCGTGATGCCGCGTGCGCGCAGCGCGGCAGCGCGTTCGGCCACGCTGGCACGCAGTTGTTTGGACAAGGCGTTGCCGTCAATCAGTTGTGCAGTCATGAGTCCATCCTTCTCAAGTCTTCTCAAATCTTCTCATTAGTGAAAACGCCCGCCAGAACATGCATCGGCGGGCGGTGGGGGGTCATCAGCGCAGCCGCTGAGTCAGCCGGATGACTTGTAGGGTCTGGTTTCAGACTTTGGGGGCGCTGGAGCCAAGAGCGATTTTGAGCAAGTCTGCCACCGTGTTGGCGTTGAGCTTTTCCATGATGTTGGCGCGGTGCGCTTCCACCGTTTTGATGCTGATGCCCAGGTCGTCAGCGATCTGCTTGTTCAGCCGGCCCGCCACAATGCGCTCCAGCACCTGCGCTTCGCGCGTCGTCAGCTTGGCCAGCAAGGCGTCGCGGCTGGCCGACTGCTGGTGCTCGCTGAAAGCGCCCTTGGCTTGCTCTAGCATGCGCTCGACCAGGTTGACCAGCGCATCTTCCTGAAACGGTTTCTGGATAAAGTCCATCGCGCCTTTTTTCATGGTGTCCACCGCCATCGGCACATCGCCGTGGCCGGTGATGAACACGATGGGCAAGGGTGACTTGCGTTCGACCAGCCGGTCTTGCAGCTCCAACCCGGTCATGCCGCCCATGCGGATGTCCACAATCAGGCAAGCCACTTCGCGCGCGTCGTAGCGGCTCAAAAAATTTTCGGCCGAGTCGTAGCAGCGCACCCGGTAGTCTTTGCCTTCCAGCAACCATTGCAGAGAGTCGCGAACGCCTTCGTCGTCGTCCACAACATAGACCGTGCCTTTTTTGGGAATCAAGCTCATGGAATCATTTCTCCTGCTGTGTCAGGTGCACAGTGCACCTGATGGGTAAGTTGTCGCGCGGCGCGCCGTGGCCGGTCGCCAACACTCGATTATCGGCGCAATGTTTATGGCCCAAGGTGGGCTCAGCGACGGCAAGCTCAGTGCGCATTGGCGTCAGTCAATGATGTGCCTTCAGGCGGCAGCGCAGACTGATTGGTCACAGGATGGCTGGCTGCAGGTTTGGGGAAGGCGTGCGGGTGCGGGCTGGCGGCATCTGCCAGGCGGGCCAGCGGCTTGACGGGAATCCAGAAGGTAAAACGGCAGCCCACCACCTCGTCGGCGCTGTACAGGTTCTCGGCTTTCAAGCGCCCCTGGTGGGACTCGACAATGCTTCGGCACAGCTTCAAGCCGATGCCCATGCCTTCGGCCTTGGTGGAATAAAAAGCGTCGTACAGGCGGTCCATGGCCTCCGGCGAAATGCCCAGTCCGCTGTCGAGCACCGAGAACTCCACCACGCTCTGGTCGTCGATGGTTTTGGGCACCACGCGCAGCTCCACACTGCGCCTGGGCGTCGGCAGGTGAGCGTGGGCGATGGATTCGGCCGCGTTCTTCATCAGGTTGATGAGTACCTGCTCGATCAGGATCGGGTCGACCATCACCACTGGCAAGCGGGCGGCGATGTAATGGCTCAGGCGCACGTTGTGGCGGCGCAGCTCGATCTCGGCCAGCTCCATGGCATTGCTGACCAGCGTGGCCACTTCCGACAGGCTGCGGTTGGGCTCGCTCTTTTTGACGAACGAGCGAATGCGCTGAATGATCTGGCCGGCGCGACTGGCCTGCTTGGCGGTTTTTTCCAGCGCCACCAGCAGGTCTTCGTTGCTGATTTGCTGGCCCTTGATGCGCGACACCATGCCGTTGCAGTAGTTGTTGATCGCCGTCAGCGGCTGGTTCAGCTCGTGCGCCACACTGGAGGCCATCTCGCCCATGGTGATCAGTCGGCTCGCGGTCTGCGCGCGTTCGTTTTGCTGGGCGGCTTGCTCCTCGGCGTGGCGGCGCGGGGTGATGTCAGTGGCAATCACCATCTGCGCCAGCCGGCCGTCCACCCAGGTCAGGTAACGCGAACGCACTTCCAGCCACTTCCCCAACGCCGTCACAAACGTTTCGGCGTTCTCGGTTCGGGCATCAGTTAGGGTGTCGGTGGGGAAACCGGCCAAGCCGTCGACTTCATCCAGCGTGTTGTCGGCTTGCGTCGGGTCCGGCATGCCGGCCTGCGCAATCAGCCCCAGGTGGCCCGCCACGTCACCGCCAAACCACGACCGGTACAGCTTGTTGGCAAACAGCAGCTCCTTGCTGCCCAGCGGCGCCACTGACACGGCCGCGTCCAGCCCTTCCAGCACGGTCGTGAAGCGGCCGTAAGAGGCGGTAAGCTCTTCGCGCACCCGCTTTGGCTCGGTGATGTCGGTCATCGACGTCATCCAGCCAGTTTGCTGGCCGCGCGGGTCAATCAGCGGCGACACGTACATACGGGCGTCAAAAATTTCTCCATTGCGCCGCTTGAGTCGAACCTCCGTGCCGCTGACAGGCGTGCGGCCGGTGAGCTCGTCGCTCAACCGGGCCTGGAGCGTTTTCATTTCTGACTCGGGCCAGTAGGAGTAGGGCGGCATTTGCCCGACCAGCTCCGCGTCCGTCAGGCCCATCATCTGGCAAAACGCCGGGTTCACATAGGTGATTTTTCCCTTCAAGTCCAGCGCCCGCATACCGGTCAGCATGGAGTTTTCCATCGCGCGGCGAAAGTTCGTCTCGCGGCTCAGCGCGTCCTGCGCCTGAACCCGGCGCCGGGTGTGCCGCCAGGTGCCCAGCAGCATCCACACCGTGATGGCGCTGAGTGCGCTTACCAGCCAGAAAAAGCCGCTGCCGACGACCCCCAGCGAGGCCCGGTAACCCTGCGCGCGGATCAACAGGCCATTGCCCACAGGCGAGACGGGCACTTCGTATTCAGGCGGGTCTTCAGACCAGGGCAGCAGGCGCGAGGCCCGGTTGCGCGGCGGTGCCAAGTTACCCGCTAGCACAGCGTTTTTATCGTCGATCAGGGTCACCGCGTACTTGGCTGTGACTTCGGTGGGCACACCAAATCGCAGCAGGCCATCGACTGAATACTCGCCCATGATCACGCCACCAAACTTGCCCTGGTCGTCGAGCGGCACCTGCAGCTGAAGCGTGGGCGTGCTGTTCTGCCCAGCGGTGTCCTTGGCCCGAATGGGCCGCGAATACACCGGCTGGCGCAGATCGCGCGCCAGGTCGTAGGTGCCGTCGGTTTCGCCCACCTTGAGCTGCTCCCCGGCGGTGCGCTGCTGGGCCGCCGCCGCGCTGGGCGAGGTGTAGGTCACCTGAATGCGGCGCTTGCTGTCCACCCAGGTCACGGTCAGCAGCTCCGGGAACTGGTTGACCAGGGATTCGGCCTGCACGATGAATTCCTGGCTGTCGACCTCCTTATTCGACACATCGCGGCCCAGGCGCATCAGCTGCTCCTGGCGCTCCAGCAGGCGCAGCCGCAGGCGTTGCTGGGCATATTCGACATCGCGTTTGACAGCCTGCTGTTCGCGGTCGATTTCCTCGATGCGCAGGTAGGCAAATGCAGCCACAACTGCGGACAAAAAGAGCACCACAGCCAGCAGCGGGCCCAGCGTTACAAAGCGGTCTTGCCGCGAGGGCGACTGCCGTCGCCACCAGCGTGTCAGCGGCTTGAGCGGCGACACGTCGCGCGCAGCTGCGGGGTCTGGCGCGTCGCTGTGCTGTGGCAGCAGTGGCGCAGCGAGTTCGCTGTCTGAAGGCGGTGTGGAAAGGCAGGGAGGTAAGGCGGACATAACGACTTCGAAGTTTACGGTAGCCACGTTGGCACGAGGGGTGCAGGGTCAGAAATTCAGAGCGATATTTGTCCCTGCTTTGGCGAACAAACAAATCCGCTTCACGCCTCGTTTTGAACTTTTAATTTCACAATACAAAATGTACAAGCACTATTTGAAATTGCGTGAATATTGTGGGAAACTGCGGGCGGCAGCGTGGTTTGCACTTAAAAAGAGAGCTAAGCCCGCTGACAAAGATGTGCACGTAGACACAGCCTTTTACTCGCGCTCAGGGCGTTCAATAGAAACTCCCTGACACCCGACCTCTCACGAGTCGTTGATACCCAAGGAGACAACCATGGCAGACAACCCCCAAAACCCAAATAACGCGCTGGCGACGAGCCCGGCCTCTGTTGATGCGAGCACCAACGCCTCGCCCGACAAAGACAGCCAGGAAACCCGCGAGTGGATGGACGCGCTGAGCGCCGTCATCGAAAGCGAAGGCCCTGAGCGCGCCCACTTTTTGCTCGAGCAACTGCTCGAACACGCCCGCCAGAAAAGCATCGACATGCCTTTTTCGGCCAACACCGGCTATGTCAACACCATCGAGGTGGACCAGGAAGAGCGCTCCCCGGGCAACCTGGAAATTGAAAAACGCTTGCGCGCCTACATGCGCTGGAATGCTATGGCCATGGTCGTCAAGGCCAACCGCCTGCACCCGGCCGATGGCGGTGATTTGGGGGGGCACATTGGCTCGTTCGCGTCGCTGGCCAGCCTGTTTGGCGCGGGCTTCAACCACTTCTGGCATGCCGAGAGCGCTGAACCTGGAAAAGAGCACGGCGGCGACTGCCTGTACATCCAGGGCCACGTATCGCCTGGTGTGTACGCCCGCGCTTACCTGGAAGGCCGCTTGACGGAAGAGCAGCTGCTCAACTTCCGCCAGGAAGTCGATGGCAAGGGCTTGTCGAGCTACCCGCACCCCAAACTCATGCCCCAGTTCTGGCAGTTCCCCACGGTGTCCATGGGTTTGGGTCCGCTCATGGCGATTTACCAAGCGCGGTTTTTGAAGTACCTGCACGCCCGCGGCATCGCTGACACGGCCAACCGAAAAGTTTGGGTGTTCTGCGGCGACGGTGAGATGGACGAAGTCGAATCGATGGGCGCCATTGGCCTGGCCGCGCGTGAAAAGCTCGACAACCTGATCTTTGTCATCAACTGTAACCTGCAGCGCCTGGACGGCCCGGTGCGCGGCAATGGCAAGATCATCCAGGAGCTCGAAGGCGAGTTCCGCGGTTCGGGCTGGAACGTGATCAAGCTGCTGTGGGGCGACGGTTGGGACGCGCTGCTGGCGCGCGACAAGGACGGCATCCTGAAAAAAATCATGATGGACACGCTGGACGGCGACTACCAGGCCATGAAAGCCAACGACGGCGCGTACGTGCGCAAGCACTTCTTCGGCCAGCACCCCAAGGCGCTGGAGATGGTGGCGCACATGACGGACGACGAGATATTCGACCTGCGGCGCGGCGGCCACGACTCCAAAAAAGTCTATGCCGCGTTTGCCGCCGCTGTGAAGCACAAAGACCAGCCCACTGTGCTGCTGATCAAAACCGTCAAGGGTTTTGGCATGGGCAAGATCGGCGAAGGCAAGAACAACGTTCACCAGACCAAAAAGCTGTCGGACGAGGACATCAAGGCCTTCCGCGACCGTTTCAACATCCCGATTCCTGACAGCCAGCTCGCGGAACTGCCGTTTTACAAGCCCGCCGACGACACCCCGGAAATGCGCTACCTGCACGAGCGCCGCAAGGCGCTGGGTGGCTACCTGCCGCATCGCCGCGTCAAAGCCGATGAAAGCTTCACAGTGCCGTCGCTCGACACCTTCAAGTCGGTGATGGAGCCCACCGCTGATGGCCGCGAAATCTCGACGACCCAGGCTTATGTGCGCTTTTTGACGCAGCTGCTGCGTGACCAGGCTCTGGGCCCCCGCGTGGTACCCATTTTGGTAGATGAAGCCCGCACCTTCGGCATGGAAGGCCTGTTCCGCCAGATCGGCATCTACAACCCCGATGGTCAGAAGTACACCCCGGTCGACAAGGACCAGGTCATGTACTACAAGGAAGACAAAAAGGGCCAGATTCTGCAGGAAGGCATCAATGAAGCGGGCGGCATGAGCAGCTGGATCGCCGCGGCCACCAGCTACAGCACCAACAACCGCATCATGGTGCCGTTCTATGTGTACTACTCGATGTTCGGCTTTCAGCGCATTGGTGACCTGGCCTGGGCGGCGGGCGACATGCAGGCGCGCGGCTTCTTGCTGGGCGGCACGTCAGGGCGCACTACGCTCAACGGTGAAGGCCTGCAACACGAAGACGGCCACAGCCACATCATGGCGGGCACGATTCCGAACTGCATCAGCTACGACCCCACGTTCGCGCACGAAGTAGGCGTGATTCTTCACCACGGCCTCAAGCGCATGGTGGAAAAGCAGGACAACGTGTATTTCTACATCACGCTGCTCAATGAGAATTACGCCATGCCCGGCCTCACGCCCGGCACGGAAGCGCAAATCATCAAGGGCATGTACTTGTGCAAACCCGGCAGTGATAGCGCAGCGCCGAACGCGCCGCGCGTTCAGCTGCTCGGCTCAGGCACCATCCTGCGCGAATCTATCGCGGCCCAGGAGCTGCTGGCCAACGACTGGGGCGTGACCGCCAATGTCTGGAGCTGCCCGAGCTTCAACGAGCTGGCGCGCGACGGCCAGGCCGCCGAACGCTGGAACTTGCTGCACCCGCTGGAGTCTGCGCGCACTTCGTTTGTCGGCGAACAGCTGGCGCCGCACGCCGGCCCGGTGGTCGCGTCCACCGACTACATGAAGGCGTATGCCGAGCAGATCCGCTCCTACATCCCCGCTGGCCGCGCTTTCAAGGTGCTGGGCACCGACGGATTTGGCCGTAGCGACTTCCGCAGCAAACTGCGCGAGCACTTTGAAATCAACCGCCACTACATCGTGGTGGCCGCGCTCAAAGCACTGAGCGAAGAGGGCACCGTGCCGGTGGCCAAAGTGGCCGAAGCCATCGCCAAATACGCCATCCAGGCCGACAAGATCAACCCGCTGTACGCGTAAAAAGCGTTCAAGCGACTGAGGAGACACACACATGGCAACCATTGATATTCAGGTTCCCGACATTGGCGACTTCGACGAAGTCACCATCATTGAGCTGCTGGTCAAACCCGGCGACACCATTGCTGCCGACCAGTCTTTGCTGACGGTTGAGTCCGACAAAGCGTCGATGGAAATCCCATCGAGCGCGGCGGGCGTGGTCAAGGAACTCAAGGTCGCGCTGGGCGACAAGGTCAAGCAGGGCTCAATCGTGCTGACGCTGGAAACTGCGTCTCAAGCGCCCGCAGCGGCTTCGGCAGCCCCACCAAGCGCCCCAGCCGCAAATTTAGAGTCAAATAGGCCTATAGACCAGGTATCTACTGCCTCTGCAGCTACTAATAACGTAGCAGCCAGTGCGCCGGCCGCTGCGGCGGGGTCCGTCGAGGTTCGCGTGCCCGACATCGGCGACTTCAAGGACGTGTCCGTCATCGAAGTGCTGGTCAAGGTGGGCGACACCATCAAGGTCGAGCAGTCGCTGGTCACGGTCGAGTCCGACAAAGCGTCGATGGAAATCCCGTCGTCCGCCGCAGGCGTGCTCAAAGACCTGAAAGTCAAGCTGGGCGACGTCATCAACATTGGCGACCTGCTGGCCGTGCTGGAGGGCAACGCCCCCGCAGCACAACCGGCAGCGGCTGCACCGGCCACGGCCACGGCAAGCGCCCCTGCAGCTCTGGCCCCAGTTGCTGCCCCCGCACCCACGGCACCAGCTGTTACAGCCACTGCGCCGCCTCACAACCCCACAGCCGCCCCCACCGGGCAACTGCCCCACGCCTCGCCCTCGGTGCGCAAGTTCGCCCGCGAACTCGGCGTGCCGCTGGCCGAAGTCAAAGGCGCGGGCCCCAAAGGCCGCATCACGCTTGACGACATCCAGGCGTTCACCAAGGCTGTGATGGACGGCAGCGCCCGCACGCAGGCGCAGGTGGCCAAAGCTCCCGCGCCAGCCGCAGGCGGCTCCGGCGTAGGCCTGGACTTGTTGCCCTGGCCCAAGGTGGACTTCACCAAGTTTGGCCCGGTCGAGCGCCGCGACATGTCCCGCATCAAGAAGATCAGCGGTGCCAACCTGCACCGCAACTGGGTGATGATTCCGCACGTGTTCAACCACGACGACGCGGACATCACCGAGCTGGAAGCCTTCCGCGTGAGCATGAACCTGGAAAACGAGAAGGCCGCGAAATCTGGAAACAACGCAAGCGTTGTGAAAATCACCATGCTCGCGTTCCTGATCAAGGCCTGCGTGGCTGCGCTCAAGAAATTCCCGGACTTCAACGCCTCGCTTGACGGCGACCAGCTGGTGCTCAAGCAGTACTACCACATCGCTTTTGCGGCCGACACCCCCAACGGGCTGGTGGTGCCGGTCATCAAAAACGCGGACCAAAAGGGCATTGTGCAAATCTCGACCGAAATGGGCGAGCTGGCCAAAAAAGCACGCGACGGCAAGCTCAGCCCCGCCGACATGCAGGGCGCGTGCTTCACCATCTCGTCACTGGGCGGCATTGGCGGGCGCTATTTCACGCCCATCATCAACGCACCTGAAGTGGCCATTCTCGGCGTGTGCAAAAGCCAGATGGAACCTAGGTGGGACGGCAAGGTTTTCCAGCCGCGCCTGATGCTGCCCATGAGCCTGAGCTGGGACCACCGCGTGATTGACGGCGCGTCGGCCGCCCGCTTCAACGCTTACCTTGGCCAGATCCTGGCTGACTTTCGCCGCGTGCTGCTGTAAAGGAAACCCCATGGCTACTCTCGATATCAAGGTTCCTGACATCGGCGACTTCGACGAAGTCACCGTCATCGAACTGCTGGTCAAGCCCGGCGACACCATCACCGTGGACCAAAGCCTGCTCACCGTGGAGAGCGACAAGGCGTCGATGGAAATCCCGTCGTCTCACGCGGGTGTGGTGGCGTCGCTGGCCGTCAAGCTGGGCGACAAGGTCAAGCAAGGCAGCGTCGTGCTGCAATTGACGACCGACGCGGCGGCATCAAGCGCAGCAGCGGCCCCAAAAGCCGATTCAGCCCCCGTTTTGGCATCAAATAAGGCGCTAGCCCAGGTATCTACTGCCTATGGAGCTCCTGAAACTATAGCAATCACCGCAGCAACCACCGCAGCAACCACCGCAGCAGCGGGCACGGCGTTCACCGGCACTGCCGATCTGGAGTGCGACCTGGTCGTGCTGGGTGCAGGCCCCGGCGGTTATTCAGCCGCCTTTCGCGCTGCTGATCTGGGGTTGAAAGTGGTGCTCGTCGAGCGTTATGGCGCTCTGGGCGGCGTGTGCCTGAATGTGGGTTGCATCCCGTCCAAGGCGCTGCTGCACGTGGCCGCCGTGATGGACGAGGTCAAGCACTTCGAGGCACTGGGCGTGACCTTTGCCGCCCCCGAGGTGGACATCAACAAGCTGCGCACCCACAAGGAAAAGGTCGTCGGCAAGCTCACCGGCGGGCTGGCAGCCATGGCCAAAATGCGCAAGGTCACGGTGGTGCGTGGGCTGGGCACGTTTGTCGGCACGCATCACCTGCAGGTTGACGAAACCGAAGGCAGCGCGCAGGCCAAATCCGGCAAGAAGCAGACCATCCAGTTCAAGAACTGCATCATCGCCGCCGGCTCCCAAGCCGTGCATTTGCCCTTCATGCCCAAGGACGAGCGCGTGGTGGATTCCACCGGCGCACTGGCCCTGAAAGAAGTGCCCAAACGCATGCTGATTCTGGGCGGCGGCATCATCGGTCTGGAGATGGGCACCGTGTATTCCACCCTGGGCGCTCGGCTCGACGTGGTCGAAATGATGGACGGCCTGATGCAGGGCGCCGACCGCGACCTCGTCAAGATCTGGCAAAAAATGAACGCCCCACGTTTTGACAACATCATGCTCAAGACCAAAACGGTGGGCGCACGGGCGCTGCCCGAGGGCATCGAAGTGACGTTTGAAGCGGCCGAGGCCGGTGGCACGGCCCCCGCGCCGCAGGTGTACGACCTGGTGCTGCAAGCCGTCGGCCGCACGCCCAACGGCAAAAAGCTGGGCGCAGACGCCGCAGGCGTCACCGTCACTGACCGCGGTTTTGTGCCGGTAGACATCCAGATGCGCACCAACGTGCCCCACATCTTCGCCATTGGCGACATCATCGGCCAGCCCATGCTGGCGCACAAGGCAGTGCATGAAGCGCACGTGGCGGCTGAAGTGATCGCAGGCGAGTTGCAAGGCAACAAAGAGCTGGCAGCCGCCGCCTTCAACGCCCGTGTGATCCCATCCGTCGCCTACACCGACCCCGAAGTGGCATGGGTCGGCCTGACCGAAGACCAGGCCAAGGCCCAGGGCATCAAGGTCAAAAAAGGCCTGTTCCCGTGGACAGCCTCAGGCCGCGCCATTGCCAACGGCCGCGACGAAGGCGTGACCAA
>JANLUZ010000107.1:0-40257 GCA_031363755.1 Polaromonas sp.
CGCCAACCAGTCCATGCTGTGCGTCGGCCTGGACCCGGACCCGGCCCGCTTTCCCGGCCGGTACCGCGGCGACGCCAGCAAGATTTACGATTTCTGCGCCGCGATTGTCGACAGCGTGGCCGACCTGGTGGTGGCCTTCAAGCCGCAAATCGCCTACTTTCACGCCCACCGCGCCGAAGCCCAGCTCGAGGCCCTGGTGGCGCATATGCACCGCACCGCTCCCGGCGTGCCGGTGATTCTGGACGCCAAGCGCGGCGACATCGGCAGCACCGCCGAGCAATACGCCCTCGAAGCCTTCGAGCGCTACGGCGCCGACGCGGTCACGCTGTCGCCCTTCATGGGCTTTGACTCGGTCGCGCCGTATTTGAAGTACCACGGCAAGGGCGCGTTTTTGCTGTGCCGCACCTCCAACCCCGGCGGCGACGACTTTCAGAACCAGCGGCTGGCCGATGTGGACGGCCAGCCGCTGCTGTACGAACACATCGCCCGCCTGGCCCAGGGCCCATGGAACCTCAACGGCCAGCTGGGCCTGGTGGTGGGCGCCACCTACCCGGCTGAAATCGAGCGCGTGCGCGCCCTAGCCCCTACGCTGCCCCTGCTGATTCCGGGCGTGGGCGCGCAAGGCGGCAACGCCGCAGCCACTGTGCGCGCTGGCCACCGCGCAGGCGGCCCCATCGTCGTGAACTCGTCCCGGGCGATTTTGTATGCCTCGTCGGGTAATGATTTTGCGGCTGCGGCGCGGCAGGTTGCGTTGCAAACGCGGGCCGAGCTGCAGGCGGCGCTGGTCTAAAAACCCGTCGGCGGGTGTGTAGGTCAGTTGTTCACCAGCCCGCCAGACGTGTCCTACAGCTCGTAACAGTTGATTGACCTGGGCACGTCCGCCTAACGCCGGTTTGTCACGTTGTAAGCCTACGCTCACACCACAAATTATCACAACGGGGAATGCAGCATGCAGGACGTCTTGACACGCGCGATTGGGGAGGTCGACAACGCGGGGCTGGGGCCTCGTGCCCTTTTTGCTCCCCCTGCACAGCCTCTACCACCAGGCTCAGCGCCTGTACTGGGTGCCGCTGCTGCAACTGCCGCATTGCTGGCTGCCTGTGGTGGCGGGGGCGGCAGCAGCACGCCAGCGACTGGCGCTGCGGCCGACGCACCGCCGACGGTGCCGGTACCGCTCCCGGTGGTGTCGGCTTACGCGTACACCGCACCCGCCAGCGACGAAGACGCCGCCCGTTTTTTGCTGCAGGCGCAGTTCCATGCCAGTGACACCGCCATCAGCGCGTTGCGCGGCCAGGGCTATGCGCCGTGGCTGGCGGCCCAGGTCGCCGCGCCCGCCAGTCAGGGCGGCTTTGACTGGTTGGCCAGCCGGGGCTACAGCAGCCTGGACACCACCACGGCGTACTACGACAACACCTACCCCGGCGACCACATGGTGTGGAATCAGCTCATCGCCTCGCCCAACGGCGTGCGCACACGGGTGGCGCTGGCGCTGTCTGAATTTTTCGTGCTGTCTTTGAGCAGCCTGGACTTCAACTGGCGCAGCCAGGCCGTGGCCGCCTGGTGGGATTTGCTGGCGGCCAACGCCTTCGGCAACTACCGCACGCTGCTCGAAGGCGTCACGCTCAGCCCGGCCATGGGGGCGTTTTTGAACGCCAAGGGCAATATGAAGGAAAACGTGGCGGCCGGCCGCCAGCCCGACGAGAACTACGGCCGCGAGGTGATGCAGCTGTTCACCATCGGCCTGGTCCAGCTCAACCTTGACGGCACCGAAAAGCGCGACGCCAGCGGCAACAAGATCGAGACTTACACCAACGTGGATGTGACCAACATTGCGCGCGTGTTCACCGGCTGGGACTTCGACACCACGCAGGGCGCCAGCACAGTGGTCACAGGCAACCGCACCATCACCAACATCAATGTCGTGCGCGCACCTATGCGGCTCACGGCGGCCAACCACACCGCGCTGGCGTCGAGCTTTCTGGGCGCCAGTGTGGCAGCGGGAACCGACGGCGCAGCAGCCCTCAAAATCGCGCTGGACACATTGTTCAATCACCCCAACGTCGGTCCGTTTTTCGGCAAGCAGATGATTCAGCGGCTGGTGACCAGCAACCCCAGCCCGGCCTACGTGGCCCGCGTGGCCAAGGCTTTCAATGACAACGGCGCGGGCGTGCGCGGCGACCTGGCGGCGGTGTTCGCCGCCGTGCTGCTGGACGACGACGCGCGCGGCCCGGCGGGCCTGAGTGGCGCAGGCCAAAACGGCTTCGGCAAGCTGCGCGAGCCGATGGTGCGCCTGGTGCAATGGGCGCGCACTTTTGGCGCCACGTCCAGCCGGGGCAGCTGGAAGATGGGCGACCTGAGCAACCCCGCCACGCAACTCGGCCAAAGCCCGCTGCGCCCCGGCAGCGTGTTCAACTTTTTCCGGCCCGGCTATGTGCCGCCATCCACCGCCATGAGCGCCAGCCAGACGCCCGCGCCTGAGTTTCAACTGGTCAATGAAAGCAGCGTGGCGGGGTACCTGAACTACCTGCAGGGCGTGGTACGCAGTGGTATCTATGTGAACGCGCCCGACGTGCCCAATAACGCCAGCAATGCCAACAACGGCTTTGACATCACCGCGCCCTACACCGCCGAGCTGGCGCTGGCCGCCGACGCCTCGGCGCTCGTCAAACGTCTTGGCCTGCTGCTAAGTGCGGGGCAACTGTCGGCCGCTAACCAGACGCTGATCGTCAATGCGCTTAACGCCACCCTAGTTACAGCCGCCAGCACCGACAGCGTCAAGCGCGACCGCGTGGCCGCAGCGGTGCTGATGGTGATGGCCGCCAGTGATTACCTGATCCAGAAATAAAAGCCGACCATGCACCTCATCAACCCCTCCCTGCACAGCCGCCGCGCGTTTTTGCGCCGCTCGGGCCAGCTGGCGCTCACGGGCACCGCGCTGCCGTTTGCCCTGAACCTGGCCGCCATGGGTGAAGCCGCCGCCTTCGATGCCAGCGACTACAAAGCCCTGGTGTGCGTGTTTTTTTACGGCGGCAACGACTACGCCAACACCGTGGTCACCTACGACGACCCCAGCTACAACGCCTACAGCACCATTCGCGGCGGCGGCGCGGGGCAAACGGCGGGCGGCATTGCGCTGGCCAAGTCGGCGCTCACGTCCACGCTGCTCAACCCCACCACCGCGCTGGCGGGCGGCCGCCAGTACGCGCTGCACCCCGCCATGACGGGGCTGAGCGGCTTGTTTAACGCCGGGCAAGCGGCGGTGCAGCTCAATGTCGGCCCGCTGGTGGTGCCGCTGACCCGCGCGCAGTACAGCAGCGCCGACCGCAAAACCTACCCGCTGCCGCCCAAGCTGTTTTCACACAACGACCAGCAGTCCATCTGGCAGTCGTCATCGCCCGAAGGCTCCACCATCGGCTGGGGCGGCAACCTTGGCGACCTGGCGCTGGCGTCCAACAGCACCTCGCTATTTACTTGCATCAATGTCACTGGCAATGCCGTGTTTTTGTCGGGCGACAGTGCGCTGTCCTACCAGGTCAGCAGCAGCGGCGCGGTACCGATCAACGCTGTCAAAAGCAATGTCTACGGCTCGGCAGCTGTCAAGGCGGCCATGGCCCAGCTGGTGCAGCAGCCGCGCGCTCACACGCTTGAAAACGAATACAACAGGGTCACCGCGCGCGCTCTGGGCGCTGAGGCAGCCATCACGTCAGGCCTGGCCTCTAGCACGCTCGCCACGCCGTTCCCCGCCAGCAACAGCCTGGCCGACCAGCTCAAAACCGTGGCCCGTCTGATCGGCGCACGCAGCAGCCTGGGCACCAAACGGCAGGTGTTTTTCGTGTCAATTGGCGGGTTTGACCTGCACGACAACCTGATTGCCAACCACCCCGCGCTGCTGGGCAAGGTGAGCGACGCGATGACCGCCTTCTACAACGCCACGGTGGAGCTAGGCGTGGCGAGCAAGGTCACCGCGTTTACCGCGTCAGACTTCGGCCGCACGCTGAGCAGCAACGGCGACGGCTCCGACCACGGCTGGGGCAGCCACCACTTCATGGTGGGCGGGGCGGTCAAGGGCAAGGCGTTTTACGGCAGCGCTCCACCCGTCAGCGTGGGCAGCACCACAGCAGCGGCCGACCAGCAACACGTCGGCCAGGGCCGCCTGCTGCCCACCACAGCCGTTGACCAGTACGCCGCCACCCTGGCCAAATGGTTCGGCGTGGCCGACAGCGAAATGGCCGGCATTTTGCCGAACCTGAGCAAATTTGGCGCTGCCGCCGGGCGGGCGGACTACCCGGTGAATGTGGGGTTCATGGGCTGAATGATGGGATAGGTGATGGGCTGAAGACGCGTACAACACGTCAAAAAGCCCTTCAGCGGCCTTGGGCAGGCTGCTAAAGGGCTTTTTTAAGTCAAATCAGGCGGTAGCCCAGGCGTTTATTGCCTCGATTGCTATGAATTTTAATATTTACTGCCTGCGAGTGTGAAGCATCAAAGCGGCAAGGCGAGGTGAATTTTGATGGCATCTTCCACGGCCAGCATGTCCACCTTTGTCAGCGACCCGATCAGGCTTTTGAGCCGCGCCTTGTCGGCTGCCATGATCTGGTCAGCCATTGCTTTGCTGCTTTGGTCGCCAATGGTGACCACGGCCTCGCCGGGGTAAGTTCGCCCCGTATTGCTGGTCAGTGGCACCACCACCACCCGCGCTAGGTTTCTGTTGGCTGCATCGTTGCTCACAATCACTGCAGGTCGCGTCTTGCGGATTTCTGTCCCAACCGCAGGGTCAAACTCTACCCACCAGACTTCACCGCGCTTCATTGACCATATCTTTGGACAGCGCGTTGCACCATTCCACAGCATCGGCTTCGCGCTCCTGGTCTGCAGCCATGGCTTTGTAGCCGTCATCCAAAGCGTTTGACAGCACATGCGGGCGCAGCAAGTCTTCAATGAACTGGCTCATGCGGCGTTTGCCGATGGTGCGCCACAAGCCGTCGTAGACTGCTTCGTCAAGGGTGATGGTCATCTTCTTGTGCATTTCGATCTCCTAATCACACGCTATACGTATAGCATTTAAACCATAGAGGGTACCCCTTCACATAACTGAATACAAGTGTTGGGCTCATACCCCCCGGCGCTTTGGCGCGTCATGCGAACCGATCACTCCACGAATTGGGATTTGTAAGGTGGTCGAGGTCAACTATCCTGACCGCTCGGCGACAACTATCTTGGCCGGTGGAGGCGGGGAATGAATTTGATAATTTAGGTGGTCGAGCGAGCTTTTCGCACAGGCGGGGCATGCCCGGCCTGTGCGGCGCGGTGGCGGTAGCTTTCCACATTCAGCTCCAGAATGGTTGAGTGATACACCAGCCGGTAAACAGCGGCCAGCGTCATTGCAGGTTCCACAAACACTTCGCCCCACTCTGAGAACGGGGTGTTGGCGGTGATAGCCAGACTCTTTAGTTCATAGCGCTCGGATATCAATTCAAACAGCACAGAAGTCTCAGCCTGGTAGCGTCGAACGTAACTCAAGTCTTCAAGAATCAGCAAGTCAAAGCGGTCCAGCGTAGCCAGCTCCTGCGGCAGCCGCAAATCACGCCGCGCTGCCTGCAAGCGTTGCACCAGGTCCGAGCCGTGGGTGAACTGAACCCGCTTTCCCGCATCAATGAGTGCATGCCCCACTGACAGGTGGAGGGGTGCAGCACAAGGTTTTTTGCAGACGACAACACACCAATCGCAAAAAAGCGACGCAGTAACATCCTGCATCGTGCTTGACGGAAAATCTTTAAAGGTGTTTCATAGCACCCTAGAAATAATTCCGCGTCAATATAAACTGCCTGGCAAGGCGATCGCGATTACCGAGTCAGGTTAATGAAACTGCCTCAGGAGCCAAAATCAAAAAACGGTCTACGACAGTGGTCGAACTCCAATGCGATAAGGAGGTTTTCATCTAGAATTTTGACGATTGCGGTAGCCTTGTAGTTTTTGGAGTGCGATTATATTTTTTGCCATCGTTTTAAATTGCTTACGGAAGTCGTCACGCACAGTGTTAACCGGAACAGCACCTATCGCCCCTTCCAAATTACCTTTTCCATTCATGATATTTAATGTATTTGTTACGTTAGCAAGTACTGGAATGCTATCCTTAACAGTCGATTTAATACTGTCTAATATTTCATCCATGTTCGCAGGAATCGTTACGTTACTAGACAACAACTTTTCTAATTTTTGACTGACAGCGTTTAATGCAGCAACTGCTTCCTTGCGATAGTTGGCCTCTCGAATGTCTAGTTTATTGTCCAATGATTTACCAAGAGAATTACCATGAGATTTAGAGATGTTCGGCATTAACTTATAGAACCATTCGCCAAACGCGCTTTGACTAAATTGTTGAACCATGTTTGCTTTGGAATCATGTCGTTCGTTGCTGTCGGAGTCAATTTTTCCGGTCACAACCTCTCGTCCGGCCAAACCCACGAACGTAGAGACAACGCTAACAATCGCATTGCTTGCTACATAACCTGCGATAGTTTTAATTTGATGCCCGATATCACTCAAAGATCGCATCGGGTTTACGGCGTGTCCAGCCAAGGAAGCCGCTTCGCCGCCAGCTCTGGAAAGACCGACGAAAATGTCCATAAACCCGGCAGCGGGTGCTTTTGCGTCGGGTGCACGAACATCAAATAAATTAACTTTATTCATACCGCCGACAAAATTAGTTACCTTAATTTGACTTACCCAAGGCACAACTTGTGAGGTGGAAAAAACTGCTTTGGTCGTCGCACCTGCCGACCCAGATGCTAATGCGCTGGTGGCAAATAACGTACTGGGGTTTCCAAGACCTGTTGTACTATCAACGCCACGCCTGACCGTATTGGCCAACCCTGTTAAAAGCGGTTGCAAAGTTGCTGCATAAGGGCCGTCTCCCTTAAGGAAATTTTGGTACTCGACAATGCGATCTACCCGGCTCCTATGTTCCGCTTCAAGTCTGACGTATTCCGGACTGTCGGGCGCTAACTTGGTGAAGAACTTGGTACCGTCGGTGATTTTGAGGATGATCAGATTTGGCTTAGGTAGCAGCGCATGAACTGCAATCGGCTCAATTTTAGCCAAGTTGCCCGATGCTGCCGCTCTGTCGATTGCTTGATTAACTATTTCATTTGCCACGTAAGCAGTGGATCCGCTGAAAACTCCAGCTACAGCATTACGACTGCCGGCAGTGCTGAATTCTTTCTTTTCTGGATCGAGCTTAGTAATAAGTGCATTGCGTGATGGTGTACGTGCTGCCGAAGATATACCGCCTTGTAAAGCTGCAACAGCTATTGCTGGACCTGCTTCGTAAAATTGAGTGTTCATGTTGCGTGAGTCGTCATATGAGGAATTTTGATATAGTCCAGCTCTCACCGTCATAGCCGCTTCCGCAAGAGTCACATATTCAGCCTGTAGTCTAATTTGATTGCCTAGATTTTCTGGCGTTAAGTTTCTATTGAATACGAAATCTGTATCCAAAATATCATTTATACGCCTGTCGACTGCGGGAGTCCTTAAGTCGACTCCGCGCTCTGCTACATCTAGGGTAGTTGTGGGCGAGCGATTTCGACTATTTAAATTGTTTGAAGTCGCGCGATTAGTGTGTAACGATCTTGGCATATCGACGGTAAAAAAATTTTTACGCGCTTGGGTTGGGTTGACCCAGCTCGCTAAGCTTTCCTATCACAATATATTGCATAACTGTTGGGGCAATAACTCTCGCTGTATCAAGCATCGCTATAGCTTCATGTGGGTCGCTTGAGCAATTAATAGAAGTAATCTGAATAAAACCTTTGTCGTTTGCGCTTAACCACCACTTCAGTTCCGTAAATAGGTAGGCTTGTATGCCAAACATATTTAAAATTTCGTGCCCTTGCATTTTCAAAACAGACAATGGAAGTATTAACTCGGGCCGCACAACAAATTCCCCATTTTCGTCCGTGATAACGAGTCGCCATGAGGTGCCGTGTGCACCGACGAAATACAATCCGCGCAGTAAAGCATCTCGACTTTCAAAGGGCAACCCAATCGCTACTAAGAAGGTGGCGCAAAAATCTTGTACTTTAGTATTGAGTAACGATTGCATACATGAATGCTTTTGGATTTTAATATTACAAAGTTTTCAGGCTTGGAACAACCTGGAAGTTCGTAGATACTTTCGTGTGAGGTAAGGTAAAACGTGTCAGGTAAGTTCTTGCTAATACGGGACAATCCGAAGATGCCAAGTGTGGAAGTGATCGTGGCACTTACATTAAGATCATCATCAATAGTGATGACAGTTTTGTGAAAAGAGGGGGGTTCTTCTTAAAAAGTACCCTCTGGTCGTGACAAGCCGGAGAAACATGAAGCCTTTGCAATACAAAAGGGGGGCTTGGCTGGAGTTCACTCTGTCATAGTTTGACAGCGGAGTGTTGTTTTTTGACTGCTTATTGCAGAAGACCGTGGCGGTAAAAAGCTATACATCGAGATAGCGTGTGCTGCAAGCCTTTCCCCCACGACAGAAGCGTGTGGTGTCAGTACATCACCTATGTGCCCATTAAAACTCGCAGCCGTCTAGCTGGTTCGTAGCGTTCTCAACCCAGGCTGGCGATGCTCAACTTCCGAAGCCCCGCGGCACTGGTGAAATTTACGGCATCGACTGGGGTTGCGTTGGTGTAAAGCACATAACCGAACTCTGAACACTTTGCTGTCGCGAGTTGACAGTTTAACTTGTGTATCGTGAAAGCGCTGCACACTGTGGCCGAGAAACATTGGGTACTATTATTATTTTATTGAGCTTGGCGTTAGTAAATATCTAAGCGTGAGCAGATAAACGGCGACAGATAAATAACGCCGCTTGCCCTCGTCGTTAATTTGCTAGCGGTATTGATGTGCACCGATAGGCTCCCGGCTCCTGCGCATTCCACGCCGTGACGTGTAAAACAGCAGCCCGGACGAGTGTGTGAGTCATCTTGGCAGGTATGGCCCTTTGTGAAGTCGGGAAGTCATTAAGTCGCATCAATAGGGTACGCCGCGACTCAACAACTAATGCCTGCTATGCGAACATCAATGTGGCTGTCAAGCGGCGAGTGGTATTGGGCAAGTCATGGGGAGTCGAGTAAAATAGTGTGTACTTAATTCGGCTATGGGTGCTGCCTTTACTCGTATTTTGGCAATGCGCAGCGCTTGAGTTATCTACGATCGTGTAGAAAGTTCGTTATACAATTCGCTTTGCGATCATTTGTTCACATTTTTTACAAGCCGCCACCTCGCAACTCTTGGGCGAAAATTACATGCGTTGCACTTGCAACTTTGATTTTTTTAACGTTGCTGCTTCCGTTGAAAGTTTTCCTCGTGCTGCGCCGTGCACCCGCGCGGCGCTCAAACTTTTTGAAGCGTTTTCAACGTTTCTTTTCGCAGTTAAACGTTGCTTTGCGTTGTCGGCTCGCGTCGATAAGCAAAGCCTGCAATACCGAGTCTTGTTCGGGTGGTAGTACGTGCTGCAGCCAGTTCGGTCGCGGCGAATGCTAGCGTTTTACAGTGTTGACGATGCGCTCTGTGAAATTGCTCGCATCACATGAAAACGACGCCGACTGCTGGTCGCGCCTGTCGTTTTGACTGTGGTAGCCATTTATTTTAGCGGTGCTTTGTTATGGCACCTCGAGCAAGGTGCAGATACTGTTGTGTACTTCCGGTATATTGGTTTGGGGCATCGGTATTCGTTACCTGCCAACAGCTATAGCTACTACAGCAATTATTGAGGCGCAAGCAGTGTTATCGCAAATACACAATCGCGATGACGAGCAAGACCCATATGCGTATACTTAAATCGCAGGTTCGGCTGGTGCCCCTATGCCGTTTTCCTCGGTAAGGTGGCGTCAATTGCGTTAGCCGTATTGAACACTCATGGCTGCAAGGTGGGAGGGGCTGAACTTCCTTAATCCCCCGGTTTTGTCCCCCACCATTGCACCTTTCGCCCGCCCAGCATCACACACACCAGCGCCGCCACCACCAGCGCAATGCCGGCCCACTGCCAGGGCGTGATGACCTCGCCCAGCAGCCCTACGCCCGCCGCCAGGCCGACAATGGGCACGCCCAGGCTGAAGGGGGCGACGCGGTTGGCGGGGTGGCGTTTGAGCATGCCGGTCCACAGGCTGTAGCCGAGCACGGTGGCGACCCAGCCGAGGTACGCCACGGCCAGCCAGCTGCCCAGGCGGGCGTCCAGCCAGTGCCAGCGAATCGCGGGGTCGTCGAACGCTAGGGACAAAGCGATGAAGGGCACGATGGCGACCGTGCTGCTCCACACCACAAACGCCACGGGCGAATAGTCCTTGTATCGCTGCTGCACCTGCCGCGCCACGATGTTGGAGCTGGCCCACATGGCCGAGGCGCACAGCGTCAGGCCCAGCCCCCAGGCGGTGGTGCTGGTTGTGGCGGTGCCTGCTACGGTGCCGGGCGCCAGGTAGTTCATGGCGAAGCAGGCCAAGCCCAGCGCGGCCAGGCCCATGCCGACTTGCAGCGGCTTGCTGGCGCGCTCGTTCAGCAACACAAAGCCGAACAGCGCGGTGAAAAACACCTGGGTTTGCAGCAGCACCGACGCCAACGCGGCCGTCATGCCTACCTTTAACGCCAAAAACAGCAGGCCGAATTGGCCCACCCCCTGCAGCAAGCCGTACAGCACCACCCACTTCCAGTGAATGCGCGGTGGCCGAACGATGAGCACGGCGGGCAGCACCGCCAGCACATAGCGCGCTGCACCGAGCTGAAACGGGCTGAAGTCGCGCAGGCCCGCTTTCATCACGACAAAGTTCATGCCCCAAATTAGCACGACGGCGAGCACGGCGGCCAGGTCGCGCCCGTTCAAGCGCCCTTGTTGTGGCCCGCTCACACGGCTGACGGCATGTTGCGGGCGGCGTCCAGGTGCGCCTTGACCAGCTCGGCCAGCGCCATGTCGCCGGGCGTGGCGGGCTGCCAGTTTTGCACCGGCATTTTGTGGCCGTCTTCGTCAACCGCCACAAACACCACCAGGCAAGCGGTGATTTTTTGCATCACGCCGGTTTTCATGTCGCCCGCCCGCACCTCGACCGAGATGTTCATGCTGGTGGTGCCGGTGTAGGCCAGGCGCGCCTCCACCTCGACCAGGTCGCCAATGCGAATCGGGCGCTCAAAGCGAATCGAGCCGACCGACACAGTGACGCAGTACTGGCGCGCCCAGCGCGTGGCACAGGCGTAGCCGGCCTCGTCGATCCACTTCATCACGGTGCCGCCGTGGACTTTGCCGCCGAAGTTGACGGTGCTGGGCTCGGCCAGAAAACGCAGGGTGATGGACGACATGGCGGGCTTTCAAAGCAAGGCTGCAGAAGCAACGAGCTTACCCATAAAAAAGCGCTGGCGACACTCGGGCTGCCAGCGCTTTGCGGTCAAGGCAACGTTTCTGGCAGTCAGCGGCCCAGCTCTTTCAAATACGTCGCACGGGCGGCCAGCGCGGTGTCGCCAAAGTCGCTGAACAGGCCGTCCAGGCCAAGGCGGTAAAACTGCAGGTATTCGGCTTGCGGGTCGCCCTTGTAGTCGAGCGCCAGGCGGCGCGCTTCACTGCGAAATGTGTAAGCGTGCACGAACAGGCCGGCCTTGTGCGCGTCGTCGATCAGCGTGGTGGGGGTTTGGGTGTTGACGTCGCGCAGGTCGATCTTGCCGTCGCCGTTGAGGTCACGCACATTGCCTGACGCGTCCAGCGTGCCTTTGACCGGCACGATATACGGCTTCCACGGGCCAATGCCGTCGGCATAGGTTTTGATCTCGGCCAGCCCGGCCGGCGTGACCATAGCGCTGAACAGGCGCGTGTCGCCGCTCAGCGTCCAGTCGTAAGGCCGGTCGTAGGGGGCAGCGTAAGTCAGCTTGCCGGTTTTGAAGTCGTAGTCGTCGGCGTCAATCAGCTGAATGATCTTGGTCTGCAGGCCCTTGCTTTTCATTTCCTTCAGGCTGCCCGGCTCAAAGCTTTGCACATACACCGGTGAGGTTTTGTTGTTCCAGCCAGCGGCCGTGATGATGGCAATCAGCTTGTCTTCCAGCGGCAGGCCCAGGGCGCGGTGGTAGCTCGGGTTTTTGGTTTCGGGGTACACGGCAATCGTGCGGCCCAGCTGCGTGCTGCGGGTTTTGACCAGGTCAATCAGCTCCTGAAAGGTGATGACTTTGAACTTTCCGTTGTTGCTCTGGTCACGCTCGGTGTCAGTGATGGTGCCGCCCAGCGTCTTGATCTCGGCCAGCGTGAAGTCGCTGGCAAACCAGCCGGTTTGCGTCTCACCGTCCACCGTGGTGGTCTTCTTGCGGCTGGCAAATTCCGGGCGCTTGGCCACGTCAGTGCTGTAGTCCAGGTTGGGGTCATGCCGCGCAATCAGCACGCCGTCTTTGGTAGACACCAGATCGGGCTCGACGACATCGGCGCCAAAGTCGATGGCGCGGGCATAGGCCTCCAGTGTTTCTTCAGGCAGCGCGCCCGACGCACCCCGGTGCGCAATCACCAGCGGCTGCACATTGGCCAGGGTTTTAAAGGGCAGGGGCTCGGACGTCGATACACCGCCACCCCCGCAAGCCGTCAGCGCCAGCAGCGCCGCGCCGACGATGGCGGGCAACTTCAATGGTGTGTGGTGGGTGTCGTGGGTGTTGAGGTGGCGCATGGCAAATCTCCTGAAAGGGTGGATTGGCCAGTGTGGCTGCGGATTGTGACGGTTGATACCGCGCGAACGCCCGCCAGATGCAAAAAGCTGATGCGCTATTTATTTGATAGCTGTTAAGGCAATAAACGCATGGGCTAGAGGGGGTTTTGGTTTAAAAATTACCGCTGCAGGTCAAATGACAGCTGTTTGTGGTGCTTCAAGGCCCGCAATTAGATCACCGGCACGCCTGGCCCAGGCGGGCTGGTGATGGCGTACAGCACTCCATACGCTTTCAGGCGAGTCTGAAGCCATTGCAGCACCGCAGACGCCTGCAACGTTTCAGGTTGGCGAAGCCTAAACGAGCGGCCCATTTGGGGGTAATGCTCCAGATTGACGATCAAGTCATCCGGCAGACGGTTATAGGCCGACAGAAAGCGGTTGTCCGCCCAAAACGCTTTATGCGGGTAAATCTTGCGCCTTGGCAATCAGCTCTGCGGCACTGGCTTGAAGCGCGTCGCACCAGGCGATGAAGTCGATGACGTCCAAATAGCGCTCGCCTGTCTCGACCTTGGAGACGAACGATTGCACTTTGTACAGCGATTGCGCCAATTGCTGCTGCGTTAATCCTGCCCGCAGCCTTGCTTGCACCAGTTCCTGGCGCAGGGCAATGTAGCGGGCTTCATACAGCATGAATTCATGCTAAATTCCGATTCGGGATATTCCATTTTGTAATAATTCTCACAGCTTCTACGTTGAAAACACACTTTTGGAAAGACCGTTTATGAAATTCGCAGCATTGACCTCCGTCGTTTTGGCTTGCACTGCCTTGTTAACTGCTTGCGGGGGTGGTGGTGGTAGCGACACACCCGCCGCAACATCGGGTGTCACCGCACCGACGACACCGGTGATCACCACACCGGTCACAAAAATTGAGGGCTTCTACACAGGAACTGTTTCGACAGGCACCCAGTTTCAGCTGATCGCGCTGGAAAACGACCAGATTTACGCCTTGATTGGCAGCCCTGACGCGCAAGGTGTATTTCGTGTGAGCAGTCTGTTGGAGGGTTCCGGAACGTCGTCCAACGGTAGCTTTTCAGCGGCCAATGCGAGGGAATACGGTTCAAATGGACAGGTCACCGGCTTGGCTGTTTCCGGCTCGTTCAATCCGCGCGCCACGGTGATGGGCACAGCCACCTCAGCGACGTCAATGACCACCTTCAGCGGGACTGCACTGGCCCTGACAAGCTACAACTACGACACGCCCGCCACATTGGCCAGCGTCACCGGCACCTGGACGGGTGCAACCTTGTTTGGTGAAAGCGTCACCTATTCGGTGTCATCAACGGGGGCTGTATCTGGCGCATCGGCGCAGGGTTGCCGGTTCACCGGCACAGCTGCGCCGCGTGCCTCAGGGAAAAATGTGTTTGATGCAACCGTAACTTTCGGCGCTGCGCCGTGTGCTGCCCCCGGTGTAACGGGAACCGGGATCGGCGTGGCAGCGCCTTTGGCCAACGGACGCAGTCAACTGCTTTTGGCACTGACCAATGCTGGACGCACGAATGCAGTGGTGGTGTTCTCACAAAAATAGACAGCCAGTATTTTTGCTATTTATTCAGTAGCTACCCAGGTAGTAAGCGCGTGGGCTAGTGGGGTTTTTGGCTTCAAAAACCGTCAAATCATCCCAACAGCCGCGCCAAATACCGCCCCGTATGGCTCGCCGGGTTCGCGGCAATGTCTTCTGGCGTGCCCACGCCTACCACGGTGCCGCCGCCGGAGCCGCCTTCCGGCCCCATGTCGATCAGCCAGTCGGCGGTTTTGATGACGTCCAGGTTGTGCTCGATCACCACGATCGTGTTGCCCGCGTCGCGCAGCTGGTGCAGCACCTTGAGCAGCAGGTCAATGTCGGCGAAGTGCAGGCCGGTGGTGGGCTCGTCGAGGATGTAGAGCGTGCGGCCGGTGTCGCGCTTGCTCAATTCGAGGGCCAGCTTGATGCGCTGCGCTTCCCCGCCCGACAGTGTGGTCGCTGCCTGGCCCAGTTTGATGTAACTCAGCCCCACGTCCAGCAGCGTTTGCAGCTTACGGGCCAGGGTGGGCACGGCTTTGAAGAACTCGGCGGCGGCTTCCACCGTCAGGTCCAGGATCTGCGCGATATTTTTGCCGCGGTACTGCACTTCCAGGGTTTCGCGGTTGTAGCGCATGCCTTTGCACACATCGCAGGGCACATACACATCGGGCAAAAAGTGCATCTCGACCTTCACAAGCCCGTCGCCCTGGCAGGCTTCGCAGCGGCCTCCACCTCCGGATGCACCGACGTTGAAGCTGAAGCGGCCCGCCCCATAACCCCGCTCCCGGGCAGTGTTCATCTCGGCCAGCAGCTCGCGGATGGGGGTGAACAGGCCGGTGTAGGTGGCCGGGTTGCTGCGCGGCGTGCGGCCAATCGGCGACTGGTCGACGTTGATGACCTTGTCGAAATGCTCGATGCCTTCAATCGCTTCATGCTCGGCCGGTTCTTCGTGCGCGCGGTACAGCGTTCGGGCCACAGCGGCATACAGCGTGTCGTTCACCAGCGTGGATTTGCCCGAGCCCGACACACCGGTCACGCAGGTCAGCAGGCCTACGGGGAACTCGACACTCACGCCCTTGAGGTTGTGGCCGGTGGCGTTGATGACCCGCAGCGCCTGCATGTTGCCCAGCGTGGCGCGGTGGTGCGCCTCGCGGGCAGCGCGGCGCTCGGCGGCAGGGCTGGGGCCAAAGCGCGACGGCTTGCGGTCGGCAAACGGGTCGGCCTTGAACACGGTGGGCAGCCAGGCGGTACGGTGCGTGGGCACGGCGATCTTCAGCGTGCCCGCCAGGTACTTGCCTGTTAGGGAATTGGGGTTGGCCTGCACCTGGGCAAACGTGCCCTGAGCCATCACCCGACCGCCGTGCACCCCCGCGCCTGGGCCCATGTCAATCACGTGGTCGGCCGCGCGGATCATGTCTTCGTCGTGCTCCACCACCAGCACGCTGTTGCCAATGTCGCGCAGGTGCTGCAGCGTGCTGATGAGGCGGTCGTTGTCGCGCTGGTGCAGGCCGATACTGGGCTCGTCCAGCACATACATCACGCCGGTTAGGCCCGAGCCGATTTGCGAGGCCAGGCGAATGCGCTGCGACTCCCCGCCCGACAGCGTTTCCGCGCTGCGGTCCAGGCTCAGGTAGTTCAGGCCGACGTCGTTCAAAAACTTCAGCCGCAGCCCAATTTCACGCACCACCTTGTCGGCAATCTCGCCCTTGGCCCCGGCCATTTTGAGCTGGCTGAAATACGCAAAACTCTCGCGCAGCGTGGTGCGGCTAATCTCAAAAATCGCTTGCCGGTTTTCCCGCGCCAGCGGGTTGAAAGCCGCGTCCGCATCGGCAGGCGGCGCACCCACCAGGTACACATGCCGCGCCTCACGGCGCAGCCGGGTGCCGCCGCAGTCCGGGCAGGGCTGAATGCTGCGGTAGCGGGCGAGTTCTTCGCGCACCACGGGGGAGTCGGTTTCCAGGTAACGGCGCTGGAAGTTGGTGATCACGCCTTCAAACGGGTGCTTTTTGGTCACCTTTTTACCCGCCGACGCCCCCGAGTCCATGATGTAGCTGAACTTGATGTCGTCCTCACCGGAGCCATAAAGCACCACCTGGCGCACTGCTTCGGGCAGGTTTTCAAACGCGGTGTCGATGTCAAACGCGTAGTGTTTGGCCAAACTTTCCATCATGGAAAAGTAATACCCGTTGCGCCGGTCCCAGCCTTTGATGGCCCCGCTGGCCAGGCTGAGCGTGGGGAAGGCCACCACCCGCGCCGGGTCAAACACCTCACTGTGGCCCAGGCCGTCGCAGGTGGGGCAGGCGCCCACGGGCGAGTTGAAGGAAAACAGGCGCGGCTCCATCTCGCTGAGGGAGTAGCTGCACACCGGGCACGAGAACTTGGCGCTGAACAGGTGTTCTTTGCCGGTATCCATCTCCAGCGCAATCGCCTTGCCGTCGGCCAGGCGCAGCGCGGCTTCAAAACTTTCGGCCAAGCGCTGCCGGGTGTTGTCGAATTCGCTGCGTACCGGATTAGCCACGTCCACGGACTCATCGACCACGGCCGGTGCCACGCTGGTGGCATGGCGCACCTTGATGCGATCAATCACCACGTCGATATCGTGCTTTTCGGTTTTCTTGAGCTTGGGCAGGTCGTCAAACTCATAGGCCACACCGCCCACCCGAAACCGCACATAGCCCTGGGCCTGCATCTCGGCAAAAACGTTTTCAAACTCGCCCTTGCGGTCGCGTGCCACCGGCGCCAGGATCATCAGCTTGGTGTCTTCAGGCAGTGCCAACACCGTGTCCACCATCTCGCTCACGCTCTGGGCCTGCAGCGGCAAATCATGCTCGGGGCAAAACGGCGTGCCCGCACGGGCGTATAGCAGGCGCAGGTAGTCGTGAATTTCCGTGACCGTGCCCACGGTCGAGCGCGGGTTGTGGCTGGTGGCCTTTTGCTCAATCGAAATCGCGGGCGACAGGCCTTCGATCATGTCCACGTCGGGCTTGTCCATCAGCTGCAAAAACTGCCGCGCGTAAGTGCTCAGACTCTCCACATAACGGCGCTGGCCTTCGGCATACAGCGTGTCAAACGCTAGGCTGGACTTGCCCGACCCGCTCAAGCCCGTGATGACGACCAGCTGGTTGCGCGGGATGTCGAGGTCGATGTTCTTGAGGTTGTGCGTGCGCGCGCCGCGAATGCTGATGTTTTGTGCAGCCAGCGCCGTGGCCAGGTAGCGGCCGGAAGACTCAGCGTCAGAGTGTGAATTCACGTGAGGGTGCTCAGAACTAAACCCTCAATCATAGCGACGCACCGCTTGCCGCTGACGGTGCGGCCACGCCAGCGTTCATGCGCTTGTCACACGCGGCCACTTCAATGCAGGGTTGATTCACAGCAAACCAGGAGTTCCTCCATATTCAAAAAACACATTCCTACAGAGCAGCACTTCGCCAGCGACTCGCGCGAGGCCGTCAACAGCCGCCGCCCAGGCTCCTAGAGTTAGTACGTGTTTGCCAGCCGCGTCAAGCAGCCGACCTACGCCGCCGCCGTGGGCCGCAATCACGATGGCGACCACGGCCACGGGCACGGCGGCGCCTGTGCTGGCGTGATCGTGACCTGATCGAGCGAGCCCCGAGCCCAACCCGCGTCCGGCCTAGTTTGACGCGGGCTTTTTTATGGGCTTTTGGTGCATAAGCGCTCGCGCGGGGCCATTCGCGCCTGTTCGGTGAAGTTCGCGCTGGCGCGTTGAATTCAGGGAAAATCGCCGCTTCGTCTTCATACTCATATCTGTGCCCTCATCTTCCACCCCCCTTGCGGCACTCACAGCTCTGCCGCCAGCCGTTACCACCATGACGCCCACCGAGCGGCGCGCCAGTTTTTCGCTTGCGTCGATTTTTGCGCTGCGCATGCTGGGCCTGTTCCTGGTGCTGCCCGTGTTTGCGCTCGAAGCCGCGCGCCTGCCGGGCGGTGACGACCCGGCGCGCGTCGGTCTGGCCATGGGCATTTACGGGCTCACGCAGGGCGTGTTGCAGATTCCGTTTGGCATGGCGTCCGACGTGTGGGGCCGCAAGCGGGTGATTTGCGCTGGGCTGCTGGTGTTTGCGTTGGGCAGCTTCATCGCGGCGGCAGCCACCGACCTGACGTGGCTCATCGTGGGCCGCTCGGTGCAGGGCGCTGGTGCCATTTCAGCCGCCGTGACGGCGCTGCTGGCCGACACCACGCGCGACGCGGTGCGCACCAAGGCCATGGCGCTGGTCGGCAGCTCAATCGCGCTGATGTTTGCGCTGTCGCTGGTGGTAGCACCGCTGTTGGCGGCAGCCATCGGCCTGCACGGCCTGTTCGCGCTGACAGGCGCGCTCGCCCTGGCCGGCATCGCCGCGGTGGTTTGGTGGGTGCCGCCCGAGCCGGTGCAGCGCGCCAGTCGCCCACAAGGCAGCCTGCGCGAGGTATTGCGCAACCCGGCATTGCTGCGGCTGGACTTTGGCGTGTTTGTGCTGCATGCGGTGCAGCTGGCCATGTGGGTGACCATCCCTGCGCTGCTGGTGCAGGCCGGACTGGAGCGCGCCGGGCATTGGCGCGTGTACTTGCCGGCGGTGCTGGCGTCGTTTGTGGTGATGGGCGCTGCGCTGTTCCCGCTCGAAAAACGCGGTTATTTGCGGGCTGTTTTTCTGGCGGCGGTGGCGGTGCTCGCGACGGTGCAGCTGGGTTTGCTGTGGCTGGCCAGCGCGGCAGCGGCACCCAGTTTGGGCGGGCTTGGCGTGCTGCTGTTTCTGTTTTTTTGTGGCTTCAACGTACTCGAGGCTAGCCAGCCTAGCCTGGCGTCACGCCTGGCACCGGCTCACGCACGCGGGGCGGCGCTGGGGGTGTACAACACGCTGCAGTCGCTGGGGTTTTTCGCCGGTGGCGCGGCGGGCGGCTGGCTGACCAAGGCGCACGGCCCGCAAGGTCTGTTCGTGGTGTGTGCCGGCCTCATGGCGCTGTGGCTGGTGGTTGCTGCGCCCATGAAAGCGCCGCCTCACCGTTAAACTTGCAGCATTCAAGGAGTATTCGCCATGGCATCCGTCAATAAAATCAGCCTCGTCGGCAACCTCGGCCGCGACCCGGAAATGCGCAGGTTCCCCAACGGCGACCAAGTCGCCAACATCACCATTGCCACCACCGACAAGTGGAAAGACAAGGCCACCGGCGACATGAAAGAAGCCACCGAGTGGCACCGCGTGGTGTTCAACGGCCGCCTGGCTGAAATTGCTGGGCAGTACCTGCGCAAAGGCTCCCAGGTCTACATCGAAGGCAGCCTGCGCACCCGCAAATGGACCGACAAGGACGGCGCTGAAAAATCCACCACCGAAGTGCGCGCCGACCAGATGCAGATGCTGGGCAGCCGCCAGGGCATGGGCGGCGGTGACGAAGGCGGCGGCGGTGGCTATGAGCCACGCCGCGCTCCACCAGCTGCCGCGCCCCGCGCCCCAGCACCCATGGCCGCGCGGCCTGCGCCGTCAAAAGCAGCCAGCGGCTTTGACGACATGGACGACGACATTCCGTTTTGAACGGCCATGCGCCATGCAAAAAACCCGCTTCGAGCGGGTTTTTTTATGCGCTGCACTTCGAACTTGCTATGTTTTAAGTAGCGCGCCAGGCAATAAACGCCTGGGCTAGCAGCCGATTTGGCTATAAATCAGACGTTTTTCACGTTGCTGGACGCAATCACCCCGCCGCCTAGGCACACGTCGCCGTCGTACAGCACGGCGGACTGCCCGGGCGTCACCGCCCATTGCGCATCGATGAAGCTCAGCGCCACCTCGTCGCCGCTGGCTTCAACCGAGCAAGCCGCATCAACCTGGCGGTAGCGCGTTTTGGCGGCCAGTGCGCCGCTGGAAGGGGCGTGGCCGGCCACCCAGCTGCAGTCATGCGCCACTAGCGCGGTGGACTGCAGCCACGGGTGGTCGTGGCCTTGCACGGCCCACAGGGTGTTGCTGGCCATGTCCTTGCGGGCGACAAACCACGGCTCGTGCTCGCCCACGCCGCGCTGGCCCCGGGCTTGCGCGGCTTTCAAGTCGGCCCCGCGCGCTTTGACGCCGCCAATGCCCAGGCCCTGGCGCTGGCCCAGGGTGTAGAAACTCAGCCCCACATGCTCGCCAATCACGCGGCCGGTGTCGCTGCGGATCGGGCCGGGGATCTTGGCGATGTAGCGGTTCAAAAATTCGCGGAACGGCCGCTCGCCGATGAAGCAAATGCCGGTCGAGTCCTTCTTTTTGGCGTTCGGCAGGCCGATCTCGTCGGCGATGCGGCGCACCTCGGTTTTGTGCAGCTCGCCCACGGGGAACAGCGTTTTGGCCAGCTGCGTCTGGTTCAGGCGGTGCAAAAAGTAGCTCTGGTCCTTGGCCGGGTCCAGGCCTTTGAGCAACTCGTGCTGGCCGGTGGCCGGGTTGTGGCGCACGCGGCAGTAGTGGCCGGTGGCGATGCTCGAAGCCCCCAGGCGCATAGCGTGGTCCAAAAACGCCTTGAACTTGATTTCGGCGTTGCACAAAATGTCGGGGTTGGGCGTGCGTCCGGCCTGGTATTCGCGCAGGAACTCGGCGAACACGCGGTCTTTGTAGTCGGCGGCGAAGTTGACATGCTCGATCTCGATGCCCAGCACGTCGGCCACGGCAGCGGCATCAACGAAATCGATGTTGGACGAGCAGAACTCGGGCTCGTCGTCACCCGAACCTGCGCGTCGGTCGTCATCCTCCCAGTTTTTCATGAAGATGCCAACCACCTCATGCCCCTGTTGCTTGAGCAGGTGCGCCGTCACCGCTGAGTCCACGCCGCCGCTGAGGCCGACGACGATGCGCTGTTTGACGTTCGATGTGTTGCCCATGACCCGATTATCCCGGCTGTTGGCTCAGCACGTGCCCAGGGGCACCAAATACGCCCCAAAAACACAAAAACACAAAAACACAAAAACACAAAAAGGCAAAAGGAAAAAAGGCAAAAAATTAGATCAAATTGCCTGATTAGCGACCTATCTCAGAGCCCGTTGAACGATCTGACCTGCCAGCCCTCCAGCAGGTACTGCCGAATCATCGGCCCAGGAGTGCGGTATGTGCATGAACACCATTCAGTTCCAACGCGGCCTGTCGCTGCCCCAGTTTCAAGCCTTGTACGGCACAGTGCCGCAATGCGAGCGCGCCCTTGTGACCGCCCGCTGCCCCCGTGGCTGGCAATGTGCTCACTGCAGTTACAAACGCTTTTTCCCCACCCGCAATGGCACCGGGCTGCCATGTGGTGAGCGATGGCACGCCCGCGTTTGCCCAGGTACGCCAGGTGGGCGCTGTGCATGAGTGCCAAGTCACAGGTGGGGGCCGCCAGGGTGCCCAAGCGCCCCAGTTGCACTGGGTTAATACGCTGCTGGGCAACTTCACGACCAGCATGGCGGGCGCGTACCACGCGTTTGACCATGCTAAATATGCGCAGCGCTATCTGGCGGAGTTCTGCTACCGCTTTAACCGCCGATTTGATCTTGCAGCCATGTTGCCCAGGCTGCTCAAGGCGCTGACAACGACTAGACCGCTGCCTATGACGCGGCGCCGAGTGCCTGAGGTAAGTCGCTAATCAGGCCAAATCGACCTCTAGCCCATGTTTTTACTGCCTGAGTAGCTATATTTTAAATAGCAAAAACTGGATAAACGACGGGCTGCCGATCAGTAGCCGCTTTCCATCGCCTTGCGGTGCCGCTCGACGAATTCCTGGTAGGTGTTGATGCCGCGCAGCTGCAAAATGGCATTGCGCACAGCGGCCTCGACCAGCACCGCGATGTTGCGGCCGGCCTCTACCTGAATGATGACCTTGCGCACCGGCACGCCCAATACGTCTTGCGTCAGCGGCTCATAGGGAATTCGCTCGTACTCGCGCTCCATGGTTTCGCGGCGCACGAGGTGCACGATCAGCTTAAGCCGCATGCGGCGGCGCACGGCGGTTTCACCAAAAATCGCCTTGATGTCAAGCAGACCAATGCCGCGCACCTCCAGCAAATTCAGCAGCAAATCGGGGCAGCGGCCTTCAATGCTGGTCTGGTTGACGCGAAACAAATCGACCGCGTCGTCGGCCACCAAGCCGTGGCCACGAGAGATCAGCTCCAGGCCCAGCTCGCTTTTGCCGAGGCCGGACTCGCCAGTGATCATCACGCCCATGCCCAAAATGTCCATGAACACGCCGTGCATCGAGGTGCGGTCGGCGAAGTGCTTGGACAAATAGGCTCGCAGCACGTCGATGACAAAGGCCGCCGACTCGGGCGTGGCGAACATCGGGAGTTGCGCCCGCTCGCACATCGACAGCAGGGTGTCGGGGGCGGTTTGCCCGTCGGCCACCACCAGCACCGGCGGCTCCAGGGTTACGATGCGGGCGATGCGCCGGGCGCAATCCTCAAGGCTGGCGTTGCTCAGGTAGGCGACTTCGCGCTCGCCCAGAATCTGGACACGATACGGGTGGATATAGTTGAGGTAGCCGACCAGATCGGCACCGGAGCGCGCGGCGCGTATGGCAATTTCGTCAAAACGCCGTTCGGAAGCGCCAAGGCCGGCCACCCACTCCCACTTCAGAGTGGCGCGGTGGTCTTCAAACAGGACATCGGCACTGACGACGGTAGGTTTCAAGATGTGTTCTTAGCGAAAAAGCGGCGCCAGGGCTGGCTGTACGCGCTTTAGGGAGCGGTGGCATGCACCGACTGCCAGGACGCAATGAGCTGATGCAACTCCGTGGCGTCTTGGCTGCTTTTGAGCCGCTCGCGCAGCGCGGCGTCACTGAGCAGCTCGGCTATTTCCGAAAGAATTTCCAGATGTTTCTGGGTGGCGGCTTCCGGCACCAGCAAAAAAATCAACAAGCCCACAGCCTGTTCGTCCGGCGCATCAAACCCGATGGGCGCCTGCAGCGAAAACACAGCTGCCATGGGTGCTTTGAGCCCCTTAATACGACCATGCGGAATGGCCACGCCGTGACCCAAGCCGGTGGAGCCGAGCCGTTCCCGCGCGAACAGGCTGTCGGTGATCAACGCCCGGTTCAGGCCACGCTGATTCTCAAAAAGCAGACCTGCTTCTTCAAAAGCGCGTTTCTTGCTGGTGGCTTCAACGCTGACCAGAACTTGGGTGGAGGGCAATATTTGCGAAAGACGGTTCATAACGATCTTTTAATCGCTAGATTATGCACTTTGCGTCTGCCAGGGCGCTTCAGTCCGCTGTGTCTGGTTCAAAAACAAATGGAAACATGTCTGAAAAAGCCACAAAAAAGCCGCTTGGGTTGCCAAGCGGCGATGGTGGGCGTGGGCCACAGGGAAGGTTCAGAAATCCGGGTTTACCCAATTGTGCAGCGTTTGCAGCATTAAACCCGGTGCGGAACACACGCTCACGACAGCTGGCGCTTAGCCGCCACGTGGTGATGGTCCTGAGTCTTGGTTTTGTAGCGTCCGACCTGGCGGTCGAGTTTGTCAGTCAATTCGTCAACAGCGGCATACAGGTCAGCATGGGAGCTTTGCGCGAACAGATCGCGGCCTTTGACGTGAACATTGCACTCGGCGCGTTGCCGGGCGTCTTTTTCTTTCATGTTGTCGACCGTCAGCAAAACTTTCACATCCACCACTTGGTCGAAATGGCGCGTGATGCGGTCCAGTTTGCTGGTGACATACCCACGCAATGCAGGCGTGACTTCAAGGTGATGGCCGCTGATCGTCAAGTTCATAAAAACACTCCTTTCCCGCAAGGGGAACTGGGTTAAAAACGCCGTCAATTCCCGAAGGGAGTTGGCGGCAGACGGGGACAAGTGCTTGAATTAACTATGCGCCTTCACCGCAGGGATTGCAACCTTCGCCGGTGAAAAATATTGCAACCGTGTGAAAAGTTGCAAATTTCCGGTCGCCACCGAACCCGCGCCCGGCAGGCCACCGATGCCATAATCCGAGCAGTTTCACAACGGAGAAATCCTTGAACACCGCGCCAGAAAGCAGCCCGAGTCGCTAGCTTTCAACGCCGCAACTGACGACATCGGTCACTGTGGGGTTGAAAGCGGACACCCCACCCTTTGCCCACCCGTTTTGCCTGCGCAACACCGCCGCCCGGCGCCTGGCTTTTTTGCCAGGTGGCTGACGGGTCGCTGCGGTGCAGGCCGTCAGGATTTCCGCCATGCTCAACATTTTCACGCTGGCCAATGGCCGCCTCTTCCAGGAAGAGATCGAATCGCTGGAGGAGTTGTCCAAGTTTCAGCCGATCTGGGTTGACCTCGAATCGCCGACGTTGGAAGAAAAACGCTGGATCAAGCAGTACTACGGGCTGTCGATTCCTGAAGACGCGATGGATGAAGACATCGAAGAGTCCGCTCGTTTTTACGAAGAAGACAACGGTGAGCTGCACATCCGGTCTGACTTTCTGGTGGCCGACGAGGACGACCCACGCACGGTGCGGGTGGCCTTTATCCTGAACCTGGTCAACGACGACCTCAAAAGCAAGGGCGTGCTGTTTTCCATTCACGACGAGGATGTGCCCGTGTTTCGCCTGCTGCGCATGCGGGCGCGCCGGGCGCCGGGACTGATTGAAGACGCCAAAGAGGTGCTGCTCAAGCTGTTCGACGCGGATGCCGAGTATTCGGCCGACACGCTTGAGGGCATTTACGTCAACCTTGAACAGGTCAGCGCGCAGGTGCTGTCGGGCGATGTGACGGATGCGCTGGCCAGCGAGGTGCTGGGTGCGATCGCCCGCCACGAGGACTTGAATGGCCGCATTCGCCGCAACATGATGGACACGCGGCGTGCTGTGAGCTTCATGATGCGCAGCAAGATGCTCACAGGTGAACAGTTTGAGGAAGCGCGGCAAATTCTGCGTGACATCGACTCGCTGGACTCGCACACGGCGTTTTTATTCGACAAGATCAACTTCCTGATGGACGCCACTGTGGGTTTCATCAACATCAACCAGAACAAGATCATCAAGCTGTTCTCGGTGGCTAGCGTGGCGCTGCTGCCGCCGACGCTGGTGGCCAGCAGTTATGGCATGAATTTTAAGTTCATGCCCGAGCTGGAATGGGCTGCGGGCTACCCGCTGGCGTTGATGCTGATGGCCATCAGCGCGCTGGTGCCGATGTGGTACTTCCGGCGGCGCGGCTGGCTTAAGTAGGCACGGTGGCCAACACGAAGTGGCAGGGCCTGAAATGTCCGTGACAGGCCCGCCGCAGGCCTTTCAGGGGGTTTTTATGCATCAAATCAGGCTCTAGTTCAAGCGTTTACTGCCTACGCAGCTATTACTTTCATAGCGCTTTCAAAAAAATACTGACGATGGCCAGCGCATAACGGCCTGCCACGTCGCGCGCAAACACGGTGAAATCGACATGCGCGGTGTCGTCGGCGCGGTCAGAAATGGTGCGCACGGCGGCAAACGGCACGCCGTAGTCATGGCACACCTGGGCCACCGCGGCGCCTTCCATTTCCACGGCCAGCGGCAAATGCCCTGCTGCAGCCAGGTGGCGGCGCACGTCTGCCGCCGCCTGTGCGCTGCCCACAAACTGGTCGCCGCTGGCGAGCAAGCCCTGATGCACGCGAGCTGGCAAGCCCAGCGTTTGCAGGGCCGTGCGGCTCGCCTGCAATAGCTGCTGTTGCAGCATGGCGTCGGCCGCAAAGCAGCTTTGCCCGTACAGCGGCACTTCATAGCGGGCGAACAGGGGCGACACATCCAGGTCGTGTTGAATAAACTGAGTGGCAACCACCACGTCCCCGACCTCAACGCCAGCGCCCATGCCGCCAGCCACCCCAGTGAACACAATCTGCCTGGCTGCGAACCGCTCAATCAATGCCGTTGTCGTCACAGCCGCCGACACCTTGCCGATGCGTGACAGCGCGAGCACCACTGCCTGACCCTGCAACTGGCCGCGCCAGAACACGCGGCCAGCGTGCGTGAGCTGCTCAGGCTGCTCCAGCTGTTCGATGAGGCCGCGCTGTTCGTCGGCCAGCGCGGAGAGGATGGCAAGGGTCATGGTGTTGGATGGTTAGGGCGGCACCTGGCACATCACCTGCGGCACAAAGGCTCAGATGTGCCAGATGGGCCAGACGTGAAAAAGGGCGCTCCAGCGTCGCCCTTGTCATTGCTGTCACACTGCAGTATGACGAAATTGGAGCTTACTTTTTGTCGCGCAATTCGCGGCGCAAAATCTTGCCAACCGGTGTTTTTGGCAAATCGGTGCGGAACTCCACCACCTTGGGCTGTTTGTAGCCGGTGAGGTTTTCCTTGCAATAGGCGCGCACATCGGCTTCGGTCAGATCCGGGTTCTTTTTGACAATCACCAGCTTGACCGCCTCGCTGGTGCGCTCATCGGCCACGCCCACGCAAGCGCATTCCATCACCCCCGGCATTTGGCCCACCACGTCCTCGATTTCATTCGGGTAGACATTGAAACCGCTGACCAGAATCATGTCTTTTTTACGGTCAACGATTTTGAAGAATCCGCGCTCGTCAACAATGCCGATGTCGCCCGATTTAAAATACCCATCCGGCGTCATGACCTTGGCGGTTTCGTCGGGGCGCTGCCAGTACCCGGCCATGACCTGCGGGCCCTTGATGGCAATTTCACCGGGCTGGCCGTGGGGAACTTCATTGCCGTCGTCGTCAAGCAGCTTGAACCAAGTGCTCGGAAGCGGAACGCCGATGGTGCCGGTGAAAGCCTTGCTGTTGGAGGGGTTGCAACTGGCCGACGGGGAGGTCTCGCTCAAGCCGTAGCCCTCGCAGATCGGGCAGCCGGTTTTCTCCAGCCACAGCTTGGCCACTGCGGCTTGTACTGCCGTGCCGCCGCCCAGCGAGATTTTCAGATGCGACCAGTCCACAGTGTTGAAGTCAGCGTGGTTGGCCAGCCCGTTGAACAGCGTGTTGACTGCTGGGAAGCTGTGAATGTCGTGCTTGGACAGCTCTTTGAGCACAGCGGGTAGATCCCGTGGGTTGGGAATGAGCAGGTTTTTGCCGCCGGTGCGCATGCCCAGCATCATGTTCACGGTGAACGCAAAGATGTGATACAGCGGCAGCGCACAGACAGACACCTGCTGCACGTCTGCAGGCAGGCTGGCCATGGCCGGCACGTTCCAGGCTTCAGACTGCAACACATTGGCAATCACGTTGCTGTGCAGCAGCACAGCACCCTTTGACACACCGGTGGTGCCGCCGGTGTACTGCAGCACGGCGATGTCGGTGGGGTGCAGATCAGGCCGCTTGAGCGAGCCCTGTTTGCCTTGCGACACCGCATCATTGAACCGAACCGCCATCGGCAGATTGAAGGCCGGCACCATCTTCTTGACGCTGCGCACCACGTAGTTCACCAGCGTACCCTTGAGCAAACCCAGCTGGTCACCCATGGCGCACAGCACCACATGCTTGACGGGCGTGTTGGCGATACACTGCTCCAGCGTGTGGGCAAAGTTCTCGATGATGACGATGGCCTTGGCGCCCGAATCCTTGAGCTGGTGCTCCAGCTCACGCGGGGTGTACAGCGGATTCACATTAACCACAACGAAACCAGCCCGCAGGATGGCCGCCACCGCCACCGGGTATTGCGGCACGTTGGGCATCATGATGGCAACGCGGTCGCCCTTGACCAGACCGAGGCCCTGAAAGTAGGCACCCATGGCCGTCGACAGCTGGTCGGTCTGGCCAAAAGTGACTTCTTTGCCCATGAAACTGTAGGCCACGCGGTCTTTGAAGCGCGCGAAGCTTTCTTCCATCAGCGCCACCAGGGAGGAGTACTGGTCGGCAGGCAAATCGGCTGGCACACCCGGTGGATAGGCCGTGAGCCACGGGCGGTCTGCCGTTTGATCCATGGTCGCTGCATTCATGCTGGTCATCTCCAAAAAAACTGTGTTCGCAAACCCAAAATTGTCAGGCGCCAAGAGCCTTGAAACAATGGCGTTTTACCCTAGGCGCTTTGTTCAAGCGGCGCTTGATCACTCGATGGCTTTGCCCATGTCCTCAATGACTTTTTTGGCGTCGCCAAAGACCATCATGGTTTTGTCCATGTAGAACAATTCGTTGTCCAGCCCGGCGTAGCCCGCCGCCATGGACCGTTTGTTAACGATCACGGTCTTGGCCTTGTAGGCCTCAAGAATTGGCATGCCGTAAATCGCGCTGCCCTTGACGTGTGCCGCAGGGTTCACCACGTCGTTGGCGCCCAGGATGATGGCCACGTCGGCTTGGCCAAATTCGGCGTTGATGTCTTCCATCTCGAACACCTGGTCATACGGCACCTCGGCCTCGGCCAGCAGCACATTCATGTGGCCGGGCATGCGCCCTGCCACGGGGTGAATTGCGTATTTCACGGTGATGCCTTTTTCCGTCAGCTTGGCCGCCAACTCCTTGACGGAGTGCTGCGCACGCGCCACGGCTAGGCCATAGCCCGGCACGATGATGACGGTCTCAGCGTTGCCCAAAATGAACGCCGCGTCATCGGCCGAGCCGGACTTGACCGGGCGCTGCTCTTTGGCACCGGCGACGGCTGCCGTGCCGGCGTCGCCGCCAAAGCCGCCCAGAATCACGTTGAAGAACGAACGGTTCATGGCCTTGCACATGATGTAGGACAGGATCGCACCCGACGAGCCGACCAGCGAGCCCGCAATGATCAGCATGGCGTTGTTGAGCGAAAAACCAATGCCCGCTGCAGCCCAGCCCGAATAGCTGTTGAGCATCGACACCACCACCGGCATATCGGCTCCGCCAATCGGGATGATGATGAGCACGCCCATCACAAAGCTCAGCGCCAGCATTGCGAAGAATGCCACCCAGCTGCCGGTGAACATAAAGGTCAGGCCGAGGGCCAGCAGGAGCAGACCCAGCACCAGATTGAGCTTGTGCTGACCGGGGAAGGTTACCGGCGCTCCCTGGAACAGACGGAACTTGTACTTGCCGCTGAGCTTGCCAAACGCAATCACCGAGCCGCTGAAGGTGACCGCACCGATCGCTGCACCGAGGAACAGCTCCAAGCGGTTGCCGGTGGGAATCGGCAGGCCCTTGGCTGCGATGTTGAACGCATAGGGCTCGGCCACGGCAGCCACGGCAATGAACACCGCCGCCAGGCCGATCATGCTGTGCATGAAAGCCACCAGCTCGGGCATTTTTGTCATCTCGACACGTTTGGCCATCAGCGTGCCTGCCGCCCCGCCGACGATCAATGCGCCCACCACGTAGACCATGCCGAACGACTTGCCGCCGGACGTTTCAACGATCAGCGCGCCCGTGGTCAGAATGGCAATCGTCATGCCCACCATGCCGAACAAATTACCGCGCAACGAGGTTGTGGGATGCGACAGGCCCTTGAGCGCCTGGATAAAGAAAACGGACGCCACCAGATACAGCAGCGTCACAATATTCATGCTCATTTGGCGGCTCCTTCTGCTGTTGCAGCCGCTGCAGCCGCTGCAGGCGCGGCTTTCTTTTCTTTCTTGCGGAACATCTCCAGCATGCGGCGGGTAACCAAAAAGCCACCGAACACATTGACCGCTGCCAGCGCCACGGCCAGCACGCCCATGCTTTTGCCCAGCAGCGTTTCGGTCAACGCTGCGGCCAGCATGGCCCCGACGATGACGATGGCAGAAATCGCGTTGGTCACGGCCATCAGCGGCGTGTGCAGCGCGGGCGTGACCGTCCACACCACGTGGTAGCCCACGTAGATGGCGAGAACAAAAATAATCAGGTTGATGATGGTGGGGCTGACAGCGGTGACGGCATCCATGGGTTTCTCCAGATGGAGCAGCCGCTTGGCTGCTCCGTGATTCATTGACGAGGGAAATGCGGGAGGGGGGTACTTGCGCCTATTTGAGTTGAACAGCGCCGCCATGCGTCATCAGGCAGGCCGCCACAATGTCGTCCGCCATGTCCACATTCAACCCACCTTCTTTGGTGATGATGAGCTTGAGAAAGTCGAGCAAATTTCGGGCGTACAGCGCGCTGGCATCGGCGGCAACCAGTGCGGGCACGTTGGTCTCGCCGATCAATGTCACGCCGTGTTTAACCACCGTTTTGCCGGGCTCTGTCAGTGGGCAGTTGCCGCCCTGAGGAGCGGCCAGGTCAACGATCACGCTACCGGGTTTCATGGACATGACCATCTCTTCGGTGACCAGTACGGGCGCAGCGCGGCCCGGAATCAGCGCTGTGGTGATGACCACATCGGCCTGCGCCACACGCTTTGCGACCTCGGCTTTTTGCCTTGCCAGCCAGCTCGGCGGCATGGGCTTGGCATAACCGCCCACACCCACGGCGGCTTCGCGCTCCTCGTCGGTTTCATATGCCACGTCGATGAACTTACCGCCCAGGGACTCGACCTGCTCTTTCACGCTGGGGCGCACGTCACTGGCTTCAATTACCGCGCCCAGCCGTTTGGCGGTGGCAATGGCCTGGAGGCCGGCCACACCAACGCCCAAAATCACCACACGGGCGGCTTTGACGGTGCCTGCAGCGGTCATCAACATCGGGAAAAAGCGCTGGTATTTCGCAGCCGCCATCATCACGGCCTTGTAGCCGGCGATGTTGGCCTGTGACGACAGCACGTCCATGCTTTGGGCGCGGCTGCTGCGCGGGGCAGCTTCGAGGGCAAATGACGTGACGTGCGCCGTGGCCAGGCGTCGCAGGCCCGCTGCATCGAACGGATTCAGCATGCCGACCATGACACTGCCCGCCTTGAGGTGCGGCACTTCGCTGTCTTGCGGGCAGCGCACCTTGAGCACGATGTCGGCGGCAAATGCGCCTGCGGCGTCAGTGATCTCGGCCCCAACGGCGGTGTAAGCCTCATCGGTAACGCTGGCCGCCACACCGGCGCCCGACTGGATGCGGATCGTGTGACCCTGCGCTTTGAGTTTTTTCGCCGTTTCGGGCGTGATGGCGACACGTGTTTCGCCGTCAATGGTTTCGGCAGGTACCCCAATCAGCATGGGTTTCTCCTCAAAAGAATAATGTGCTTTTTATCGGCAGTCGGCCCACAAACGAACGACTGTGCTTTTTTCTGGTGCTTGCTTGAAGCTTACATGACAAGGCCCGAATTCTAAGACGGGAAAACGCTCACCGCCAACGATTCGGGCCGCCAAGTCTTGCGACTTGACGGCCCGGCGTCCAAACGGCGTTGGCCAGAGCGTATTACTTCGCCGTTGGCATCACAAACTCAGCGCCCTTGCCAATGCTCTCTGGCCAGCGCTGCATGATGGACTTTTGCTTGGTATAAAAGCGCACGCCCTCTTCGCCATAAGCGTGCATGTCGCCGAACAGGCTTTTTTTCCAGCCGCCAAAGCCGTGCCAGGCCATGGGCACAGGAATAGGCACGTTGATGCCGACCATGCCGACCTGAATGCGGCGGCTGAATTCGCGGGCCACGTTGCCGTCGCGGGTGAAGCAGCTCACGCCGTTGCCAAACTCGTGGGCATTGACCAGGTCGACCGCCTCGGCAAACGTGCCCACACGCACGCAGCCCAGCACCGGGCCAAAAATCTCTTCCTTGTAGATGCGCATGTCGGGCGTGACATGGTCAAACAATGTGCCGCCCATCCAGAAGCCGGCCTCACAGCCCTCGCCCGCGTCCTTGCCTGTGAAGGTGCGGCCATCGACCAGCAGCGTGGCGCCTTCCTGCACGCCCAGGTTGATGTAGCCGGTGATGCGTTCGTGCGCGGCTTGCGTCACGATGGGGCCCATTTCGGCGTCCAGGTCCGTGCCGTTTTTGATCACGAGCGTTTTGGCGCGGGCTTGCAGCTTGGGCAACAAGCGCTCGGCCACGTCGCCGACCAGCACGGCAATGGAAATGGCCATGCAGCGCTCACCGGCGGAACCATAACCCGCGCCAATCAACGCGTCGACTGCCTGGTCCAGGTCAGCGTCAGGCATCACCACCATGTGGTTCTTAGCGCCGCCTAGGGCTTGCACGCGCTTACCGTGGTGGGCGCCGGTCTCGTAGATGTAATTGGCAATCGGGGTGGAGCCGACAAAGCTCACGGCTTTCACGTCGGGGTGCACCAGCAGCGCGTCCACCGATTCCTTGTCGCCCTGCACCACGTTGAACACGCCGTCGGGCAGCCCGGCCTGCTTGAACAGCTCGGCCATCATCAGGCTGGCGCGGGGGTCGGTGGGGCTGGGCTTGAGCACAAAGGTGTTGCCCGCAGCAATCGCCACCGGGAACATCCACATCGGCACCATCACGGGGAAGTTGAACGGCGTAATGCCGGCCACCACGCCCAGCGGCTGGCGCAGCGTCCAGTTGTCGATGCCGGTACTCACCTGGTCGGTGAAGTCTCCCTTGAGCAGCTGCGGCATGCCGCAAGCGAACTCCACAATGTCGATGCCACGCGAGACCTCGCCCTGCGCGTCGGTAAACACCTTGCCATGCTCGGCGGTGATGCAGTGGGCCAGCTTGTCCTTGTTGGCGTTCAGCAGCTCCAGAAACTTGAACATGACGCGTGCGCGGCGAATTGGCGGCGTGTCTGACCAGGCCGGGAATGCAGCCTGGGCGGCGGCGACCGCCGCGTTAACGTCGGCCCCGTTGGCCAGCGCCACATGGCCAGTCACTTCACCCGTGGCCGGGTTGTACACCGGCTGGCTGCGGCCCGCCGAGCCGGTGTGGGCTTTACCGCCAATGTAATGACCAATTGCGACAGGGGCTGAAGACATGGTGTTCCTTTGAAAAAACGAGGGGATAGTCAATAACTTGGTGTGCAGTCTATGCCGCCAGGCCCCGCTTGATAAGCCCCGGTTTTGCAACTACATTGTTCAGTTATATGAACAATGGGAGCTTGCGCTATGTCGTCTGATCAATTGGCACCGCTAGTGGCCGACCTGCATTTGCTGTGCGTGCTGGCCGCCACGCAAAGCTTTACTGAAACAGCGCGCCGCCTGGGGATGTCCAAAGCCTCCGCCAGCACCCGCATCAGCGAGCTGGAGCGCACGGCGGGCGTCACGCTGGTGCGGCGCACCACCCGCTCGGTGGGCCTGACCGAAGCCGGCCAGCAGTTGGTGGCAGAGCTGGAGCCCGCCTTCAACCGGATCAGCGACAGCTACAGCAGCGTGCAAGATTTGGTCGGCGCGCCGCGCGGCCTGATTCGCGTGACAGCGCCCGTGGCGCTCGGGCGCCAGCACCTCGGCCCGTGCGTGGCCACGTTTTTACAGCGCTTTCCCGGCATCACGATCGAGCTGGCGTTGACCGACCGCTTCGTGAACCTGCCCAGCGAAGGCTTTGACCTGGCGATTCGCCACACCAGTGCCCCGCCGGAAACGCACCAGGCCTGGGCGCTGTGCAACACGCAATCGGTGCTGCTTGCCAGCCAGGCCTATCTGGCGCGTCGCGGCACGCCGTCGCACCCGTCTGAGCTGGCACAGCACGACTGCCTGCTGTACCTGGGCCAGGCAGGCAACCCCACAGGCGCGACAAGCGGCCATGCTGCGCGCTGGACCTTCGAGCAGCACGGAGATGACCCAGCCGGCAGCCCCAGGCTGAAAAGCGTGCACAAGCTGCCCGAGCGTTTCAGCGTGCCCGTCAAAGGCCCGCTAAAAGCCAACAACAGCGAGGTCTTGCGCGATGCGGTGCTGGCAGGGCTTGGAATGGCATTGCTGCCTGATTTCAGCCAACCGCTGCCACGGCAACGCGCCACGACGCCGCTGGTGCGGCTGCTGCCTGGTTGGCGCGCACAGGGCTTTTTTGGCGAACGGATTTATGCGTTGCGGGCCTGGTCGCCCCAGGTGCCCAAGTCGGTGGAGTGCTTTGTAGCCCATCTTCGCGACCAGTTCGCCAACGGCTTTGGCCCCGCACACGCGCCGTCTCTGGCGCCAAAGCCTTAACAACACCATTTTTTCGCATGGACTTGACGAAAAAACCACACAGTGACATCGGCTGAACTGCAAAATACGACTCGCTGCCACGGATGCTGGTGGACTTCACGGGTGTTGTGCACCACTACTTGCATCGCAATGGCCCCTGGCAAACCCTGAATTGCCTCCACCAGGATATCCCCATGAGTTTGACGAAATACCAGGATTACCTGAGCAAGCTGGTCGCTGTAGTGGTTGAAAACGAGGCGTCCGACTTGTTTTTAACCGCCCAATTTGCGCCAGCCATCAAGGTCAACGGCGAGTTGCATGCGCTGGGCAAACAGACGCTGACCGCCAGCGATGTGGTTCAGTTTGTCGAGGCCATGACCACCGAGCGGCAGCGCGAAATGTTTGCCGCGTCGCACGAACTCAACTTTGCCTACGAGTCTGACGCGTCGGGCCGTTTTCGCGTCAACATCATGCGGCAAAAGGGCCTTGAAGCCATTGTTCTGCGACGAATTCCAGACAGCGTTCCAAAAACGTCAGCGCTCGGCTTGCCACCAATTCTGGAGCAGGTGGCTGCCGAAAAGCGAGGTCTTGTGCTGGTGGTCGGCGCTGCAGGCGCAGGCAAATCCACGACGCTGGCGTCAATGATTGACCACCGCAACCGCACCAGCTCGGGCCACATCATTACTGTCGAAGACCCGATCGAGTTTGTGCACAGCCATCAGCGCTCAATCGTGCACCAGCGGGAAGTCGGCATGGACACTGAGTCTTGGCGGGCCGCGCTTAGAAACGCGCTGCGCCAGTCGCCCGATGTGATTTTGATCGGCGAGATCCGGGACCAGGAAACGATGGAACACGCCATCGCGTTTGCAGAAACCGGCCATCTGTGCCTGGCCACATTGCACGCCAACAGCGCCAGCCAGGCGCTGGACCGCATCATCAATTTTTTCCCCGCTGAACGGCGTCGCCAGCTGCTGTCTGACCTGTCGTTGAACCTCAAGGCCGTGGTGTCGCAGCGGCTGGTGCCCTTGAGGCAGGGCGAAGGCAGGGTGCCAGCCGTTGAGGTGTTGATGCAAACACCGTTTGTCTCTGAAATCATTGGGCGCGGCGAGTTTGGAAACCTCAAGGAGATCATGGAAAAAGACGTCCAATTCGGCATGCAGACCTTCGACAGGTCGCTCTGCACGCTGGAAGCCGCCGGGAAAATCTCTGAACAAACAGCCATCGCTTTTGCCGATTCGGCCAACAACGTGCGGCTGAAAATTCAGTTGCGCAGCCGTCAGGCCACGATTGACGGAGAAATGAACAATCCATCGACGTTCAGCGTGCTTGACTAGGTGCCAGGCAACCCGACGCCCAGCCGCGTCATGGTGTTGTTGCCAAACCTGCCCATAATGCGCGCCATGATGAAACGATGGAAACCCAGTGCGACCGTGGCGGCCGTGATTGCACGTGACTTTGCTGGCGTGCAAAAGTTTTTGCTTGTGGAAGAGCTGACCCGCGATGGCCTGAAATTCAACAACCCTGCCGGCCACCTCGACCCGGGTGAAAGCCCGGCGCAGGCCTGCGCGCGCGAAACCCTCGAAGAAACCGCATTTCACTTCATACCCACACACTTGGTGGGCGTGTACCTGTCGCGGTTTGAGCGGGTCGAGCCCGAAGGCGCGCTGGACATCACCTACCTGCGCTTTGCGTTTTGCGGGGAGCTGGGTGAATTTATGGAAGGCCAGGCGCTCGACGAAGGCATTGAGCGCACCGTGTGGCTCACAGCCGACGAAATTCGCGCCTCAACTGAGCACCACCGCAGCCCCCTGTTGCGCCAATGCATGGAAGACTATCTGGTGGGCAAGCGCTTCCCGCTGGATTTGATCACTACCGACCCATCTGTTTTGCTCTTAAATAAATAGCTACTCAGGCAGTAAATACCTGGGCTAGCGGCCAATTTTGTATAAAAGTCAAAAGTGGTGATGGCGGCCAGTGCCTGCCGCGCGATGTGGGCAGGCTTCCTTGGTGCAATGGGCGTAAATCGACAGGGAGTGGTCGGCGATCTTGAAGCCCTTGACCTCAGCCACATCATGCTGGCGCTTTTCAATCTCAGCGTCGTAGAACTCCTCGACCTTGCCGCAGTCCAGGCACACCAGGTGGTCGTGGTGCTGGCCTTCGTTGATCTCGTACACCGCCTTGCCGGACTCGAAATTGCTGCGGTTGAGCAGGCCGGCCTGCTCAAACTGCGTTAGCACCCGGTACACCGTGGCCAGTCCGATGTCGGAGCGGTCTTCCAGCAGCACGCGAAACACGTCTTCAGCCGTCATGTGGCGCTGTTTGCCGCCTTGAAAAATCTCGAGAATCTTCAGGCGCGGCAGCGTGGCTTTGAGGCCCGTGCTTTTGAGTTCGTCAATGTTGTTGGTCATGGTGCAGTTCCGTGTAGGGAATTCGGTGTCGATGCGGGCCAGCCGGGCCGCTGCGGCAGACGCCGACGCTGCGGGACTCGCCCTGAAAATCGCCCTCGCTACAATGCCCAATCATATCGTCACACCCCAAGCCATGCCCGCAAATCACTCCTTCGTTTTTGCCCTCCTTCGCCGGTCTGGGGCCCTGTTGATCGCTTGCATGGTGCTGGCGTCCTGCAGCATCGGCAAGAACCAGGCGGGCAGCATCAACACCGGCTCAATCAACCCGGTGAACTGGCTCACGCCCTACAAAGTTGACGTGATTCAGGGCAATTTTGTTTCGCGTGAACAGGTTGCCCAGCTGCGCGCCGGCCTCACGCGCGACCAGGTCAAGGGCGTGATGGGCACACCACTGGTTGCCAGCATGTTCCATGCCGACCGCTGGGACTACGTCTTCACGCTGCAACGGCAGGGCGTAGAAAAGCAGTCGTACAAATACACGGTGTACTTCATCGGCGACCAGCTGGTGAAGTTTGAGGGCGACACCATGCCCAGCGAGACCGACTTCGTCGAAAAGCTCGACAGCAAGCGCAAGTTCGGCAAAGTGCCGGTGCTCGAAGCCACCGAAGAGCAGCTCAAAGCCGCCGACAAGTCAGCCGGCAGCCGCCCGTCGGCACCGCTTGACGCGGTAGCGCCCGTGGCCTCAGCCCCCGTGCCGCCCGTGAGCTACCCGCCGCTGGAAAGCATACGCCGGTGAGCCCGGCCGACAGCCGCGCCGCGCCATCGGTGACACACCTGCGCATTGCAATTGCTGGGGCCAGCGGTCGCATGGGCCAGATGCTGATCGACGCCATCAGCGCATCAAGCGACTGCGAACTGACGGGCGCGCTGGACGTGGCCAGCAGCCCGACCATCGGCCTGGACGCCAGCGCGTTTTCCGGCCGCCTCAGCGGCGTGCTGATCACCGCTGACCTGCGGGGCGGCCTGAGGAACGCCGATGTACTGATTGACTTCACTCGCCCTGAAGGCACGATGGCCCATGTTGCCGTGTGCCGCGAATTGGGTGTCAAGCTGGTCATTGGCACCACCGGCTTTTCAAGCACGCAAAAATCTGAGATTGCTGAAGCCGCCCACCACATCGCCATCGTCATGGCGCCCAACATGAGCGTCGGCGTGAACGTCACGCTCAAGCTGCTGCAAATGGCCGCGCAGGCCATGCCCACTGGCTACGACATTGAAATCATCGAGGCGCACCACCGCCACAAGGTCGATGCGCCCTCGGGCACTGCGCTGAAGATGGGCGAAGTGATTGCCGACGCGCTGGGCCGCGACCTGAAAGACTGCGCGGTCTACGCCAGAGAAGGCGTAACCGGCGAGCGTGACCCGTCGAGCATCGGCTTCGCCACCATTCGCGGCGGCGACATTGTGGGCGACCACACAGTGCTGTTTGCTGGCATTGGCGAGCGCATCGAGATCACGCACAAGTCATCGAGCCGCGCCACGTACGCCCAGGGCAGCCTGCGCGCGGCGCGCTATCTGGCGGCCCAGCCGTCGGGCCTGTTCGATATGTTTGACGTGCTCAATCTGAAATAAGCCGCTTGGTGATGCACACCCCGGTCACGCCATGAACGCTGCACACTTTCTCACCCAGGGTAGCGCTGTAATGCGCGCCGTTGCCGCGGTGTTGCTGGTGATGTCGGTGGCCAGCTGGGTGGTGATTGTGTGGAAAGCCTGGCTGCTGCGCCGCGCCGCGCAAGACATGGCCCGCGCCACCGCCGCGTTCTGGCAGTCCGCTTCTATCGACGATGCCGCCGCCCGAACCGCCGCGTTTGATCCGTCAGCGTTGCTGACCCCCTTGATTGCGGCCGTGCGCCTGCCCGAGCAAAACGCCGCTGGCCGCACGCTGGCCGCGCAAGGCAACCGAGCCCAGCAGCTGACGCGCTTGCTGCGCAACGCCCTGCACGGCGTGGTTGGCCGCCTGCAGTTCGGTCAGGTGCTGCTGGCGACCACCGGGTCTACTGCGCCGTTTGTGGGTTTGCTGGGCACGGTGTGGGGCATTTACGAAGCGCTCGCGGCCATTGCCACCGCCGGGCAAATCACCATCGACAAGCTCGCCGGGCCGGTGGGTGAGGCGCTGGTGATGACCGCTGCCGGCCTGACGGTGGCGATTCCAGCGGTGCTGGCGTACAACATTTTTGGCCGGCTGATTGGGCGCATTGAGGCTGACCTGGAAGGCTTTGCCCGCGACCTGCTCGACCTGCTGCTGGACGCGCCCGCCCCGGCGGCCTCGCAGCCCTGACGGCCTTGCACGAACATTCCCCCCATGAGTTTCGGCCGTTTTGACAGCACCAAAGCCCCCCGGCTGATGAGCGAGATCAACGTCACGCCGCTGGTCGATGTGATGCTGGTGCTGCTGGTGATTTTTATCCTGACGGCGCCCCTGCTGGCCTCGTCCATTCAGCTCGAGCTGCCCCGCACCGACGCGGCCAAAGCGACACAAGCGCCGCAATCGGTAACGCTGGTGGTGGACAAGACTGGCGCGATTTTCCTGAACGACCAGCCTATCGCGCTGGCCGCTTTGCAGGCCCGCCTGCAGCAAACCGCCACCCAGAACCCGGACACCGAGGTGCAGCTGCGTGCCGATGCTGCCGTGCCCTACGGCCGGGTGGTGGCCGTGATGGGGGCGGCGCAAACCGCCGGGTTGATGCGCATCGCCTTCGTGGCTGAGCCCACGCCTTAATCCCGGCGATTCTGGCAACACCATCGGTCGCCTGCTTGGCAGGCACCGCCTAAAATCTGGTGATGCAAGACCAATACAAGCACATCGACGTTGAGCGCAGCGCGCAAACCCACTGGACCGCTCTTGATGCCTACCGCGTAACCGAAGACACGTCCAAACCAAAATACTACGCCTGCTCCATGCTGCCGTACCCCAGCGGCAAGCTGCACATGGGCCATGTGCGCAACTACACCATCAACGACATGCTCACGCGCCAGCTGCGCATGAAGGGCTACAACGTCCTCATGCCCATGGGCTGGGACGCCTTTGGCTTGCCAGCGGAAAACGCCGCGATGAAAAACGGCGTGCCACCCGCGAAATGGACCTACGACAACATCGCCTACATGAAGCAGCAGATGCAGGCGCTGGGCCTGGCCATCGACTGGTCTCGTGAGGTAGCCACCTGCTCGCCCGAGTACTACAAGTGGAACCAGTGGCTGTTTTTGAAAATGCTCGAAAAAGGCATTGCTTACCGTAAAACCCAGGTCGTGAACTGGGACCCAGTGGACCAGACCGTGCTGGCCAACGAGCAGGTGATTGACGGCAAGGGCTGGCGCACCGGCGCAGTGGTGGAAAAGCGCGAGATTCCGGGCTATTACCTCAAGATCACCGCCTACGCCGACGAACTGCTGGGCAGCGTGAAAGACGGCTTGCCGGGTTGGCCCGAGCGCGTCAAGCTGATGCAGGAAAACTGGATCGGCAAAAGCGAAGGCGTGCGCTTTGCGTTCACGCACAACATCAGCGATGCATCGGGCGCGCTGATCGGCGATGGAAAGATGTACGTTTTCACCACCCGCGCCGACACGATCATGGGCGTGACATTTTGCGCCGTGGCCCCTGAGCACCCGCTGGCTGCGCATGCGGCGCAGGCGAGCCCCGCGCTCGCCGCGTTCATCGACGAATGCAAGTCCGGCGGCACCACCGAGGCCGAGCTCGCCACGCAGGAAAAGAAAGGTCAGCCCACGGGTCTCTTCGTCACGCACCCGCTGACCGGAGACCCCGTTGAAGTCTGGGTCGGCAACTACGTGTTGATGAGCTACGGCGACGGTGCGGTGATGGGCGTGCCGGCGCATGATGAGCGGGATTTCGAGTTTGCGAACAAGTACGGGTTGGCGAT
>JANLUZ010000111.1:0-7910 GCA_031363755.1 Polaromonas sp.
AGCATCAAAACCGTGATGGCGCAAAACGCTGGCCGCATGCAGCCCGGCAATGTGTACGCGCTGAACGACCCCTACCACGGCGGCACGCACCTGCCAGACATCACCGTGATCACCCCGGTGTACCTCAATGAGTCGGCAGAACCCACGTTCTACGTCGGCTCCCGCGGGCACCACGCCGACATTGGCGGGGTCACGCCCGGCTCCATGCCGCCGTTTTCCACCCGCATTGAAGAAGAGGGCGTGCAGATCAACAACTTTTTGCTGGTTGAGCGCGGGGTGCTGCGCGAGACCGAGATGGTAGCGCTGCTGCAAAGTGGGCAGTACCCCAGCCGCAACCCTTCGCAAAACATGGCCGACCTGAAAGCGCAAATCGCCGCCAACGAAAAAGGCGTGCAAGAGCTGCGCAAAATGACCGAGCAGTTCGGACTTGGCGTGGTGCTGGCTTACATGGGCCATGTGCAGAACAACGCCGAAGAGTCGGTGCGCCGGGTCATTGCGCGGCTCAAAAACGGGCAGTTCATCTTGAGGCTGGACAACAGCGCGCAGATTCAGGTGGCCATTCGCGTCAATGTGAACGCCCGCAGCGCTGAGATCGATTTCACCGGCACGTCCCCCCAGCAAAGCAACAACTTCAACGCCCCCACGGCCGTGTGCATGGCGGCGGTGCTGTACGTGTTCCGCACGCTGGTCGACGACGACATTCCGCTGAACGCCGGGTGCCTGAAGCCGTTGACAGTCATCATTCCGGCGGGCTCCATGCTCAACCCCCACCCACCCGCGTCCGTCGTGGCGGGCAATGTCGAAACCTCGACTTGCATCACCAACGCGCTGTACGGTGCGCTGGGCGTCATGGCGGCGGGCCAGTGCACCATGAACAACTTCACCTTTGGCAACGACCAGCATCAGTACTACGAAACGATTGCGGGCGGCAGTGGCGCAGGCGGGGTGTTTGACGACAGCGGGCAGCTCAAAGGCGGTTTTGCCGGTACATCCGTCGTGCAGGCACACATGACCAACTCCCGCCTGACCGACCCCGAAGTGCTCGAATTCCGCTTCCCGGTGCGTCTGGAGAGCTTTGAGATTCGCGCTGGGTCTGGCGGCCCCGGCCGCTGGCACGGCGGTAACGGTGGGGTGCGCCGCGTGCGCTTCCTGGCGCCCATGACAGCCGGTATTTTGTCCAACGGGCGCACCCACGGCGCTTTCGGCATGGCCGGTGGTCAGCCGGGCCAGGTGGGCCTTAATCAGGTGGTGCGCGCCGACGGCACGGTGGAAGCGCTAGGCCACATCGGCCAGGCCACGATGCTGCCCGGCGACGTGATGGAGGTGCACACGCCCGGTGGCGGTGGATTTGGCGTTGTTTAAGCCATTCTTAGAACGAAAATGACCGCTAGCCCAGGTGTTTATTGCCTGCGCAGCTATTAAATAAGGAGCATTGTCAGCTCGCTGGCAAGCGCAGCCGCATTTTCGTCACCATACCGGAGCGGTCCAGCAAAATCACCAGCTCGGTGTCGATGCGCCGGGCACCCGGTGACGCGCTGCGGTAGGCCCACACTTCAAAGCCGCTGTCGAAGGTGATGACGGCTGCCCGGCCCAGTGCGCTGACGACGTCTGCACGGGTGCTTTGGCCGGGAACGATGCGTTCGCTGGCGCCTTGCACCGTCAGTGCCGGGTCGCTGAACGCTGGCTTGCCGGGGGCGGCGCACCCACTCAGTGTTGCCGTGCAGGTGACAAAAGTGACCAGGGCGATCAGCTTGGCGACTCGCGCATAAAACCGGCAACTCGCGCTCATGGCGCACCCTGCATCGGCTCAAACTCCACAAGCGTGTTGTCTGGCCAGCTGCGGTCGCCCAGCGGCAGCAAGTAGCTGCGGTCCACCAGCACTTCGCAGTCACAAAACGGCAAGTCGTCCTTCAGGCTGGGGTTATCAATTGCCCCGGCGTACATCCGGCTCAGTGGCAGCACCTCGCGGCGCACGCCGTCTACCAGCGTCACGCTGAACAGCGGCTGGTCAGCGAAAAACAGGTATTGCTGCGCCTGGCGGTCGCAATACGCGGGGGTATCGACGACGGCGCTGGTCAACCGGCCAATGAACGTGCTGCTGTTGGAGATCAGCCCGGAGGCCATACCCACGCGGCATTCCAGGCGCAAATCGCCCAGGCGGCGCGTGTGGGGTGCAAGTCCCGGCGTGCGGATGTCGGTGCGCCAGGTCATGGTCAGAAATTTCCGGTTTGGCGTGACGCGTGCATCTTCGGCCAGCGCCTGCGCGTTGCGCGCCAGCGTGAAGGTGCGGTCGGCCGCCACCGGCACGGCAAATTCGATGTGTTGGCCGATCACCGTCAGCTCGACCGTGTCCAGCTCAGTGCCGTGTTTGCGGGGCAGCAACTTGAAGCGAAGTACTGCGTCGGGCGCAGTACCGTGCTCCTGCTCGAACAAATCCATGCCCTGCAGCATCTTGCGGTAAGACTTTTCAGCCGGGTCCCGGTTGGCGGGCGCCGCGACGGTAACCGCAGCGAGGCTGGTCTGTGCAAGGACCTGGCGCTGCATCGCCATGAGCACACCGACACCCAGCAACATGAGAGCGATGCGCAAAAGCGGTCGGCGACGTAACGACAAAAAAATGATGGACGGCATCAAGACAATGCGCCGGTGGTGGCAAGCATGTGTTGGATGCTAAAGCGCCAAGGGCGGCGGCGCTGTAGGACGATCGTCTGGTTGTCGACGGGCTGGATGCGTAAAACTGAAAAAGTCGAAACCAGAGTAGTTACGGCTTCAAATTTTGGGCTTTACTTACTTTACAAATGAAAAAGACGACGGTAAAGTGCGCAAAAAATCACGAAAAAGGTGCCACCCATGCCGAACACGCCTAACTTGGAGAATCTTGCCCTGGCTGTTGCTGCAGAAAGAGCCGCGCTGGAAAACTGTCGGCAGGAAAACTATGAAATTTTCGGAAAAATGATGGCCTATCAGGATGGACGCGGCCCGGCGCCGACGGTGGAGGAGTTTGTGCATTGGCGCAACAGCATTCAACAAATCATTTTTGAGAAAAACCTGGACAGCGGTTCGATGGATTTGTGAACGGCGGGCACCGCTTGAATGCTGGCGAGAGTGCAAAAAGGCGGTGGCCCCGCATTGCCACTGTTTTGACCGACTGGCGCCAAGTTTTCTCCTATTGCGTCTTAAGACACATTCATTCGCGGTGTTCCGACAATGGGGACAACTGCACTCGATTCAGTCCTACACCAACTCCGTGAGTGAGGCTCGTACGCTTGGCACCACCCGCCAGCAAAACTCTTTTTTTGAGTTCAACCGAGCCTTCCCATGTCCAAAACCGCTTCTTCAAAAACGCTTTCCAAGGCAGCCAAAGCCGCCGATTCATCAACCGCAAAGCCACCGCTGAAAGACCTGAACAATCCTGCTTCGGCGCTGCAGGCTGACAAAGCTACACAGACCAATGCCTTGGTTGCCGCCATGCCTTTCAACGCCAACAAGGCGGCTGAACATGGTTTTGACAACGGGGTGTCGCCGCCGCAAGGCGCGCAGGTTAAACCCGCTTCCCGCCTGCCTTCAGGCAGCACATTGTCGGAAGCCGAGGAAGGCGGCAAGACGGGCACCCAGGCCGCCGAGGGCTACAACCCCACCAACGAGTCGCTGGACCGCGTGCGCGTCGATTCATCGGGCCAGGCGCTCACCACCAACCAGGGCGTGGCGGTTGCCGACAACCAAAATTCCCTGAAGTACGGCGTGCGCGGCCCGGCTCTGCTGGAAGACTTCATCCTGCGCGAAAAAATCACCCACTTCGACCATGAGCGTATTCCCGAACGCATCGTGCATGCCCGCGGTTCAGCCGCGCACGGCTACTTTGAGTGCTACGCGCCCTTCACGCAGCACACCAAGGCCGCGCCCTTCCAGGAAGAGGGAAAAGTCACGCCGGTGTTTGTGCGCTTTTCAACCGTGGCGGGTGAGCGGGGCTCGAAAGACACCGCGCGGGACGTGCGCGGCTTTGCCATCAAGTTCTACACCGACGAAGGCAACTGGGACCTGGTGGGCAACAACATGCCGGTGTTTTTTATTCAGGACGCTATCAAGTTTCCTGATCTGATTCACGCGGTCAAGCCTGAACCGAACAATGCGATGCCGCAGGCAGCCAGCGCGCACGACACATTCTGGGATTTTGCCTCGCTGATGCCAGAGTCCACACACATGCTGATGTGGACGATGAGCGACCGCGCATTGCCGCGCAGCTACGCCACCATGCAGGGCTTTGGGGTGCACAGCTTTCGGCTGGTCAATGCGGCCGGTGAATCTGTGTTTTGCAAATTTCACTGGAGCCCTAAGGCTGGCACGCAGTCGCTGGTATGGGACGAGGCGGTCAAAATTTCTGGCGCGGACCCGGACTTTCACCGCCGCGACCTGTGGGATCGCATCGAGGCAGGGGCCTTCCCCGAGTGGGAGTTTGGCGTGCAGGTGTTCACTGAAGAGCAGGCGCAAGCTTTCAGCTTTGACATTCTGGACGCGACAAAGCTGATCCCCGAAGAGCTCGTGCCAGTGCAAATCCTGGGCAAGTTGGTGCTCAACCGCAACCCCGACAACTTTTTTGCTGAAACCGAGCAGGTGGCTTTTTGCACCGCGCACGTGGTGCCAGGCATTGATTTTTCAAACGACCCTCTGCTGGCCGGGCGGCTGCACTCCTACATTGACACGCAGATTTCGCGCCTGGGTGGCCCAAATTTTCATGAGCTGCCCATCAACGCGCCCCTCGCCCAGGTGCACAACAACCAGCGCGATGGCATGCACCGGCAGGCGGTTCCGCGTGGCCGGGTGTCGTATGAGCCTAACTCGCTGGGTGGCGGCTGCCCGTTTCAGGCGGGCGCTGCGCAGGGATTCGTCACCATGCCTGCGCGCCTGCAGGCGACTGAGCGGCAAGACAAGGTGCGCGGCAAGCCTGAAAAGTTTGCTGATCACTACACTCAGGCCACCTTGTTCTATGAAAGCCAGTCGCTCGCGGAGCAGGCACACATTGCTGCCGCTTTTCGCTTTGAGCTGAGCAAGGTCACGGTGCCGGCGATTCGGGAGCGCACCGTGGCCATGCTGCGCAATGCGTCAGAAGATCTGGCGCAAAAGGTCGCTGATGGCTTGGGCATGCCGTCATTGCCTGAGGTGATGCCGCGCGCGTTGGCCAATCCGGCCAGGCCGGAGCTGACCCATTCGCCCGCGCTGTCGCTGCTGGCGAGGCCGGGGGACACCGGCGTGGTCGCCAAAAAAGTCGCGCTGCTGATCGCGCCCGGTGTGGTGGGCAAATCGGTGATGGCGGTGCACAAAGCGCTGGCTGATGCAGGCGCTGTGCCCAAGTTAGTTGCCCCTCGCATTGGCCTGGTCAAAACGGCAGATGGCCTGACGTTGATGGCCGACGCATCACTTGAAAACGAGCCCGGCTTTCTGTTCGACGCGCTGGTATTGCCCGACGGCGAAGCAGCGGTGACCGCGCTTGCTAAAGACGCCCACACGATGGAGTTCATCCAGAACCAGTACCGGCATTGCAAGTCGATTCTGGTGCTGGGCGCATCCACTGCATTGACTGACAAAGCCGGTGTGTCCTCGGTGTTGCCCGGCGGTGAGGCTGATCCGGGTGTGGTTCTGGCGCCTTCGGGCGACACCAAAAAAGCGATTGCGACATTTTTGGCCGCCATGACGCTGCACCGTCATTTCGTGCGAGAAACCGACCCGCCGACGGTGTAAGTCTGCTGCGAAAAAGCAGGCGTTTTTAGCGCTCTGCCCACCCCCGAACCCTGAAAAAAAATGGAGACCGCTGTGATCGCCATCATTGTCCCTGCGCACAACGAAGAAGCCTGTATTGACGCCTGCCTTGACGCGCTGCTAGAGGCGGCAGCCCACCCTGGCCTGGCCGGAGAGCGGGTTGACATCACGGTGGTGCTGGACGCCTGCACGGATGCTACGGCGCATCGGGCTGACCGCGCAGGCGTCAAAACCATCACCACCGACAAACGCAATGTGGGCCATGCGCGGCAGTTGGGGGCTGATATGGCGCTGGCCGCCGGCGCGAGATGGTTGGCGTTTACCGATGCTGACACGGTGGTCTCTGGCAGCTGGCTGGTTGACCAGCTGGCGCTCAAGGCTGATGCGGTGTGCGGCACTGTGGCGGTCAATGACTGGGGCGCTTACGGGCAGCGCATGCAGCGCCACTTCGAGCTGACGTACACGGACGCCGATGGTCATCGACATGTGCACGGGGCGAACCTGGGCGTGTGCGCGCTGGCGTATCGACGTGCCGGGGGTTTTGTAGGCCTGGCCACCGGTGAAGATGTGGCGCTGGTGGAATCTTTGTCCCAACTCGGTGCCAACATCGCCTGGTCGCGTGCGCCGCGAGTTTTTACCAGCGTGCGCGCCCACTTTCGCGCCCCCGATGGATTCGGTGAAACCCTTCGCAACATTGAACTTCTGGGCCAGTGGGTGGGTGTCGCCCCGGTTGCCGTGTGATGGGTGACAGCACTGATATGACCGAAGCGCCGGACTCCCCTGACGCACTGGTAAGCCAGATTCGCCAGGTGCTGGCCTGCGGCAGTGGATCTGGGGTGAATGCCGCCACCGCTTTGACAGCGCTGGTGGCGCAGAATCTCGACGACTTGCCCCTGCCCGGTGGGGGCGACACACTGGGCCGCTGGCGCGCACTGGCAGCGGTGGCGGCAATTGACCTGTCACTGGCCAAACTCTATGAAGGCCACACCGATGCGCTGGCGATTTTGCGCGAGCTGCGGGCTGCTGAGCCGCAGGCAAAGGGCACCTGGTGCGTGTGGGCCGCCGAGGCTCCGCAGGCCCGGGTCCACATCACGTCTGCTGGTCTCAATATCGTTCATTTGTCGGGCACAAAAAGCTGGTGCTCCGGCGCCGCCACAGCCGACCACGCGCTGCTGACTGCTTGGGACGCCGCCGCCGATGCGCCGCAACTGGTCAGTGTGCACCTCCGGCAACCGGGCGTGGTGGTGGACTCATCACCGTGGAAAGCAGTGGGTATGGCGGGCAGCGCAAGCCTTGACGTGCACTTTGATGGTGCAACCGGCCACCTTGTGGGCGACAGTGGCGCCTACCTGCAGCGGCCTGGCTTCTGGCAGGGCGGTGCGGGCATTGCGGCCTGCTGGTGGGGCGGGGCCGTGGGGATCGGGCTGGCCTTGAAAAATTCGCAGGCCAGCCAGCCAGCCAGTGCGCTGTCGTCGTTCAAACTGGCGGCGCTGGGCAAGGTGGAGTTGGCGCTGGCAGAAACAGCGGCTGTGCTGCGCGAGGCTGCCGCCTGGATTGACGCTCACCCGGCGGCCGACGCCAGCCGCGTGGTGTTGACAGCGCGGCTGTCGGCCGAGCAGTGTGCCAAGCGGGTGCTCGATGAGGTTGGCGCCGCCATGGGCGCCACCCCGTTTTGCCGCGATGAAAAATTTGCCAAGGCGGCCGCTGACCTGCCGGTGTTCATTCGCCAAAGCCACGCGGAGCGGGATTGTCAAGCGTTGGGCGAGCGCATCAGCCGCGGGGGTCATGCTTGGAGACTTTAAGCCCCCCGCTGATTCACGGCGAAGGCACGCCCGACGCGACGTGGCGTGGCTGGCTGAACGAGCAATCGTTTGCGCAGCCGGGTTTGGCGGCGCTGGTGCCAGCCGGTGGCCGACTGGTCGTGGTGGCGCCGCATCCCGACGACGAAATTCTGGCGTGCGGCGCCTTGCTGGCTGCCTGCGCCCGCAGCGGGGTGCCTGTACGGGTGATGGCGTTGACCGATGGCGAGGCCAGCCACGGCACGCACGACGTGTTGGCCATGCAGCAGCTGGCGGCCCGGCGCTGCGGCGAAAGCGTGCGGGGGCTGGCCGTGTTGGGGCTGGCAGCGCGTGACGTGCGTCGCTGGCATTTGCCCG
>JANLUZ010000134.1:0-4019 GCA_031363755.1 Polaromonas sp.
CTTGCGGGTCGAGGGCGACCAGCTGGTCGACACCGGCAAGTCGGTGCAGTTGCCGGGTCACCTGGCGGCGATGCGGGGGAAGATGACGCATTGAGTGACGCACTGATTGACGCACCCAGCAACGCGCCGGTGGGCGAACCACGCACGGGCTTGTCACGTCTTTTGCTACTCATAACGTAGCATCAAAGGCAGTAAATACCAGGGCTAGCGGCCTATTAAACGTAAAAATAACGCTAAATCGGCTTTTAGACGCTTTTAGACGCCTGAACCGCTGTTGGTGGGCCACTCACGCCGTTTTTAACCCAAGGCAGGGTGAAAATTGCGGCAACACCACCCTGCAACATAAAGCTTAGCGTGAGTAAAACCTTCGCTTTATCGATCACTGTGTGCCTGGCCTTGGCAGCCTGCCAGACGCCCCCCACCGCGCCGCAAGGCAAGCCCGCCGACATTGTGGCTATCCAGCAGGTCGTCGAGTCGCGTCGCAGCTCGCTGATCGACAAGGACAAGCCAATCTACATGGCGCTCTTCTTCTCCAGCAAGCCTGCTGACATCGGCTGGCAGTTTGTGTCTGAAAACACGCGGCTGGCGCGCATTCGCCAGTCCAAACCCGACGCGATCAAAGCCCGGCAAATTCCCGGCAACAACTTTGTCAGCCTGATTGACGAGGCTGTGGCCACGACTGAGCGCCGCGAAGAGACCTTTGCCAACCTGCGCATCGACACCGACGGCGACATCGCCTCAGCGCCTTTTGACTACGCCTTCATTGCCAATGGACAAACCACCAACTGGGGTAAACAGATGTGGCAGCTGGTGCGCACCGAGGCAGGCTGGAAGATTTTTTCGGTGGTGTATTCGATTCGGGACGAGTGGACTGCGCCTGCGCACTGAGCTTAGGGTCTCGCTGCCAACACGGTCCCGACGCAGGTGCCAAAACCGATCCGCCTGAAGCCGAGCCGCTCGCAATGCCCGCGCAGGGTCACGGTGTCCCCGTCTTGCAGCCAAGCGCGCGTCTCGCCGTTAGACAACACCAGCGGCTGCCTGCCACCCGCGCTGAGTTCCATCAGCGAGCCGCCCTGCCCTGCGCCGGGGCCTGAGAGCGTGCCGGTGCCCAGCAGATCACCGGGGCGCAGGTTGCAGCCGCCGGCGGTGTGGTGCGCCACGAGCTGCGCCACCGTCCAGTAGGCGTCGCGGTAATTGGAAGTGGACACACAGTCGCCCGGGTGGCCCGCAGCTTGCATGGCGAGGGTTTGTAGCCAAACTTCGAGCGCAATGTTCAGACCGCCCTGGGCGCTGTTGGCATCCGACTGCAAATAGTCGAGCGGCTGGGGGTCGCTCTCCGGGCGGGTGAAGGGGGTGCGGAATGGGGCCAGCGCTTCGAGTGTGACCACCCACGGCGACAGCGTACTGGCGAAGTTTTTGGCCAAAAACGGGCCGAGCGGTTGGTATTCCCAGCCTTGAATGTCTCTGGCGCTCCAGTCGTTGAACAGGCTGATGCCGAAAACATGAGCTTCGGCGTCCTGCATGGCTACCGGCTCGCCCAGTGCGTTGCCTCTAGCCATGACCACGCCCAGTTCGAGCTCGTAGTCCAGCCGCTGGCAAGCACCAAAACTGGGGGTGGCGGCATCTGGCGCTTTGGTCTGCCCCTTGGGGCGGTAAAAAGCGGTGCCGCTGGCCACGATGCTGGAGGCACGGCCGTGGTAGCCAATGGGCACCCATTTGTAGTTGGGCAAAAGCGGGTTGTCGGACCGCATCTGCTGGCCGATGGTGGTGGCGTGGTGGATGCTGGTGTAGAAATCGGTGTAGTCGCCCACATCGCACGGCAGCCCAAGCGTGACTTGGTCCTGGCAGTGCAGAGCCGCTTCAAACACGGCGCGGTGGGGGCTGCCGGCTCGCAGCCCGTCGGACAACGCTTGCCGCAGCCTTTTCCGCGCGGCCGTGGGTTGGTCCATCAGCCGCGCCATGTCGGCGTGGTCTATCAGCCCAGCGGCTTGCAGGTCCACAATTTCCCGGCCAATCGCCACGCCGATGCGCCAAGTGGCATCGCCCGGCTCTTTGAAGCGGCCAAACGGCAGGTTCTGGATGGGGAAGTCGGTACCCGGCTCGTTGGCGGAATCGACCCAGCTTTGCAGTTCAACGGCGTGTGTTGAATTGATGCCCGTCATGAGTCCGCCCGCTGGTGCAAAAACGCGGCGTGCGTGGGTGCGCGCCGGGTCAGTGCCCACTCGTCGAGCATTTGCCACTTCACCTCGTCCAATTTGGCCAGCGTGGCGGCCTCATCCGGGTCGGGGCAAGACAGCTCGAGCCGGTGGCCGTCGGGGTCAAAAAAGTAAATCGAATGGAACAGGCCGTGGTCGGTTACACCCAGCACGTCCACGCCTTCACGCTCCAGGTGCGCCTTGAATTCCAGCAGCTCGGCGCGGTCTTTGACACGAAACGCGATGTGCTGCACCCAGGCGGGGGTGTTGGGGTCGCGGCCCATCGGCGGCTGCGTGGGCAGCTCAAAAAACGCCAGCACGTTGCCGTGGCCAGCATCCAAAAACACATGCATGTAGGGGTCCGGCGCTTTGGTCGATGGCACTTCGTTCTCGGCAATCGCCAGCATGAAGTCCATCTTGAGCATGTGCTGGTACCACAGCACCGTGGCTTTGGCGTCAATGCAGCGGTAAGCGACATGGTGGATTCGGTCAATTTTCATTTTGAAGTTTCCTTGGGGCTTAGGTGCGCAATGAGGTGGGCGGAAAAGTCATTTACCGCAGAGAACGCAGAGTGACACAGAGGAAGGGAAAATTTTTCTGTTACCTCTGCGGCCCTCTGCGTTCTCTGCGCCTCTGCGGTAAAGTTTTTTTGGCTCCTTGTGGTGTCAAGCCGCCTGCAGCACACCGCGCTGAAGCTGGTCGCGCTCGATCGACTCGAACAGCGCCTTGAAATTGCCTTCACCAAAGCCGTCGTCGCCCTTGCGCTCAATGAACTCAAAAAACACCGGGCCGAGCTGGGTGGCTGAGAAGATTTGCAGAAGCAGACGCGGGCTACCCTTGTCGGTGCTGCCGTCCACCAGAATACCGCGCGTTTGCAGCGCCGCCACGTCCTGGCCGTGGCCCGGCAGGCGGGCGTCGAGCATGTCGTAATAGCTCTCGCTGGGGGCGGTCATCAGTGGCACCCTGGTCAGGGACAGGGCATCGACCACGCTCGGCAAATCATCACAGATCAAGGCGATGTGCTGAATGCCTTCGCCGTTGAACTTCATCAAATACTCTTCAATCTGCCCACCGCCTTTTTTCGATTCCTCGTTCAGCGGAATGCGGATTTTGCCGTCAGGCGCAGTCAGCGCTTTGGATGTCAGGCCGGTGTAGTCGCCCTGAATGTCGAAGTAGCGGATCTCGCGGAAGTTGAACAAGCGCTCGTAAAAATCAGCCCAGAACGTCATGCGGCCGCGGTAGACGTTGTGCGTCAAGTGGTCAATGAGCTGCAGGCCGTGGCCCACCGGGTGGTGGTCCACCCCCTCGATGAAATCAAAGTCAATGTCGTAGATGGATTTGCCGTCCTCAAACCGGTCGATCAAATACAGCGGCGCGCCGCCAATGCCTTTGATGGCGGGCAGGCGCAGCTCCATCGGGCCGGTGGGGATGTCGATCGGTTGTGCGCCCAGCGCCAAAGCGCGGTTGTAGGCGTGATGCGCGTCCTTGACCCGGAACGCCATGCCGCAGGCGCTGGGGCCGTGCTCGGCCGCGAAGTAACCCGCCAAGCTTTTGGGTTCGCGGTTGATGATGAAGTTGATCTGGCCCTGGCGGTACAGCACCACGTCCTTGGACCGGTGTTTGGCGACCAGCGTGAAGCCCATGCGTTCAAACACCGGCTCCAGCCGGCCGGGCGTGGGGGACGCAAACTCCACAAATTCAAAGCCCATCAGGCCCATCGGGTTGTCAAACAAATCAGCCATGGCGGTTTCCTTCAACATCATCGAACGTCACGCCATCATTGCTCGAACCAGCTGCAGTTTTGTTGCAATTAGGTGTGGAAAA
>JANLUZ010000184.1:0-49159 GCA_031363755.1 Polaromonas sp.
ACCCGTTTGTAGACCGGGCGCACACCCAGCGCCTTGCGGGCTTCGCGAATGGCTGTGTCGGTGGTTTTGAGCTGCTTGGCGAGGCGACGGTCGGAGAAACCTTTTTGTTTCAACGCGCGCAAGGTCTGGGCGTCGATCTGGTCGAGAGAGGTGGTTTCCAACTCCAGTTCGATCTTCACGATCTGCTCGATCTGCACCAGAAACCACGGGTCGATCTTGGTCAGCGCAAACACCTCGCCCACACTCATACCCATGGCAAACGCGTCACCCACATACCAGATGCGGTCTGGGCCGGGCGCGCCGAGTTCTCGCTCCAGCACTTCGCGGTCTTGCGTTTTTTCGTTCATGCCGTCCGCGCCGACTTCCAGGCCGCGCAGGGCTTTCTGGAACGATTCCTGGAAGGTGCGGCCCATGGCCATCACCTCTCCAACTGATTTCATTTGCGTCGTCAGGCGGGAGTCGGCCGTGGGGAATTTCTCAAATGCAAAACGCGGAATCTTGGTGACCACGTAGTCGATGCTGGGCTCGAAACTCACCGGGGTGGCGCCGCCCGTGATCTCGTTGCGCAACTCGTCCAGCGTGTAGCCGACAGCCAGCTTGGCAGCGACCTTGGCGATTGGGAACCCGGTGGCTTTAGAGGCCAGCGCGGACGAGCGCGACACACGCGGGTTCATCTCGATCACGACCATGCGGCCATCGACCGGGTTGATGGAGAACTGCACGTTGGAGCCGCCCGTGTCCACACCGATTTCACGCAGCACCGCCAGCGAGGCGTTGCGCAGAATCTGGTATTCCTTGTCGGTCAGTGTTTGCGCTGGGGCAACGGTGATCGAGTCCCCGGTGTGGACGCCCATGGGGTCCAGGTTTTCAATCGAGCAGACGATGATGCAGTTGTCAGCAGTGTCGCGCACGACTTCCATCTCGTACTCTTTCCAGCCGAGCAGCGACTCTTCAATCAGCAGCTCGTTGGTGGGCGAGGCTTCCAGGCCGCGCTTGCAGATCGTTTCGAATTCTTCGGCGTTGTAGGCAATGCCGCCACCGGTGCCGCCCAGCGTAAAGCTGGGCCGAATCACGGTGGGGAAACCCAGCGTCTTCTGCACGTCCCAGGCCTCGGCCATGCTGTGGGCGATGCCCGAGCGCGCCGAGCCCAGACCAATCTTGGTCATGGCGTCTTTGAACTTCAAGCGGTCTTCGGCCTTGTCGATAGCTTCTGGCTTGGCGCCAATCAACTCGACCTGGTACTTTTCCAGCACGCCGTGGTGCCACAAGTCGAGCGCGCAGTTCAGCGCGGTCTGGCCGCCCATCGTCGGCAAAATCGCGTCTGGGCGCTCTTTGGCGATGATTTTTTCAACGGTCTGCCAGGTGATTGGCTCGATGTAGGTGACGTCGGCTGTGGCCGGGTCAGTCATGATCGTGGCGGGATTGCTGTTGATCAGGATGACTTTGTAGCCCTCTTCACGCAGCGCCTTGCAGGCTTGCACGCCAGAGTAGTCAAACTCGCAGGCCTGGCCAATGATGATGGGGCCGGCCCCAATGATGAGGACCGATTTAATGTCTGTGCGTTTAGGCATTCTTGTGCTCCTGAGCCTTTTCCATCAATGCCGTGAAACGGTCGAATAAATACGAAATGTCGTGCGGGCCGGGTGAGGCCTCGGGGTGACCCTGGAAGCAGAAAGCCGGCTTGTCAGTGCGCACCAGGCCTTGCAGCGTGCCGTCAAACAAGCTGATGTGAGTGGGCCGCAGATTTTCGGGCAGGCTTTTTTCGTCAACCGCAAACCCGTGGTTCTGGCTGGTGATGCTGACGCGGCCGGTGTCTAAATCTTTTACCGGATGGTTCGCACCGTGGTGGCCAAACTTCATCTTGAATGTTTTGGCACCGCTGGCCAGCGCCATGATTTGGTGCCCCAGGCAGATCCCGAAGGTGGGGATGCCGGTTTCAATGAGCGTGCGGGCGGCTTCGATGGCGTAGTCACACGGCCCCGGGTCGCCTGGGCCGTTGGCCAGGAAAATACCGTCCGGCTTGAGTTTGAGCACGTCAGCCGCAGACGTCTGGGCGGGCACCACCGTGATGCGCGCACCGCGCTCGGCAATCATGCGCAGAATGTTTTTCTTCACGCCGAAGTCAAGGGCCACGACGTGAAAAACCGGGCGGGTTTGCTCGCCATAACCCGGTTTACCGTTGTCACGCGCAAGCATCCACTCGGTTTGGGTCCACTGATAAGGCTGCTCGACCGAGACGACCTTGGCCAGGTCCAGCCCGGCCATGCTGGGGGCGCCCTGCGCAGCGGCACGCGCTTGGCTGATCACTTCTGGCGTAACGTCTTGATCTTCAGCTAGCGACAGGATGCAGCCATTTTGCGCGCCGTGGTGGCGCAGGTGACGCGTGAGCTGGCGGGTGTCAATATCTGCAATGGCAACCGTGCCGGCCTGAGCCAGGTAGTCCGACAAGGTCATTGAGGCGCGGAAATTGGATGCGACCAGAGGCAGATCTTTGATGATCAGGCCTGCGGCATAGACCTTGTTTGACTCGACGTCCTCGGTGTTGACACCGCAGTTACCGACGTGCGGGTAAGTCAGCGTGACGATCTGCTGGCAGTAGCTGGGGTCGGTCACGATTTCCTGATAACCCGTCATGGAGGTGTTGAACACCAACTCTCCGACGGTTGAACCCTGCGCGCCGATGGAGCGACCAATGAAAATGGTGCCGTCGGCAAGCGCCAGAACAGCGTGATTTTTATGAGTTTGATGACCCTGTAGAGACAAAAGCACTGGGTTCTCCGATGTGAATACGGTTAGCCCAAGCGTGCGCAGAAAGTCTCAATCAAGAGACTGCTGCTAGCTGCTTTTATTAGAGGGGTGTGCTTTGTGACGCTTGGGCCAAGCTGTGGTTTGAAAAGCCCCTGAGTATAACGCGGTGAGTCCGTGAAAACCCTGAAAACGCCCGGCCTCCAACCGACGCTCACCTCGCCATTACCGGCAGCGAACTGGCGTAAAGACAGATCGCTGCCGCTGCCGCCACATTGAGGGACTCCTCGCCACCGGGTTGTTCGATGCGGACGTGCAGAGCGGCCCTGGCTATCAGCGCCTCGCACACGCCCTGCCCTTCATGCCCCATGACCCATGCACAAGGCATTGGCACCCGTTGCTTGTGAAGGGCAGTGCCCTGGTGCGAACTGGTGACCACCAACGGAATGGTCAAAGCCGCTATTTCCTCCTGGTTTAACCCTTCTGACAAGCGCAAACCAAAGTGCGCGCCCATGCCTGCACGCAGCACCTTGGGTGACCACAGGGCCGCAGTGCCCTTGAGCGCCAGGACCTGGCTGAATCCAAAGGCTGCCGCACTGCGCAAAATTGAACCCACGTTTCCGGCGTCCTGAACCCGGTCAAGAATGATGGAAGGCGCGCCTGGCAACAGCGCTGTTGCGGGCGGCAAGGCCATCACAAAACCCATGGGCGCTGGTGACTCAAGCGTGCTGATCTCATGAAGCAAGTCATCGGCGATCACTATGTTTTTCATAGCTGCCTGGGCAATAAAACCCTGGGCTAGAGGCCAAAATGACTCTGAAAACACCGCTAACTCAGGCTGAAAACCACGGGCGAGTGCCGCGCGGCAGAGATGATCACCCTCCAACCACACCTTGCCCAGCTTGCGATACGCTGCACTGCTGGCAGAGAGCTTGCGCAGCTCTTTAATCAGAGGGTTACCGGCAGAGCTGATGTGCACGACTGGCACAGAAAAACCCGTCACGCGAACACCTCAATAACCCCGGCAACCGGTGCAAACGAGCGGCGATGCTGTGGGCAGGCACCGTGCTCGCGCAAGGCAGCGAGATGGCGCGCCGTTCCGTAGCCCTTATGCACGGCAAACCCATACTGCGGGTAATCCTGGTCGAATTCGACACACCAGCGGTCACGGTAGACCTTGGCAAGAATAGACGCAGCGGAAATAGCGGGCACCAAGGCGTCTCCTTTGACGATGGCTTCGGCAAGCATGCTCAAAGCCGGCAGCCGGTTGCCGTCGACCAGTGTTTTATGAGGTTTAAGGCGCAGGCCTTCCACCGCACGTTTCATCGCCAAAAGCGTTGCCTGCAAAATATTCAAGGCGTCGATCTCTTCAACTGACGCCGACGCAATAGAGCAGCAAAGCGCTTTGGCGCGTATTTCATCAAACAGAAGCTCTCGACGGGCCGCAGATAACTTTTTAGAGTCAGCCAGCCCTTTGATGGGCCTCAAGTCGTCGAGGATCACTGCCGCAGCCACGACAGGGCCGGCCAGCGGGCCACGGCCGGCCTCATCCACGCCAGCGACCAAACCGTTCACGTCCCAGGACAACACCACCTGCTCAGCCTTCAAGAACTTTTTCGATCGCATCGGTGGCCAGTTGGGCTGTGTCGCGCTGCAAATCATGGTGCAGCTGGGTGAATCTTGATTCCAGGGCCGAAATAATTGACGGTGCGGAGGTTTTGGCGTCCAGCCATCGAAGCAGGCCGTCAGCCAATGCCTTGGGCGTTGCGGCGTCTTGCAGCAGTTCAGGCACCACAAAATCGCGACACAAAATATTGGGCAATCCGACCCAGGGTTGCAACTGTTTGGCGCGCATGATGCGCCACGACAGCCAGTGCATGTTGTAGGCAATCACCATCGGGCGTTTGAACAATGCCGCCTCCAGTGTGGCGGTGCCGCTGGCAATCAATGTGACATCACAAGCGGCCAGCGCGACATGCGACTGCCCGTCCAGCATCTGAATTTTGCCCAACATACCTGCTGCGCGCGCCGCCGCTTCGATGGCTTGGCGCAGCGCCGGAATTGCTGGTACTACAAATTTAGTAGCAGGCCAGGCAATCAACACCTGGGCTGCAGCCTGAAAGAACCTTAAAGCGAGGTAATTCACTTCAGATGCGCGACTTCCAGGCAAGATGGCGATCACGGTGTCTTCCTGCGCGAGCCCCAGCACACGCCGGGCGAGTAATCGGTCCGGTTGCAGGGGGATCACGCTGGCCAATGGATGCCCGACGTAGGTGGCAACGATGCCGTGTTGCGCTAACAATGCCACTTCAAAAGGAAAAATACACAGCACGTGGTCGGCGCTGCGTTTGATTTTTTCGACACGCTTGGCTCGCCAGGCCCAAATCGATGGGCAAATGAAATGCACGGTTTTGATGCCGTGCTTTTTCAGTTGGGCCTCAAGGTCGAGGTTGAAGTCGGGCGCGTCCACACCAATGAACAAATTCACCCGTTCGTCGGCGGGCTGCGCCAGCAACCGTGCAGCCAGTTGCTTGCGAATGCCAAGGATTTCCCGGTAATGCCGCAACACTTCGACATACCCGCGCACTGCTAGCTTGTCGCTGGACCACCAGGCGTGAAAGCCGTTTGCCATCATCTGCCCGCCACCAATACCGCTGGCAGTCAGCGCTGGCCAGCGTTGCTTCAGGCCGCCCAACAACAAGCCACCCAGCAAATCTCCCGATGTTTCGCCTGCCACCATGGCGATTCTCGGCGGTGCTTTGTGTGTCACAGGGCCCTTGCTGCCTAGCGAACGATGCCGCGCTGCGGCGAGGTCTGCGCGAGGAACGAGAGCATCATGTCAACATCAGACTGCGAATCGGCATGTTTTTCCGACAGTGCGGCAATGCGGGTTTTGGCTTCTTCCAGCGTTAGACCCGATCGGTAGAGCGCTTTGTGCATTGCTTTGACCGCTGAAATCCGGTCAGCCGAAAAACCGCGACGACGCAAGCCCTCGAAGTTCATGGAGCGGGCTTCAGCGGGCTGGCCCTGGCACATCACAAACGGCGGCAGATCGGCCACCAGCACCGAGGAAATTGCGGTGAAACTGTGCGCGCCAATTTTGACAAACTGGTGCACACCGGTGAAACCTCCAAGGATCACCCAGTCGCCAATATGCACATGGCCCGCCAACTGGGTGCTGTTGGCAATGATGATGTGGTCGCCCAGCAGGCAATCGTGCGCCACGTGGACGTAGGCCATGATCCAGTTGTCGTTGCCCAGGCGCGTCTCGCCCCGGTCACCCGGAGAGCCGATGTTGAGACTGCAAAACTCGCGGATGGTGTTGCGGTCACCGATGTGCAAGGCGCAGGGCTCACCCGCGTATTTTTTGTCTTGCGGAATCGCGCCGATGGAGTTGAATTGAAAAATCTGGTTGTTGGCGCCGATGGTCGTGTGACCGTCAATCACGCAGTGGGCGCCAATCGTGGTGCCCGGGCCGATTTTCACGTTCGGGCCAACTACGCTGTAAGGGCCAACGCTCGCCGAGCTGTCGATCTGCGCGTTTGAGTCGATCAGTGCTGTGGGGTGAATGCCCGCCATGGTGAACAATTCTTCAGGCTATGGTGCGCATGGTGCACATCAGCCCAGCCTGGCACACGATGTTGCCGTCGACTGTCGAGACCGCGCTGAACTTCAAGATCCCGGCCTTCATCCGGTCAAGGGTCACATCCATGATGATCTGGTCGCCAGGCCCAACCGGGCGCTTGAAGCGTGCGTCGTCGATGCCAGCGAAGTAATAAACTGTGTTTTCGTCAGGCATGACATCAAGCGCGTGAAAAGCCAGCAAAGCCGCCGTTTGTGCCATCGCCTCAAGCATGAGGACACCAGGCATGACCGGGTACTTGGGGAAGTGGCCCATGAAAAACGGCTCATTGATCGAGACATTTTTCATGGCCTTGATACGCTTGCCCTTTTCAATCTCCAAAACCCGATCCACCAGAAGAATGGGATAGCGGTGCGGCAACAGTTTGAGAATTTGGTGAATGTCCATCATGATTTTTCTTGGGGGTTTTGTGAAGGCGGTATTGCGGCGAGGGACAAGGTCTTCTCGACCTGCTTGAGCCGGTCGCGAAGCGCATGCAACTGCTTGAGCGTGACCGCGTTTTTTTCCCAGGCGGCATTGTCGTCGATGGGAAAGAAGCCTGTGTATTGGCCCGGCCTGGCGATGGAACGCGTGACAACCGAGGCTGCTGAAATATGAACGTGATCAGCCAACGTCAAATGGCCAAGAACGATGGCGCCGCCGCCAAAGGTGCAGTGCGCGCCTATCACGGCACTGCCAGCAACACCCGCACAGCCGGCCATGGCGGTGTGCTTGCCGATATGGACGTTGTGGCCAATCTGAACCAAATTGTCGAGCTTGACGCCGTCGTCCAGCACCGTGTCCTGTAGCGCACCCCGGTCAATGCATGTGTTGGCACCAATCTCGCAGTCGTTGCCAATTCGGACGGCACCCAATTGTTCGATCTTGACCCAGGTCCCGCCGTGCGGCGCAAAGCCGAATCCGTCCGCACCCACCACGACACCGGAATGCAAGATACAGCGCTCGCCGATCTGGCAATCATCACCCACCGAAACACGTGCCGCCAAATGGGTATCCGCACCTATTTTTACGCGCGAGCCTACAACGCAATGTGCACCGAGACGCACACCCGATGCCACAACAGCGTTCGCGGCAATGCATGCAAAAGCGCCAATAGACACACCTGCTGACACCACAGCCGTTGGGTCAATAACGGCGGTTGGATGAATCGACGGCAACCCGAGCGGCGCGTGTTTGCGCTTCCAAAGCTGGGTGAGCAAAGCAAAATAGTGGTACGGGTCATCCACCACAATGCAAGCCCCACGCTGCAAGGCTGCGTCGCGCGAAGCGGGCGACACCACCACACAGCCTGCCGCCGTTGTCGCAAGTTTGGAGAAATATTTGGGATGACTGAGAAAGCTCAGGTCCGACGCTGTTGCCGCATCGAGGCTCGCAAGCCGTGCAATCTGAAGTTGGGGATCACCCAGCAGTTCGACAGCCGAAGCAACTCGAATGGACGAAACAATATCTGCAAGTGAAAGGCTCAAGGAGACTCCCTATTGAGTATTGAACCAAGAAGTAGCTTGCGCCCTGGCGAAGGGGAACAAACCTCGAATTACTTGCTGGTGTTCAAAGCCTTGATCACTTTGTCTGTGATGTCATGCTTTGGATTGACGTAAACCGATTCCTGAAGGATCAGGTCGTACTTTTCCGCCTCTGCCAATGACTTCACGACCTTGTTCGCGCGCTCGATGACGATTTGCAATTCCTCATTTTTTCGCGTGTTCAAGTCTTCCTGAAACTCGCGGCGCTTTCGCTGAAATTCGCGGTCCTGGTCAACCAGCTGACGCTGACGCGTATTGCGCGCAGCCTCGGCAAGCGTCGGCGCTTCCCGTTCAAACTTTTCAGACAGTGTCTTGAGCTGGGCTGCACTGTCAGTGAGCTCTTTTTCGCGCTTGCTGAATTCCTGCTCAAGCTTGGTTTGAGCCGCCTTCGCTGAATTGGCTTCCCGGAAAATTCGGTCTAGGTTGACAATACCGATCTTGAATTCTTGCGCGCTTGCGGATGCCGTTACGAACGCCATAGCGGACGCGAAAAGCACCAGAAAGATTTGATAAGAGAATTTTTTCATTAAAACGATGTACCGATTTGAAATTGCAAGCGTTCTAGTTTATCGCCAGGCTGCTTGCGCAGCGGCAGCGCATAGGCGATACGCAAAGGCCCAACCGGGGAGATCCAGCTCACCCCCAAGCCCGTCGAGGCGCGCAGATCGTTAAGTTTGTAGCTCTGCTTTTCACCGAAGACATTTCCAGCGTCCAGAAATGTGTAAAGCCGCAAAGTACGGTCGTTGCCAGCGCCAGGAAACGGAGCCACCAGCTCTGCGTTCAAGGTCAACTTTTTAGGGCCACCCAAAGCGATGTCCGACATGTCACGCGGGCCTAGAGAGCCCTGCTGAAAACCCCGTACCGAGCCCAAGCCCCCCGAATAGTAATTCTTGAACAGCGGGTACGGCTGGCCTTTCAAACCCTTGCCGTAACCCAACTCGCCGTTCAACGCCATCGTGAACTGCTTGTTCAACGGAATGTATTGCTGAATCTGGTAGTTGGCGCGCAGAAAGCGAATGTCTCCGGCAACACCCAAGTCGCCGTAAACGCGCTGAAACCGCCCTGAAGTTGGAACGAGTGCGCTGTCACGTGTGTCGCGCGACCAGCCAACTGTCAACGGAATCGAACTGCTGGTGTATCCAAACTGATTGGCATACGCTTGGTAGCTGGTTGGTAGATTGAAACCTGGAACAATGGTCAGCGATTCATAGCCTGTGCCAAAATACACAGTGTCGCTTTCTGTGAAAGGCACGCCGAAGCGAACGCTTGCGCCGCGAGACTTCAGCTGGTAGTCACCGCCCTGACCCGACAACGGATTGTTGGTGCGCTCATAAAGGTCAAACGTCCGGGAAATACCATCGGCAGTGAAGTAAGGGTCAATCGTGCTCAGGACAATCTGGCGATTTGATTTGCTGGTATTAACATCAATACCCAGATAATTGCCTGAACCGAACACGTTTTCTTGCTTGATACCAAACTGGAGTGAAATACTGTCTGCACTTGAATAACCAGCGCCCAACTGCAGGTTACCCGTCGGTTTCTCAGCCACCGTCAGCGAAACATCCACCTGGTCGGCGGTTCCCGTAACCTCTTGGGTTTCAACATTGACGTCCGTGAAAAAACCCAAACGGTCCACGCGGTCACGCGACAGTTTGATTTTGTCGCCGTCGTACCAGGACGACTCGAATTGCCTGAACTCACGGCGAACCACCTCGTCGCGCGTGCGGTTGTTGCCAGCCACGTTAATTCTGCGAACATAGGCACGGCGCGAGGGATCGGCTTGTAAAACGAAAGCAACGCGGTTATTCACGCGGTCAATTTCGGGAATCGCGTCAACACGAGCGAACGCGAACCCAAAGGTTCCAAAATAATCACCAAAAGCTTTGGTGGTTTGGGCCACAGCGTCCGCGTTGTACGCCTCTCCGGGTTTGATCGTGACCAGAGATTTGAATTCGTCGTCTTTCGTCAGGTAGTTGCCTTCCAACTTCACGCCTGACACCACAAACCGCTCGCCTTCGCTGATGTTCAGCGTGATCGAAATTCCCTGTTTGTCAGGCGAAATTGCCACTTGCGTCGAGTCGACCTTGAACTCTAGATAACCGCGAGTCAGATAGTAGGAGCGCAATGTCTCAATATCAGCATTGAGCTTGGTACGGGAATAGCGATCGGACTTCGTGTAAAAACTAAGCCAGCCGCCGGTGTCAAGGTCGAACAGTCCGAGAAGTGTGGACTCGCTGAAGACCTTGCTGCCGGTGACCCTGATTTCCTTGATTTTGGCAACTTCGCCTTCGACGACCGTGAACGTCAAATTCACCCGATTTCGTTCGATGGGCGTTACCGTGGTGATGACCTCCACACCGTACAAGCTCTTGTTGATGTACTGGCGCTTGAGTTCCTGTTCAGCCTTGTCGGCCAACGCCTTGTCGAAAGGCTGGCCGTCTGCAATGCCGACTTCTTTCAACGCCTTCTGCAAGACTTCCTTGTCGAACTCCTTGGTGCCGACGAATTCAACATCGGCCACAGTGGGACGTTCTTCCACAACCACCACCAGAACATCGCCATTCACTTCAAGCCGCACGTCCTTGAACAGACCAAGACCAAACAAGGCACGGATCGCAGCCGCACCTTTCTCATCGTTGTATCCTTCACCAACCCGAAACGGCAACGAGCCAAAAATGGTTCCTGGCTCAACACGTTGCAAACCTTCAACGCGAATGTCACGAACCGTGAAAGGCTCAACAGCCCATACCGACTGGGCAACCAGCATCCCTGCTGAAATAGCGCAAACCGCGCGAAGTTTTAAACGGTGTAGTTTTTTATGCATGAAGTATGAAGTTCTGACTATTCAGCACGCAGCACGTCGGAGCCGGGCGAAGATTGCGAACAATTGTTTAAAAAGAAGTACGCTAGCCAAGCAGGCGGGTCACGTCGTTGAAAAGGGAAATGGACATCATGCCGAGCAAAATGACAACACCGCCACGCTGCATACGTTCCATCCAGACGTCGGATACGCTTCGACCGGTGACACCCTCCCAAAGATAATACATCAGGTGTCCACCGTCCAAAACGGGCAATGGCAGCAGGTTTAGCACGCCTAAACTTATGCTAACAAGGGCGAGAAATGCCAGGTAAGCACTCCACCCCAGATTGGCGGATTTACCCGCATAGTCGGCGATCGTCAGGGGGCCACTGAGGTTTTTCAGTGACGCTTCGCCAATCACCATCTTGCCCATCATTTTGAGGGTCAATGCCGACATCTGCCAAGTGCGAACCGCGCCTTGCCAAAGCCCTTCGAACAGGCCATAGCGAACCGTCACCAGCTCGGGAGGACTGCCAATGTAGGCGCCGATACGCGCCACTGAAACACCGTTTTCCTGCTTGATTTCGGGCACAACGTTCAAAGTCAATGCTTGACCTCCACGTTGGACCTGCCAGATCTGGCCTGTGCTTTGCACCCGCCCATCTGCCTTCGAGGAAACAATCAGGTCGCGTAGCTGCTGGCCGTCCACCACCGCTGTTGTTCCGATCTGTGTGATGACATCGCCAGTCTTCAAACCGGCTTTGTCGGCAGCGCTTGCAGGCATCACGTCGCCCATCACGGGCTGCGTTAGCGGGTTCAGAAGCCCAATTTTGCGAAACAACGTTGCGTCAGCTTCGGCAACTCCGATGGTGCTGAGCGGCAATAACACCTCGCGCTCTTGCGCAATGGCACCTAAGCTGCCCGGTGCCGACACTAGCAGGCGCAGATCTTGCCCCTCTAGCGCGCCGCGGGTCAACCGCCAACGAAAATCTTCAAATGAACGAACATCCGTCAATTCACTGTCACCGAGTGCTGCCTTCAGCACAGTTTCGCCACCGCGTAAGCCGGCGGTTTGCGCCACAGAAGCGGCTGCTGGACTTGCCAAAATCGCACGAGGCTCCTGAATACCAATCCAATTCACGACAGCGTAGATCAAGACCGCGAGCAGCAAGTTGGCGGCTGGGCCTGCGGCGACCACCAGTGCTCGGGATCGCAAGGGTTGGGTGTTGAATGCGAGATGACGCTCTTTGATATCGACCGGGCCTTCCCGTTCGTCGAGCATTTTGACGTAACCGCCCAAGGGCAGCATGCCGATTGAAAACTCTGTTGGCTTACCCGAAAGTCGCCAAGTGCACAGTGGTTTTCCAAATCCGATGGAGAACTTCAGCACCTTGACACCGCATGCCACAGCGACACGGTAGTGGCCGTATTCATGCACCGCAATCAGAATCCCGAGTGTCACCACAAAGGCAATCAGCGTCGTCAACATATCAATGCTCCAGTGTGTTGGCTATCCGCAGCGCGCGAACGCGAGCCAGGCCGTCAAGCGCGATGAGATCGTCAATCCCGTGTGTTTCAGAAACTGATACCGCGTTCAAAGTTTCGTGGTTGACGTGGTGAATTTGGTCAAACCGAATTTGCCCCGCCAGGAACGCCGCAACAGCTACCTCATTAGCGGCATTGAGCACCGCCGTGGTACCTGGCGCTGCGTCAAGAACCTGCCACGCCAACGCAAGCCCAGGGAACAGTCTGTCGTCAGGCGTTGAGAACGTCATTGCCGAGAGATTCGAGAAATCCAACGAACTGGCACCCGAAGCGATTCGCTCCGGCCAGGCAAGTCCATACGCAATGGGCCCGCGCATATCTGGCGTGCCAAGTTGCGCCACCACTGACGCGTCCCGATACTGGACCATCGAGTGAATGATGCTTTGCGGGTGAATCACAACATCGATTTGCGACGGGGCCATGTCAAAAAGGTAGCGCGCCTCAATGACCTCGAGCGCCTTGTTCATCATCGTGGCCGAATCTACGGATATTTTTCGGCCCATCACCCAGTTGGGATGGGCGCAGGCTTCTGTCGGTGTCACACCTCGCAGCGAGTCCGGCTGACGGTGCAAAAACGGGCCCCCAGAGGCTGTGAGAATGATTTTTTCGACGCGCGCTGCCCAAGTTGTGGGGTCGTCAGGCAATGATTGAAAAATCGCAGAATGTTCACTGTCAATCGGCAACAACTGCGCACCGCTGGCCTTCACCGCGCGCATGAAAGTGCTGCCGCCGACCACCAGCGCCTCCTTGTTGGCCAGCAACAAGCGCTTACCAGCGCGCGCTGCCGCCATGCAGGAAGGCAAACCAGCCGCGCCCACAATGGCAGCCATGACAGTATCGACGTCTGGGTGTGACGCTATTATTTCAAGAGCATCAGAGGCAATTAAAACCTGGGCTGTAAGGTTGTTTTGTTTGATTTTTTCAGCCAGAAGATGCGCATGCGGCTCGCTTGCCATGACTGCGAAAGTCGGATGAAACTGTGCACACTGTGCAAGCATCAGCTCAACCTGCGTGGACGCACTGAGCGCAAAAACCTGGAACCGCTCGGGGTGGCGCGAAATGACGTCCAGTGTGTTGGTTCCGATGGATCCGGTCGACCCTAGTACGGCGATCCGCTGGCGGGTTATCGTCATGTAGAGCACCTCAAAAACGCACACCGCAGCATGACCGCCTCCATCTCAAAAACTAAGCAGCATCATGGCCAACGGCAAGGTTGGCAGCAAAGCATCCACCCTGTCGAGGACGCCTCCGTGACCGGGCAGTAAACCGCTGGAATCCTTGGCGCCCGCGCTGCGCTTGATGAGCGACTCCACCAAATCGCCGACAACACTCATTGCCGCCAAAAAAACCAATGAAAGCACCATGATAGTTACGCCGTGCTGCTCAAGCAAGCGGTGAAAAAGGCTTTGCCCACCAGGATTTGCGCCCAGCCAGGCGCCAGCCAGCAACATCACACCCAACATGCCGCCCCACACGCCCTCCCAACTCTTTCCCGGGCTGATGGAAGGTGCCAGTTTGCTGCGGCTGAAACGACCGCCGAAGCGACGACCAGCGAAATAAGCGCCAATGTCAGCGACCCAGACCAGCAGCATCACGGACAATAAAAACTCAATGCCCAGAACACGAGCTTGCGCAATGGCAAGCCAGGCCATGGAAAGTGCTACCACGCCACCAGGCAGACGCAGAACGCTGGGAATGCCAGTCCATCCCCTGACACCACATGTCAAAAGAGTGCCGCCACCCACAACCCAAACGGCACCAGCAATGGCCCACAACCATGGCAGAGGCTGTCTCAACCAACCAAACGTCCACGCTGCGCTGCAAAGAACGATGCAACAAAGCGCAATGCCTGAGGAGCCAGCTTGCGCCAGGCCATTGAGTCGTCCCCACTCCCATCCACCGGCAGCGATCAGCACCAACGCGACAAAGCAAAACGGTACAGGCGAAGGGTAAAAAAGGGCTGGTAGCAAAATGGCCAGCAGAACGACTGCTGTGATGATGCGCTGCTTCAACATCATGCGGCCCGTGTGATGACGGCGGATACTGACGCTCGCGCAAGTTCGGTGAGTTGCGCCGCCGTTTGACCAAAACGCCGCTCCCGTTTTTGGAATGCGTGGATCGCGTCGTCAAGCGCTTGTTCGCCGAACTCGGGCCACAGTACCGGCGAAAAAAACAACTCGGTATAAGCGGCCTGCCAAAGCAAAAAGTTACTCAGTCGAAACTCGCCGCCGGTCCGGATCAGCAGGTCGGGATCTTCAACATGCGACAGTGCCATTGACCGGTCCAGTGCCAACTCAGTGATGGCTTCACCGCGCTCGGCGAGCGTGCGTGCAGCCTGAGCAATATCCCAGCGCCCGCCGTAGTTAAAACAGACGTTCAGCACAAGCCCCTGATTGGCTGATGTGATGCTTTCGCCATGCGCCAACGCCTGACGTACTTTGGTAGACAACTGCCGCCTGTCCCCCACGAAGTGCAACTGAACGCCATTGTTTTTCAGACCGCTGATCTCGCGTGAAAGCGATATCGCCAGCAGTTCCATCAGACCAGACACCTCGTCAGCAGGACGGTTCCAGTTCTCGGACGAAAAGGCAAAAACCGTCAACACTTTGATCTTTCGTTCACTGCACGCCTTGACGCACTTTATCAATGCGTCAACGCCTTGCTTGTGACCCGCAATGCGTGGAAGAAAGCGACGAGTCGCCCAGCGACCGTTGCCGTCCATGACGATGGCAACATGATGCGGGACTGCGGTTCGCAGCGGCGTGCTCATCTTGTGGTGCAGACGGTTGTCATGGTCGGTACGCCCGCGCACTGCCAACAGGCGCCTTGTGCCCCGCCAACAATTTTTATCGGCCGCCTGCTTTCGGTCATCACTCGTTCAGACAGCCATGATGTCTTGTTCCTTGCCCGCGACCAACTTGTCTACATCGGCAATGAATCGATCGGTGAATTTCTGGACCTCGTCGTGTGTGCGGCGCTCGTCATCTTCCGACGCCAACTTTTCCTTGACAAGTTTTTTGACATTGTCGTTCGCGTCGCGTCGCAGATTACGAATGGCGACCTTGGCATGCTCACCCTCGGAACGAACAACTTTTGTCAGTTCCTTGCGACGCTCTTCAGTCATGGCCGGCATCGGCACCCGTATCAGTTCGCCCTGAGACGCAGGATTGAGTCCCAGATCAGAGTCGCGTATCGCCTTTTCAATCTTGGCCCCCATGCCTTTTTCCCAAGGGGAAACGCTGATCGTCCTTGCGTCGAGCAGCGCCACATTGGCGACTTGGCTGATTGGCACCATGGCGCCGTAATAATCGACCTGCACGGTATCGAGAAGACCCGGATTGGCGCGACCCGTACGAATTTTCGTCAAACCGGTTTTGAATGAATCCAACGACTGGTTCATTTTTTGCTCGGCCACCTGTTTGATTTCTGGGATGCTCATACTCAAAACTCCGAGGAATAAAGTGCAAATCTGCAATAAATAAAACTGCGTTCACAGCTATTGTTGGGCGACTTTTTAACGTGAAGACAGTGATGACCTTAAACGTGAACGAGCGTTCCTTCGTCGGCACCTTCGACAACACGCTTCAGCGCGCCATGTTTGAAGATACTGAATACCTTGATCGGTAATTTTTGATCACGGCACAATGCAAATGCCGTAGCATCCATCACTTCGAGATGCTTGCCCATCACTTCGTCAAATGTGATGTTGGTGTAACGCGTGGCATTTGGATCTTTCTTGGGGTCTGCCGAATAAACACCGTCAACCTTGGTGGCCTTCAAAACGATTTCAGCACCGATTTCTGCTCCGCGCAACGCAGCAGCCGTATCGGTTGTGAAAAACGGGTTTCCGGTTCCTGCAGCAAAAATAACCACTTTGCCCTCTTCGAGATACTGGAGCGCTTTGGGACGAACATAAGGCTCCACCACACGTTCAATACCGATCGCTGACATGACGCGTGCGATAAGACCCGCCTTGTCCATCGTGTCCCCAAGGGCCAGCGCATTCATGACTGTAGCAAGCATTCCCATGTAGTCGGCAGTGGCACGATCCATTCCAACGGAGCCGCCCGCGACACCCCGAAATATATTACCGCCGCCGATAACTACCGCCACTTGCACACCCATGCGAGTGACCTCGGCAATCTCTTCGACCATCCGCACGATGGTGGCCCGATTGATTCCGAATGCATCGTCACCCATCAAGGCTTCACCTGACAGTTTTAACAAGATTCGCTTGTAGGCTGGCATGTGACTGCTTTCTGTAGAAGGAGACAAGATGAAGTTTAGCGGCCTTCCTGTCGGAAGATTGCACATTTGGGTGAGCAGCAATGCAGTAGCTCAAGGCCCACAGCACACGAGCAGTTAGAGGCTCGTGTGCTCGCAGGATCAAGCCGCTTTTGCAGCCGCTACTTGTGCCGCGACTTCAGCTGCAAAGTCGTCAACTTTTTTCTCGATGCCTTCACCGACAACATACAGCGTGAAGGACTTCACCGTCGTTGCTTTTTCTTTGAGCATTTGCTCGACCGTCTGTTTGTCGTTTTTTACAAAAGTCTGGTTGTTCAAACTAACTTCTTTTAGATACTTCTGAACGCCGCCTTCAACGCGCTTGGCAACGATTTCAGCGGACTGCACCGGTTTGCCTTCGGCCACCGCTTTGGAGGCGTCTTCGGCCGCCTTTGCCGCCGCAACCGAACGCTCTTTTGCCACCAGGTCCGCCGGCACATCAGCGCTCGACAATGACACCGGCTTCATCGCCGCTACGTGCATCGCCACATCTTTAGCAGCAACTTCGTCGCCTTCAAACTCGACCACAACGCCAATTCGCCCATTGTGCAAGTAGGAGGCAATACTGCTGCCCGAGAAGCGCTTGAAGCGGCGAACACTCATGTTCTCGCCGATTTTTCCGATCAAACCTTTGCGTACGTCTTCAACAGTCGGGCCGAACCCATCGAGAGACAAGGGCATAGCACCAACTGCATCGATGTCAGCTGGGCTGTGCATCACGATACCTTCAGCAACGGCCTTGGTGAACGCAAGAAAACTGTCGTTTTTAGTGACGAAGTCAGTTTCGCAATTGATCTCTACCAGCGAGCCCACATGGCCCTGCTGGTGGGCAGCCACAACGCCCTCAGCGGTGATGCGAGACGCTGCTTTGCCCGCTTTATTGCCTAATTTCACGCGAAGAAGTTCTTCCGCTTTTTCGAAATTACCGTCCGCTTCCGTGAGCGCTTTTTTACACTCCATCATGGGCGCGTCGGTTTTGGCACGCAACTCTGCAACCATGCCTGCTGTGATCGTAATTGCCATTTTTTTCTCCGTAAAGTTGAATGTCTCGGCTCTGCCCGGGCACCGAGCTCGGGACTGAAAAATCCGAAAATATCTAATCGTTCGTTAAACCTCGTCAAAAGCTGTGAAAAAGGGGCTACTTGAGCCCCTTTTTTGTTGTTCAGCGCAACTCTGGCGAGTTGACCGAACCAGTGTCCACTTAGCTTGTAGCGCTTTCCACTTCGACAAATTCATCAGCAGTTTCGGCTGATGCCGTTTTCACCACGTCGTTCAGCGCGCTTTTGCGCCCTTCGATGATGGCGTCTGCAATACCCTTGGCATACAAAGCCACGGCTTTTGAAGAGTCGTCGTTACCCGGAATGACATAGTCGATACCGATCGGAGAATGGTTAGAGTCCACAACACCAATCAATGGAATACCAAGTTTCTTAGCTTCCAAAATCGCAATTTTATGGAAACCAACGTCGATCACAAAAATGGCATCTGGCAACGCTGCCATGTCCTGAATGCCGCCGATGTCTTTTTCGAGCTTTTCGATCTCGCGCTTGAAAGTCAGCTGTTCTTTTTTGCTGATGGTGTCAAGACCCGCTTCCTGCTGGGCCTTCATTTCCTTGAGACGCTTGATCGACGTTTTAACGGTCTTGAAGTTGGTCAACATGCCACCCAGCCAGCGCTGATCGACAAAGGGAACTCCGGCACGCTGGGCTTCCGTAGCGACGATTTCGCGCGCCTGGCGCTTGGTGCCGACCATCAGAATAGTGCCACGGTTGGCAGACAACTGCTTGGCAAACTTCATCGCGTCCTGGAACATCGGCAGCGATTTTTCCAGGTTGATGATGTGAATGCGATTGCGGTGCCCAAAGATGTACGGTGCCATCTTGGGATCCCAAAAACGGGTTTGGTGTCCGAAATGGACGCCGGCTTCCAGCATTTCGCGCATGGTTGTGGACATGAATAACTCCAAAGGTTGTGTCTAAAATCAACGCTTATCGCCCCAAGAATTTAGGACAGACACCTTGAATGGTTGATTTGCGATTTGCCTTGCAACACAGATTGACGACTAGTTCGTCTGCGGGAACAGTTATTTCCAGGATGTTGGTTAATGAACCGCCTGAGTGCATCCGTGCCCGCCACGTGTAATTTAAACGTGCAAATCTGCGGTCTGCAACGCCGTCAAAGTATAGCATCACACCTACTTGCGGGCGGAGTTCCCACCAGCTGATCCTCGCCTGACACTCCCCCGACCGGAGCCTTACTGACTGCCGTGCCCTTGGTCCGTACAGCCTGTTGTTGTTCTAAGTGTCTCGACAACATCCATCCAATCCATGACACGCAGGGCGATTGACCTTGATACCCGCGCCCTAACCTCTCGAACATGCTCAACTTCACCAATCAAAACCGAAACGCTCTAGCGTCCATGCTGCCCGCTGTCACGGTGCCGGGCTCAAGCTGCCCGCCATGAAAATTGCTGTAATCGGGGCAGGCGTCGTTGGCGTAGCCACGGCCTATGAATTGGCAGTGGATGGCCACGAGGTCACCGTGTTCGAGCGGCGCAGTGCTGTCGCAGAAGAAGCCAGCTTTGCCAATGCAGGCGTGATTGCGCCAGGCTTGGTTGCGCCTTGGACGGAACCCAGCATGACACGCATGCTGCTGAATCACTGGTTGCGCCGCACGACACGGTTGCACCTCAATCTTCCGCTGACAGGCAGCGACTGGGCATGGCTGTGGCGAGCCAGGCAATCGGGCCAGTCCGGTGAATGGTTGTCCAACCGAAGCCGAATGCAACGCCTTGCGTTCTACAGTCGGGAACGGCTTGATCACTTGGCCGAAAGTCTGGCGCTTGAGTTTGAAGCCAGCCAGGGCTTGCTGGTGCTACACCGCTAGGAAAAGGAGCACCAACGCGCACAGTCCGTGCTTCAGCAGTGGCGGGACGCGGGGATCGTTGCAGCAGACGTCAACTCCAAGCAGGCACGGCAGCTCGAACCCGCATTGAACACCGAGACCCAGCTGCATAGCGCAATTCATCTGGTCAACGATGGCGTTGCCAACTGCCGACAATTTGCTCTGCTGCTCAAGCGCAAAGCGCAGCTTTTTGGTGTAAATTTTGAGTTCAATACGGCTGTAGCCCCTTTGAATACTGCCTCTCTCGCTACGCTTTCTATAGCAAATTCGCAATCGACTGATCGGGTTGGCCGGGTGTTCGACCGGGTTGTTGTGTGTGCAGGCGTGGGCGCTGCGGCTTTGCTCAAGCCACTCGGGCTGGCGATTCCCATGACCACGGTCTATGGTTATTCCATCAGCGCGACGATTGGCGAAACCATAAATGCACCCCGCAGCGCCGTGATTGACGCGCGCCACCAAGTCGCAATTTCTCGTCTGGGCCAGCGCGTGCGCGTCACGGATGCTGTCGAGTTGGGGGGCGATGCGAACGTGAAACGACCCGCTGCACTTCAGGCACTTTACAGAGTCTTGCAGGACTGGTTTCCGGGGGCAGCACTGTTTGCAGGCAGCGACTCGAGAGCTGGACGCAATCTGGGCGTCGGCGTTCAGGAGTGGAAGGGCGCCTATGGTGCAATGCCCGATGGCCCGCCGCTGTTGGGAGACAGCGGCCTGCCCGGCGTCTGGCTCAATATCGGGCACGGCGCGCATGGCTGGGCACTGGGCTGCGGCAGCGCCCGTGCGCTGGCCGACCTGATGGCAGGGCGTCCACCACCGATCGACATGCAAGGCCTGGGCGTTGACCGCCTGCGCTGACCCTTCAAACCAGAAACTGCTTTGTAGGCGAACGCCACCAATTGCCCGAAGACTTCCAGGCGGGTTGCCGGGGGGTTGCGCTCAGCCTGTAAAGTCACGGCTGTCTTGGCGCAAGGGGCGGCTCGCCGAGTCTGCGCTGCTGCCGGACCGTCAAACCCTATTTATCTACACAAGGAGTCAACATGAGCATGTTCAGTTTTATCAAGGAAGCTGGTGAGAAACTTTTCGGTCGTGGTGAGGCGAAAGCTGCACAAGAAGCTGCCGCTGCAGCACCATCACCCGAAAACATGGAGGCGCTGAGCCAGGCTGCCGGCAAGGCAATTGAGACTTACATTGGCACCCAAAACCTGAACGTTGAAGCGCTGGACATCCGTTTTGACGCCGCAACCTCTACCGTCACCGTTGCAGGTGTGGCGCCTGACCAGGCAACCAAAGAAAAAGTACTGCTGTGCTGCGGCAACGTGGCGCATGTTGCCGCAGTCAATGACATGATGACAGTTTCTGCGGCCGAGCCCGAGTCGCAGATGTACACCGTGGTGAGCGGCGACAACCTGTCAAAAATCAGCAAGGAGTTTTACGGGACACCTAACAAATACCCCCAGATTTTCGAAGCCAACAAACCCATGTTGTCGCATCCCGACAAAATCTATCCGGGTCAGGTGCTGCGTATTCCGCCCGACGCATAAATCTCCACAATTCCCCAACAGCCTCAATGTCCATCAAAGCCCGGTTAGCCGGGCTTTTTCATGTCGGCGGCAAGCATCAGGTGTGTGGACGGGCAGCCGCGCACAATGGGCCAATGCACAGAATCACCCGCACCCAGGGCGCAGCCCTTTTTGACACGGCGTCGACCCGCCGGCTTGAACTTACTGCCCAGGCGGGCTTGCCACCGCACAGCCTGATGCGACGCGCCGGGCTGGCTGTCGCACGCCTGGCGCTAGCGCTCAGACCACACGCCCGATGCATCTGGATTGCCTGTGGGCCCGGCAACAATGGCGGCGACGGCTTTGAGGCGGCCGCACATCTGCAGCGCTGGGGGCAAAACTACGGGCTTCATGTTGTGGTGACATGGACCGAAACCCACATGGGCGAAGACGGCGGAATCAAGCGACTTCCACCCGATGCGCAGGTGGCCCACGGCGCGGCACTGGCAGCAGGCGTTCGCATTGCAGACCTGCCACCAGCACACTTTGACCTCAGCATTGATGCTTTGCTCGGTTTGGGTGCGTGCTACGACGCCAACCGGCCTGCCAGCGCCCTGATGGCGCAATGGTTGGGTGTGATGCACACCGCACGGGCACCTTGCCTGGCCGTTGATCTGCCGACGTGGCTGGACGCCGACACCGGTAGCTATCCAGACAGCTGCCTGCCTCGCGCTGAGTCAGTATCAAAATTAATAGCACCCCAGGCAGTAAACGCCTGGACTACAGCACGTTTTACCTTGAGTTTTCTGACATTGAAGCCTGGTTTGTTCACTGCAAGCGGCCGAGACGCGGCGGGCGAGGTCTGGTTCGATGACCTGGGGGTTTCCCAGCCTGACGAGCCCCCGTGCGCCTGGTTGATGGGCGATGCATGCGTGCCACTAACCCGCGCGGAGGCAAGCCACGCCAGCCACAAAGGCAGCTTTGGTGACGTGGCGGTGGTCGGCGGCGAGTCGACAGCCGGCAGCCATATGGTGGGTGCTGCCGTACTGGCGGCCAGAGCCGCGCTGCACGCAGGCGCTGGACGGGTCTTCGTGTCGTTGCTGGCCTCGCGACCCGTCACGGACATGCCAGGCGTCGAGGGATCCTCAAGCAACTCTGCCCTGCAGGTTGATATCTTGCAGCCCGAGTTGATGTTTCGCCAGGTTGACGCACTTGAGCTGACCCAGCAAGTGATTGTGGCCGGCTGTGGCGGTGGTCATGCCATCCATGAGGTGCTCCCGCAGTTGTTGGCGCAGGCAACGCGGCTGGTGCTCGACGCAGACGCGCTCAACGCCATCGCAGACAGCCCTGCCCTGCAGGCAGCACTGATTCAGCGCGGCAGCCGCACGCAGGCCGATGGTGCAACCACCCAGACTGTACTGACGCCGCATCCGCTGGAGGCGGCGCGCTTGTTAGGCACTACGTCGCAAGCGGTACAATCCGACCGGCTGATCGCCGCACAATCATTGGCTGAGCGCTTTTGCGCTGTGATTGTGCTCAAGGGATCAGGCACGGTTGTCGCCGCACCCGGCGAAATCCCCAGAATCAACGCCACAGGAAACGCCCTGCTGGCCACCGCTGGAACCGGCGATGTTCTGGCCGGAATGGTGGGCGCTTGTCTAGCCAACGGACTTGCGCCCACTCAGGCCGCTTGTAGCGCAGTATTTACGCACGGACGCCTGGCTGACCGCTGGGCGGAACGGAGCCAGGCGCCACTGACCGCATCGGCACTGGCGCTACAGCAGTAATCCCGCTGAGTCATCTCCTTCGCAGACCGGGGCAGCCGATGCCTCAGCGTGGTTGATGGCCGTGGCTCTAGCCGTCAACCCTCCAAGGGCTAGCAGCTATCCGCGCGTCAGCCCAACACCATCAGACCCACTTGCAAAATCAGCATCAACACCAGCGCTGACAAATCCACCCCGCCGATGCTGGGCACCACGCGTCTGAGCGGTGTGATAAGCGGATCAATCAATCGCCCCAGTTGATGATAGGCCGGCGAGCCCGGCTGCACCCAGGACAACACGGCAAACGCCAGGACCATGAAAAACAGGCCCTGGAGCACCACCCGAATCAGCATTTTCAGAGCGGCGCCAACAATGCCCAGCAGCGCCCAGGGCGCCACGTCCGACAGCAACCCGCCCGAGCCGGCCATCGCACTGATCAGCACTGTCCAAACCACACCGTAGGCCAGCGCCAGGATGAACGCCGCCACCACGCTGGCCCAATCGAGCTTCGACTGTGTCAACGTAGCTGGCATCACACGCCGCAAGGGCTTGACCAGCCAGTCGGTGATCGCCATCACAAAAAGGCCTGGCTGCGTGCGCATGTTGATGCGCAACCAGTTCATCCACGCGCGCAGCAAGGCCGCTGCGATCAACACAAAAAACAAGGATTCCAGCAGGAAAGAAACGATGCGGATCAGCACGGGGAAGTCACTTTTAGAAAACAGTAAAGCGAGCCACGGCTCAAGCCCATGTTCGGTAGGCAGTCAACACCGTACAAGCCCAACCAGCCATCACATCAACGCTCAACGGCGCGGCTTTTTGGTCTGCTTGCGCCCGCTTGTTGCCGATGACTTCTTGGCACTTGCCTTCAGCGACTGAATTGGCGACAGCGTTGACGACACCGGAGCGCGGTCCGTTCGTTGCACAGTGGGGCTGCTACGTGCCCCGGCGCGTTTAGCGACAGCACCACTGACACTGCCCTTCGAGGCTGTTGCAGCGCCTTTGCGTGACTTGCTGGTGCTTCGCCCTGGCGCCTGCGTGCCAGAACGATCACCGACCGGAAAGTCCCCACCCTGCCCGCCCATTTTGTCTTTCATGGCGCGGCTCGTCACGGCCTGCAGATCCGATCCTTCATGGACCAGGCGGAAGTCGATCTTGCGGCCATCCAGGTCTACCCTACTTACCTGAACACGTAGCCGTGTGCCAATGGCATAGCGGATACCCGTGCGCTCGCCACGCAGTTCCTGGCGCGCTTCGTCAAAGCGGAAATACTCACCACCCAGTTCGGTGATATGAATAAGCCCTTCGACATACATCGCATCCAACGTCACAAAAATACCAAAGCCAGTGGCCGCTGTGACCACGCCGCCGAACTCTTCTCCCAAGTGCTCGCGCATGTATTTGCACTTGAGCCACGCTTCGACATCGCGGCTAGCCTCATCAGCACGGCGTTCGTTGGCGCTGCAATGCAGACCCGCTGCCTGCCAGGCCAACTCGTCGGCACTGGCTTTTTTGGGCTTTTGATCGGGCTCCCTGACGCGGGAAGCCAGGCGCTTGGACAGCTTGGCCTCTGCTTCTCCAGGGGTTGGCAGCGTTGGCAGCTGGTACTTAGCCTTGCTCAGCACCGCCTTGATGACACGGTGAACCAACAAATCGGGGTAGCGCCGAATCGGGCTGGTGAAGTGCGTATACGCCTCGTAAGCCAGACCAAAATGGCCGCTGTTCATCGGGGTGTAGATGGCCTGCTGCATGGAGCGCAGCAGCATCGAATGAATTTGCTGGGCGTCCGGGCGGTCTTTGGTGGCCTGGGCAATTTGCTGGAATTCACCGGGTGCCGGGTCGTCGGAAATCGTCATGCCGATGCCCGCCGCCTTGAGGTAATTGCGCAGCATGTCTTTTTTCTCGGGCGTCGGGCCTTCGTGCACGCGGAATAAGCCCACATGCTTGCTTTGCGCAATGAAGTCGGCCGAACATACGTTGGCCGCCAGCATGGCCTCTTCAATCAGCCGGTGGGCCACATTACGCGTGCGTGGCACGATCTTTTCAATACGGCCAGCTTCGTCACAGACGATTTGCGTTTCGGTGGTTTCAAAGTCCACCGCGCCGCGAACGCCGCGCTCTTTCAAAAGTGCCTGGTAGACATCGTTCAAATCGAGCAGATGCGGCACCAAATCTTTGCGCTGAGCCGCTTCAGGACCACGCGTATTGCCCAAAATGGCGGCCACTTCGGTGTAAGTGAACCGCGCCTTGCTGAACATCACGGCCGGGTAAAACTGATAGGCGTGCACTTCCCCCTTCACATTGACCAGCATGTCGCACACCATGCACAAGCGCTCGACATGTGGATTCAGCGAACACAAACCATTTGACAGCTTTTCGGGCAGCATGGGGATCACGCGGCGCGGGAAATAGACGCTGGTCGCGCGGTCATATGCATCAATATCGATGGCACTTCCGGTTTGCACGTAATGGCTCACATCAGCAATCGCGACCAACAAACGCCAGCCTTTGCCGCGGCCCACTTTGGCCGGTTCGCAATACACAGCGTCGTCGAAATCCCGGGCGTCTTCACCATCGATAGTGACCAGCGCAATGTCGGTCAGGTCAACACGGTTGGCCTTGTCCCCCAGACGAACAGCGTCGGGCAAAGTTCTCGCCAGCGCCATTGCTTCGTCACTGAACTCATGCGGCACGCCATATTTACGCACCGCGATTTCAATTTCCATGCCGGGGTCGTCGATCTCACCGAGTACTTCCTTAACGCGGCCCACAGGCTGACCAAACAACGCGGGAGGCTCTGTCAGTTGCACAACGACCACCTGACCGGCTTTGGCTAAGCCGGTTGCGCCTTTCGGTATCAGCACATCCTGCCCGTACCGCTTGTCTTCGGGCGCAACAAGCCACACGCCGCTCTCATGCAGCAATCGACCAATGATTGGGTTCGGCGAACGTTCCAGAATTTCTGTCACGCGGCCTTCAGGCCGATTTTTACGGTCGTGCCGCACAATGCGCGCCTTCACGCGATCTTTGTGCAACACGGCGCGCATTTCGTTGGGTGGCAAGTAAATATCGGCCTCACCATCGTCGCGCTGGACAAAACCGTGACCATCGCGGTGCCCGGACACAGTGCCTTCAAATTCAGCGAGCAAGCCGGATGCGTTTGCCGATGCGTGGGCGGCCGTGTTGCCAGAATGTTGGGAAGTTGTTTTGATAAGCGTCTCGTTGTGTTGGTGGCTGACAAACCCGTCGATTCGGTGTCAGTATGCAGCCAAACTATTTCAGGGTTTTTGCTTCAGGGTGCTTCTGAGTAATGGTACACTGCTAGCTGTGCCCGGGTGGCGGAATTGGTAGACGCGCACGGTTCAGGTCCGTGTATCGCAAGATGTGGAGATTCGAGTTCTCTCCCGGGCACCACAGCCAGAATTAACTTTAGTTTTAAAACGTTGGGTTGGATAAAAAGCAACTGCATGCAGTGGCTTTTTTTATATCTGCACCCACGTTGTCACATGGCCGCGTCAATATACCGCCAGCGTGTCATATCGGAAGCGCCACAAGGTCATGGCCCTGTGTTCCAACAATTCGCGCTTTAGTGAACTCCCCTACTTTCAATGTTTTGCTGATCTTCTCAGGCGGTAACAGCTTCACCACGCCATCGATTTCTGGCGCATCGGCGTAAGAGCGGCCGGTGCCGCCTTTGCGACCCATTGCTGGCGCATGGTCGACCAGCACCTGCATCGTTACGCCAATCCGGTTTGAGAGCTTTTGGCTCGATACGGCCTCGGCCACCGCCATGAAACGTGCTTTGCGTTCCTCGCGCACTTCCAGGGGCAACATGCCAGGAATGTCGTTGGCGGTTGCCCCTTCCACAGCGCTGTAAGCAAAGCAACCCGCGCGGTCGATTCTGGCTTCCTGCATAAAGTCCAGAAGGTGTTGAAACTCAGACTCGGTTTCTCCCGGGAAGCCAGCGATGAAGGTACTGCGGATCACGATTTCCGGGCAGATGTCGCGCCAGCGCGCGATTCGCTCGAGGTTTTTCTCGCCGCTGGCCGGGCGTTTCATGCGCTTTAAAACGTCGGGATGGCTGTGTTGCAACGGCACATCGAGGTAAGGCAACACCTTGCCCGTCGCCATCAGCGGCAAAATTTCGTCAACACTGGGATAGGGATACACGTAGTGCAATCGGACCCAGGCGCCATACGGCGCAGCGATCTCGCCCAGCGCCTGAACCAGCTCCAACATCCGTGTTTTAACCGGCTTGCCGTCCCAGAACCCCATTCGGTATTTGACGTCAACACCATAAGCCGAGGTGTCCTGGCTGATCACCAGCAATTCTTTGACGCCGCCCTCGAACAAGGCACGCGCCTCACCCAGCACATCGCCAATCGGACGCGACACAAGGTCACCGCGCATTGACGGGATGATGCAGAAAGTACATCGGTGATTGCAGCCCTCGCTGATCTTGAGATACGCGTAATGGCGCGGCGTGAGCTTGATGCCGGCAATTCCGAATGAATTGGGCACCAAATCCACGAAGGGATCGTGCGGCTTGGGCAAATTCAGATGAACAGCGTCCATGACTTCTTGCGTAGCATGCGGGCCGGTCACGGCCAAAACGCTGGGATGCAATTGCCGAACCATATTGGCTGTGCCATCACCCGCAGCGTTGGGCACAGTTTTGGCCCCCAGACAGCCGGTGACGATTACCCTGCCGTTGGCCGCCAATGCCTCGCCAATGGTGTCTAGACTTTCCCTGACAGCATCGTCGATAAAGCCGCAGGTGTTGACGATCACCAAGTCCGCGCCCTCAAAGGTCTTGGAGGTTTGATAGCCCTCAGCGCTGAGCTGTGTCAGGATCAGTTCGGAGTCGGTCAGGGCCTTTGGGCAACCGAGGCTGACAAAACCTACGCGGGGCGCAGGTTTTCCCCGTGGGGTTTCAGACAACAGTGCAGGTATGGAAATAGCTTCGCTCATCCCATATTGTCTCAGAGCGTGACCCACAATGCGCCACGCGGGTTAGCGGTCTCAGCTTTTAAGACCAAAAGCCGCGAGCATTTTCTCGCTCTGCTTTTGCATTTGCTCCTGCATCTGGGTAAACACAGTTTTTGACTGCTCCACATACGTGCCCATCATGCCTTTCATCATCGGTGACTGGGAATTCATGAACTGCGCCCACATTTCAGGGCTCAATCCCTTGGACTGCTCGGCCATCTTGACCTGCAGGTCCATGAAGCTCTGTACGTTTTTTTCCAGGTAGGCACCCATGAAACTTTGCATGGCATTGCCGTAAAACCGAATGATATTGGCGAGCACCGCCTCCGTGAACATCGGCGCCCCGCCCGACTCCTCTTCCAGAATGATTTGCAGCAGGATGCTTCGCGTCAGGTCTTCGTTGCTCTTGGCGTCACGCACCACAAAATCGGCGCTGACCATCACCAGTTCACGGATGTCGGTAAGCGTGATGTACGTTGACGTTTCGGTGTCATACAAGCGGCGGTTTGGGTATTTTTTGATGACCCGCCGGTGCATCTTGGTCGCAGTGCCTTGGGCATTCTCGGAGGCCGCGTTGTCGTCGGTCACGGGCGTGGCATTTTTGCTTTTGGGCACTTAAATCCTCATTGGAGCTGAGCGTTGCAGGCGACCGCGCAAAGACGCGTCGCTCGGTACCATTTTAAGAACCAGCCGCAGGCAACAAGGCCTTGGTATACCCTCAATCACACGGCATATCCCGCGTTGATAGTTCGAGAGCACAAAAAAACAGCCAAAAAAAAGCACAACAAGCTGTTGTGCTTTTTTACATTTTTCGGAAGTTTTCTTCCCGTTTGGTAGGCGCAATTGGACTCGAACCAACGACCCCCACCATGTCAAGGTGGTGCTCTAACCAGCTGAGCTATGCGCCTGTGAATCTACCGAGTGTTAAATTATAGCAGTTGAATTTACGTGTTTTTCAGCACTGGCCTGACTGACTCAAAAAACTTAACGCCGCCGTGCGGACCTGACCCCGGCAACCTCAGCAACGACACCCAGCACTTGCCTCAGGCGTCCCGCCTGCGCGACTTCCACAGTGAATGTCATCCAGGCTGTGCCGCCCCGATTGTCTTTGACCGACTGGGTCTGCACACCAATCACGTTCATTTTCTCCTTGGTGAAAACCTCTGAAATATCCCTGAGTAAGCCCTGGCGGTCCGCAGCTTCGATGGCAACATCCACCGGGTAAACGGCGCCTGTGCCGCTGGCCGGAGCGCCTGCAGATTCGTCGGTCTTGGGCAGGTTCCAGTCGACCTCGATGACACGGTCTGGGCTGCAGGTGGCCATGTTGCGGAAGTTGCTGCAATCCCCACGGTGAATGCTCACGCCCTTGCCGCGGGTGACGAAACCCAGAATCGCGTCTGGGGGTGCCGGCTTGCAGCAGTTCGCCAACTGAGTAAGCAACGACCCAACCCCCACCACCAACACGCCGCCGCCGGCCGCGCCGCGCTCACCGTGGCGCGGTTTTCTGACCGGGACGAAATCACCAACAACGGGAGCGGCCTCCGGCGGGCGCAGCATGTTTTCGATGGTGCGCAATGACAGCTCGTCCTTGCCCACCATTTCAAACAGATCGTCCGCCGCCTTGAAGCCGAGCTGTGCGGCCAGGTCGTCCAGCTTGATGGCGGTTTTGCCCTCGCGCTGCAGCAGTTTTTCGACCGCTTCACGACCCTTCGCCACGGTTTGCGCCATAGCCAGCCCGTTGAACCAGGCCCGCACCTTGGACTTGGCGCGCGCGCTGGTCAAGAAATGCAGTTCCGGGTTCAACCAGTCGCGTGATGGCCCGCCTTCTTTGGTGGTGATGACCTCAACGGTCTGGCCGTTTTGCAGCGGTGTGTTGAGCGGCACCATCACGCCGTCCAGGCGCGCGCCACGGCAGCGATGGCCCAGGCTGGTGTGCACGGTGTAGGCAAAGTCCACCGTGGTAGCGCCCTGCGGCAGTTCGACCACAGCGGCGTCCGGTGTCAGCACGTAAATCCGGTCTTCAAACAAGCCTGACTTGGCCTGCTGCGCCCTGGCCGACGCCGGGCCGGACAAATCGCGCTCCCAGGCCAACAACTGGCGCAGCACAGCGATCTTGGCGTCGTACTCGCCGCTGGCCGACACGCCAGCATATCCCTTGGTGCCCGCCTCCTTGTAAGCCCAGTGGGCCGCCACGCCATATTCGGCGTGCTCATGCATCGCTTGTGTGCGGATCTGGATTTCAACCGCCCGCCCGGCAGTGTCGCGCACCACGGTGTGCAGCGACTGATACCCGTTGGTCTTGGGGCGCGCAATGTAGTCGTCGAACTCGCCATCAATCGGGACGAAATGCGAATGCACAAAGCTCAGGGCGGCGTAACAGCCGTTGACATCTGCTGCAATCACGCGCAGTGCTCGAATGTCAAACACGTGGTCAAAGTCGACCGACTTGCCGCGCATTTTTTTGACGATGCTGTAGATGTGTTTTGGCCTGCCCTGCACCAGCGCCGCCACGCCGCTCTGGTTGAGTGATTTTTCAAGCTGCGAGCGCAGGGCCTCCATGAAAGCCTCGCGCTCGACGCGCTTTTCGTCCAGCAGGCGCGCTGTTTTCTGATACGTCTGCGGTTCCAAAAAACGAAAAGACAGGTCTTCCATTTCCCACTTGATCTGCCAGATGCCCAGGCGGTTAGCCAGTGGCGCAAACACATGCAGCGACTCATGCGCCAACGCTGGCGTTGCGGCCTGCTTGGTGGCGGCCAGGTAACGCAGGGTTTGCAGGCGAGACGCCAGCCGCATCATCACCACCCGCAAGTCCCGCGAAAAAGCCAGCAGCATCTTGCGGACGATCTCGGTCTGCGCAGCAGCGCCGGCCATGTTCTCAACAGGCTGCTGCTTGCTGGCGGCATTGCGCGCCTGACGCTGCACATTGACGAGTTTGGTGGTCTCAATGGCCAACGCAGCGTAGTTGGCGTCAAACGCCTTGCTGATGACTTCCAGAGGCTTGGCCAGATGTTGGCAGGCGTGCACCAAATAGTTGGCGGCCTGCATGGCTTCAGAGCCGCCAATGCTCTTCAAAATGGCGGCGACTGCATCGGCATGCGCCAGCGTGTTTTCACCGGTTTCCAGCGTTTCAAAGGCCGTTAGCGGCTCGGCAAAAGCCCGCGCCCGCGCCAGCGCCTGAGGCAAATGCGCCAGGCTGCCTTCGGTGGCTGCCACGATGGACGGCGTGGACGGCGTTGGCAGCAGGCCTTGGACAGCCGTTGCTGGCTGGGCTTCCTCGTCGTCAAGTGTTGGGTGTCTTTTCATGAAAGCGTCATCATAGAACTTGATGCAAGACCCTCCCTGCAACGCTTGCGCGCTTGGCGGGGCCGTATTTCGCCGAGGTTTGCGGGCGGGTTCGCTGCGCACGCAACCGGGTTGGTGATGCGGCTTAGCCCAGCAAAAACGAGGTCACCGCCGCCAGCTGGTCGTGGGCCACTAGCGTGGGCGCGTGGCCCACCCCTGCAAACGTCACCGTGCCTGCCTTGGGGCCACGCTGCGTCATGGCCTGTGCCGTGGCCGACGACAGCAAATCCGACTCGGCGCCGCGCAGCACCAGCGTGTCAGCGCACACCTGGTCGTACAGCTGCCAGAGCATGGCCTCGCCCTGGGCAGTCGACGCCTGCGTGGCCGACCTGAAGGGCACTGCAAGCGCTGGGTCGTAATGCAGGTGCAGACGGCCATCGGTCCCGGTTTTGACCATGGGCGCCGACAGCGCCAGCCACTGGGCGGGCGTGTGCGGGCCAAAACCCACAGAAATCCGGCGCAGCGCCTCGGCTGCGTCTGCCAGCGAGTCATAGGGCCCGCCCTGCCCCAAATAACTGCCAATGCGCGCAATCGCTTCCCATTCGATAGCCGGGCCAACGTCGTTGAGCACCAGCCGCCGCACCGACAGCGGCACGCCTGTTGCGTCAGCTGTGCTATCAGTCACAGGCATCGGCAACCCCGGCTGTCCGCACAGCACTAGACCGATCAACCCGCCCATGCTGGTGCCGACCCAGTCGAGCGTGGCGATCGGTGCTTCGCCGTGCAGATGTACCAGCAACGCGAGCATGTCGGCGGCATAGGTGGGGATCTGGTAAAGCGACGAATCAGCCAGCCAGTCGCTGTGGCCCCTGCCCACCACGTCGGGGCAAATGACGCGCACCCTGCCTGCCGCACCGGGCGCATCGGACGCCTGCGCGCACAGCGCAGCGGCTAGCACGTCGAAATCCCGCCCTTGGCGCGACAGGCCATGCACGCACAGCACCACATGCGCGCTGGCGGGGTCGCCCCACGCCCAGTAGGCCATGCGGTGACCGCCTGCTGCATCCGGGCAATCGACGAATTCAAGGCTGGGTGGGTTCATGGTGGGTGCGTCCTGAAGGGAAAGGTCAATGTGCCGAGGCAACGCAGTGGCGATCAAGCCCGCATCGTCATGCAGGCAGCAGTATCTCAGCGACCCGCTGGCCAATTGCCAGACAGGCGGTCAGGCCAGGAGACTCAATGCCAAACAGGTTCACCAGACCGGCAATGCCGTGGTCAGCGGGGCCCTGGATCACGAAATCACTGCTCGCGTGTCCGGCACCCTGCAGCTTGGGCCGGATGCCGGCATAGCTCGGCTGCAGCGCACCGTCCTGAAGAGACGGCCAGTATTTGCGGACTTCCGCATAGAAAGCATTGCCACGCGCAGGGTCTACGGTGAAGTCGTCAGCCGAGGCGACCCATTGAACGTCGGGGCCAAACTTGGTCTGGCCGCCGAGGTCGAGCGTGGCGTGAACGCCAAGCCCAGCCGCCTCGGGCACGGGGTAAACAAGATGCGTGAAGGGCGAGCGCCCGGCCAGGCTGAAGTAGTGGCCCTTGGCATAAAAAGCAGTGGGAACCTGCTGCGTTGGCAGCCCACTGATGTGGCGCGCCAGCGTGGGTGCTGCCAGCCCGGCTGCATTGACCACCCCGGTCGTCGCCAGCACGGTGCCGTCTTTCGCTATTACTTCAATAGCATCACAGGCATTATTTACCTGGACTACCGGGCAATTCAGTACCAAAACACCGCCTGCAGCCTCGAGGTCGGCCTGCAGCTGCAGCATCAGCGCATGGCTGTCCACAATGCCGGTGTTGGGCGAGTACAGCGCGCCCACGCAATCGAGCTGGGGCTCCATCGCCAGGGCCTGGCTGCGGCTCAAATGCACCAGGCCTGCCACGCCATTGGCGGCGCCGTTCGCAGCGATGGCGTCGAGTTGATTCCGTTGCGCCGCAGTGGTCGCCACGATCAATTTGCCGCAGCGGCGGTGCGCAATGTAGCGCCGCTCGCAGTAGTCGTACAACATCGAATGGCCGGCCACACACAGCTGCGCCTTGAGCGAGCCGGTGGGGTAGTACATGCCGGCATGGATGACCTCGCTGCTGCGCGAACTGGTGCCGGTTCCGATGGCGTTGGCCGCTTCCAGCACCACCACGCTTTGGCCGCGCAGCGCCAAAGCGCGGGCCACTGCCAAGCCCACCACACCCGCACCAATCACGACGTGATCGACGCGGTCGACGGCGTTGCAGGCAACTTGGTTGGGCTGGGTCATCGCTGCACCCTCAGTGGCCCTCGAAGCCTTCAATCACGTTAACCGCGTTGATGCCCAGCTCGGCCGCCGCATAACCGCCTTCGAGCACGAACACCGTGGGCAGGCCAAGGCGGGCCAGGCGTTCGCCCAGCCGGTTGAAATCAGCACTGAGCAGGGAAAAACGGGAGATCGGGTCGTCGGCGAACGTGTCCAGGCCCATCGACACCACCAGCGCGTCGGCCCCGTGGCGGGCCATGCGCGCGCAGGCGACGTCCAGCGCCTCAAACCACCGCTCCGCGCTGCAGCCAGCGGACAGCGGCAGGTTCAGGTTGAAGCCGCGCCCGTCGCCACTGCCCGTTTCGTCGGCGTGGCCGAGGTAGAACGGGTACTCAGTCATCGGGTCACCGTGCAGGCTGACAAACAGCACGTCGGCGCGGTCGTAAAAAATGCTCTGAGTGCCGTTGCCGTGGTGGTAGTCCACGTCGAGCACGGCGACGCGCGACGCGCCACCTAGCCGCAGCGTTTGCACGGCCACTGCGGCGTTGTTCAAAAAGCAGTAGCCGCCCATGAAATCTGGCCCCGCATGATGGCCCGGTGGGCGGCTCACGCAAAACACACCGCCGCGCCCAGAGCGCAGCAAGGCCGACGCGGCGCTTGCCGCCGCATCGGCTCCGGCCTTGACGGCCTGCCAGGTGCCCGATGACAGGGGCGTGCCGTTGTCCATCGAATACAAGCCCAGCCTGGCAATGAAGTTGGCGGGTTCCACGTCGCTGCGCAGCGTGCGAACCGGCCAGACGGACGGAAAGGGCTGCTGGGATTCGTTGCCCGGCGACAGCGCCAGCCAGTCGCGCCAGGCGTGTTCCAAAAACGCGAGATAGCGCGTCGTGTGGACGTGGGCCAGGACCGCGCGGCTGTCGGTGGTGATAGCTTGCAGCGCGTGACCGCGCGCGATGAGCGCGGCGTGGACATGGTCGGCACGCGCGGGGGTTTCAAAACACGGCACGCGTTCACCCCTGAAGAACTCGAACTGCGGAGCGTGCGCGTGGTGCTGGTCGTTGAAAAACGTGATCATGGCGGCATGAAATTGGCGGAATTCAAAGTGTGCGCGGGTCGGTGTTCAGCAGCATTGCCACCACCGACTTAAGCGTGGTTTGTAGAGTGCCAAACCCATCGGTCAACGCCAGCGTGTCTTCGTTCATGTAGAGCTTGCGGTTGATCTCCAGCTGAATGCTGTGGCGATGGGCAGCGGGCTGACCGTAGCGGCGCACCAGTTCCACGCCTTTGTATGGGTGGTTGTAGGCCACGTCATAGCCCAGCGCGCGCAGGTGCTGGCACACGCGTGCCGACAGAGCTAGGCTGGCGGTGCTGCCATCGCGGTCACCCAAGACAAAGTCGGCATGGGTCTCACCGGGAAAGTCGGTGGCGCAGCGGGACGCCACTGCGGGCATGGAGTGGCAGTTGATGTGAATGCTGAAACCGTGGGCCGCATGTGCGGTGTTAATGGCGTGGGCCACGGCAGCGTGGTAGGGCTGCCAGCAGTGGGCGATGCGGGCCTTCACTTCAGCGACCGACAAGGCACGCTGGTAGATCGGCTGGCCGCAGTCGGTGGTGCGCCAGATCAGGCCCTTGCCCAGCCGCACCTTGGACAGCACGACCGGGTCAGTTTCCACCGGGTCGGGCCAGGGCGAGTTGAGCAGGCTAACGTCCACCTCGGTGGTGTTGCGGTTGGCGTCCAGGTAGCTGCGCGGAAAGTGGGCCTCAACCCAATGCACGCCAAGTTCTGGCGCAAAGCCGTAGAGTTTTTCGACATGCGTGTCTTCAGCCTTGCGCAGCACGGGCAACGCGCAGGCGTAGGCGAAATCCGCCGGGTAGTGCGTGCCGCTGTGGGGCGAGTCCAGCACCAGTGCGGTGTGGCCAGAACGCACCGACACAAATGTGTCGGAATTTGCAGGGGTCATGTCGCTGACCGCCACGTCTTGAGGGGCAGAAGTCATGGCTTCATTGTGACGGAAGGGCTGCGCGGCGAGGCTTTGCGGGCAGCGCCGCGCTTCAGGCGCCGGCGTGTTGTCGTTTTTACCGCAAGGGCGGTGCTCAGCTGGTTGTTGCACCCCGTTGCACTCTTCACGGGGACTTAAGCAATCAACGAACTTCGTCGGGCATACCGGGCGGGGGCGGACTCTACAGTAGCCTTTCTCTCAACAATTGCCGACGCAAACCTGCCGGGCGCCAAGCCACGGTAAGGCTGCCAACGGTGTCAATACCTAAAAGGACCCTCATGAATCGTTCAACACGCTCCAAGTATTTGCTGTCTGCCATCGTTGTTGCAGCAGCCTCATTAACCGCTGTGGCCGGCGCTCAGGCGCAATCGACCGCCAACGGCCCTTATTCTTTTTACTCCCCGGGCTCGGGCTATGTCGGCCTGAACGCCGGTAAGTCAGATTTCTCGGTCGGCAACGGCAACGGGTTTTTCACGTCTGACAACAAAGACACTACCTACGGCATCAACGCAGGCACCTATTTCACCCCTTATTTCGGCGCTGAGCTGGGCTACACCAACTTCGGCAAGATCGACCGCGCCGGTGGCAGAACGAAAGCTGAGGGCATCAACGTGAGCCTGCTCGGCCGCTTGCCGTTGAGCCCTCAATTCAATCTGTTGGGCAAGCTGGGCACGACCTACGGGCGCACTGACGTTTCGGCCGCGGCTGGCTCAGGCGTTACCGCTGGCCGCGAAAGCGACTTCGGTTTGTCCTACGGCATTGGCGCTGAATATGCCTTCACACCTGCGGTGTCGGGCGTTGTGCAATATGACGAGCACAAGCTGAAATTTGCGGGCGGCGATAGCGACCGCGTCGGCGCTGCCACCGTTGGCGTGCGCTTCAAGTTCTAAATTAACGCTACGTTAACGCCACGCTCTGACGACCGGGCAAGGCCTGATGAAGGCCTTCCCAACGCGTTGTTCCCCTCCTTGGCATCAGCGCTGTTACCGACAACTCCCTCCTCGCCTGCAGTACTTTGGTGGCAAAGACTGCAGGCTTTTTTTCGGGAAAATTCCGGCCTGTAGTAAAGCAGGCAGTTTTATGAAATTCCTGAATTGATAGCAGTACAGGCAATAAACGCCTGGGCTAGCGATGTATTTGATCTAAATTTCAATCAGAAACTTGCTTAACAGGGTTGGCTTCAAGCGCCAGGTCAGTCACCAGCACCTGCTCGAATTCGCCGTCACCGCCTGGCAGCGCCGAGACGAAGTCCCAGCGTTCAACCCGGCAAACCGGTGGCCTAGCGTGCCGGTCAAAGCACAGCAGATTCACCGAGTTGGGCGCTTCCCATCGCACGCGGGACGACAGTGCGGTGCCCGCTTGCACACACCACACCGCGCGCGACAGGGCGGCCAGCCCCGCTGTGCTGGCCGACAACGCGCAGACATACGGCAGATGAATATGCCCGCCGAGCACCACATCAGCCCCCGCTTGCGACCACGCCCGCACGGCAGGCGCCCAGTGCTTGAGGCGGTCGTGCTCGTCCTCAGCGCGCATCACGTGAATCGGCTGGTGCACGACCACGACGCGCAGCTGGCGTAACGCCCCCACGCCATCGCCCCGGAGGAGCTGCGCCACGTGGTCAATCTGCGCCGTGCTGACACGGCCGTTCTTGTGCTTCCACCAGCGCGTGGTGTTGACGCCGATGACCAGGAAGTCAGGCGTGCTGACGACGCCGTCGAGCGCGGGCCCAAACTGCGCCAGGTAGCGACTGTAGGGGCTCAAGGCACGACGGGCCAGGTTAAACAGCGGGATGTCATGGTTACCGGGCACCGACAGAAACGCCGGCACCGCGAGCTGGTCACAAAAAGCGCGGGCCGCGGCAAATTCGGATGCGCGTGCGCGCTGGGTGATGTCACCCGACAGCACGAGGACTGACGGCTGCTGAGCCGCCGCGAGGCGACGCAGTGCGTCTGCCACCGGGCGCTGCACAGTGCCGAAATGCAGGTCCGAGATATGCAGCAGCCGCGTCATTCGACAGCCACCCGGTCGGCGGGCTGCGGCACCATCAGCCACAGCGGTGTGGGCGACACTTCAAACACCAGCGGCGTGTGGGTCCAGCGGGTTTCGCCGTCAGTGGCCACCTTGATGCGCTTGCGCCCCTTCGGCGTGACTGACAGCTTGCAAAAACTGAAGGAGTCGATGTTCTCGGCATCCCCAAGGCGGCCAATAATGCCGCGCAGCATCAGCCACAGCAGCGACGCTGTGCCAATGGGCTTGACGACCACAGCGGCCAATTGGCCCCGCCCTGCCGCCTGCGCGTCGTCAGGCGCAATGCCGACCCGGCTCAACTGCAGCGCGTTGTTGCCCACAAACAGCGTGGGCGTCCTAAGCTCACCGCTGGCCATTGGGTGGCCAACAGTGGGCGGAGACTCCATGCGCAGACGCAGTTGGCGCCGGGACTTGAGCAGCGTGGTCAGCCCCGAGAAAAAGGCGACGACGCGCGTGCGCCCGAGGCGCTGCTTCCACACCTCGCGGTCCTCGAGCAGCTGGGGGTACAGGCCCACACTGGCATTGACCAAAAACACTGCACCATTGACCAGGCCCACCTGAACCGGCTCGGCTCTGGCATTGACCAGCGCGCGCGCGGCGGCATCCGTGTCCTGCGAGATGCCATGCGCCCGCCCGAAATAATTGAAAGTGCCCTGCGGCACCACGCCGAACGGACACACCGCCCCGCGTGCTGCGCTCTCGACCACGGCCGCCGCCACCGCGTTGATGGTGCCGTCACCCCCCGCGGCCACCACCACACCCTGATGGGCCAGCGCCAACGCCACCGCGCGGCGCGCCAACTCGGGAATTTGCCGGGATTTGCGAATGAGCAAGAACTCGACGGTGCGCCCGGCAGAGGCGAATACGCGCGACATGGTTTGCTGTTCGTCGGCGGTATTGCGGCGGCCCGAGCCGGCGTTCATCACCACGTAAAGCGGCCCGCTGACGCTGCCGTCGGTTGCAAAAGCTGCCCGGCCTGGCGCGTGGGGCGCAGCGACAACGGCGGGTGTCAAACGGATCGGATCATTCATCGGCAAGAGGATAAAGCGCGGCGCAGCGAGGCCATGTCAGCCAACATCCCAAGCGAGCCGGGCCCGCACCGCCCACACCACCCACCACGCGCACGGCGCCTGTGGCATCACTTCATCTGCACACTGCCCGACACAGTGACCTGCACCGTGCTTTTGCCTGCTTCCACCGGCACCGATGACTCCGCCATGTCGCTTTTGGCCTGCATCGCCATGACGCGCGGACGTGGGGTGTAACCCTGGTCATTGGCATTGACCGACACCTCACGCAGGGTGTAGCTGGCAAAACCGAACCCCTTGGCCACCTCACCGGCCTTGGCCTTGAAACGCTCAATCGCCAGCGTCTGGGCGTCGCCCTCAACCTTGGCACGCTGCTCGCGGCTCAGCGAAAAGCTGACATTGCCCAGCGTCAACGTCTGGATTTTTCCGGCGGTCGTGGTGATGCGGGCAAAGTCACGGCCTTCGAGCACCAGCTCGGCACTGCCCTGCCAGCCGTTGATCTTGCTGTCTTTGCCGTAGCGCGGGTACAGGCTGAAGTTGCCGGTTCGCACATCCATCTGGCCCGGCAGTGCGGCCTGCTTGGCCTGAGCCAGGGCAGTGTCCAGCGCCTGCTTGAGCTGCGCTTGCACGCCATTGGCGTCCGCGCCGCTGGCCGTGGTGTTCAGCGCGATGCTGAGCAAGTCCTGCTGAACGTCCACGCTGCCGCTGGCTGAAATTTGGGCCACATTCTGCAGCGGCACGTCACGGGGACCGGAATTTTGTGCCAATGTGCTGGAGGTCCAGACAATCATTGCACAGGCAGCTATTATTTTAGGAGCAAATTGACGGGTCTGGCGAGGTATTGCAGTTTTCAAAATAAGTCTTTCAAATATCGGGTTGTCGACTGTCAGGTTGAAGGGGATCAGGTTTTCAAAAATTTGACCGGCTCGAAGCACCCTCGCGTCACAACTTCAGGGCTCACACCCCACCAGTCTTGGGCCACCGTGCTGTACAACTGGCGAAAGTCGGTGGTGTAGCGCGTATTTTGCGCTGCGTCCAGGCGGCTCAGGTCGGGCGCCTGACCGTACAAGCCACCCCGCACCGCACCGCCCAACACAAAGTGCGGTGCCGCAGTGCCGTGGTCGGTGCCGTTGGAGTTGTTCTGCCGTGCGCGGCGGCCGAATTCGCTGAACGTCATCACCAGCGTGCGGTCCCAGGCGCCCAATTCGCTGAGCGATGACTGCAGCGCCACCAGTCCCTCAGCCAGCTGCTTCATCAACGCGGCGTGGACTCCCAGCTGGTTTTGGTGGGTGTCAAAGCTGCCAAGGCTGAGGGTGATGACGGGCACGCCGCCCTCCCCCGCGGGCTTGGCCACCTGGCTGGCCACCACCTGCGCAGCGGCCCGGACGCTGTTGCCAAAGCCACCCGCCGGAAACACGGTGGTGAAGTTGTACTTATCGCCGCGCAGGCCGTTGGCTGCCTGGTTGATATCGCCTTCCACGCGCAGCAGATTTTCAAGCGCTGGGTTACCTTTGGCACGCGCCGCCAACACCGGATCCGTGCCCAATGCAAATTTCGACTGGTTCACAAATGCTTCGGGGTTGTTCAGGCTGACCGCCCGCGCACCCGCCAAAGCGCCCATTTCGGTACCGCCAATCATCACCCCGTCGGTGGTGAAATTGCCCCGGGCTGAAAAGCCTGCGTTCATGCCGCGTGCGGCCCAGCCGTCGGCCAGGTATTCGGTTGACTTGGAACCGGTTTCCCAAATTTCGATGGAGCGAAAGTGCGACAGATTGGGCTCGGGGTAGCCCACCCCGTGCACGATGCCAAGCTGGCCTTTCTCCCATAGCCCCAGCATCGGCCTGAGCGCCGGATGAAGGCCGGTTTTGGCATCCAGCTGCAGCACCTCGTCAGCTTTCAGGGCGATCACCGGCCGCAGCTGGGCATAGAGGGGGTCAGCAAATGGGATCACGGTGTTCAGGCCGTCGTTGCCGCCCTTAAGCTCCACCAGAATCAGGATGCGGTCAATAAGCGACGCGGGGCGCTGTGCCGCGCCCTGGGCCCAACCGGGCGCGTGCGCAGCCAGCAAGGCGGCGCCGGTGGCGGACGAAAAGGCATGGAGGAAGTGTCTGCGCTGCATGGAGAGTCCTTGTTGGGTCACTTCAACTGATAAGCCGGATCAAGTGTCAGGTTGCGCACATACGCCACCCCGACCGTGCCGCTGGCAATCGTCTGTGTCGGCGGCACCGGCAACAGCGTTTGGGCCAGCCGCGCCTTGACCTCGTCGGTCGGTTCGCGGTCGGTGTAGCCGCCGTAAGTGGCCAACCACGGCCCTGGGTCAAAGGTGATTTTGGCCATGCCTTCAGCCACGCGCAGGATGCCGTCGCGCCCCAGCAAACGCAGTGCCTGCTGGTTGCTGCCAGCGCCAGAAGCGCCACCCGCAAACTCGGCCCGCAGTTTCTGAGCAGGGCCCATCCGCGCCACGGTCAAGTTGCCGGCACTTGCGGCCGGGGTGCCCATGGCCATTGTGTTGGCGTTCGGGCCCGCCAGGTCGTCCATCATCCTGCCGCCCGACCCCATGGCCAACGGTGATGCGCCTGATTCGCCCTTGAGTTCCACCGCGCGAAAAAGCTGTTCGGTGAAGCGTTTGCGCTCCAGCAACGTGGTCGCGTTGATCCAGTCGTCCTGGCCGGGCCAGCCTTTCACGTTGGGTGGCACCAGCAGGTTCTGCCCCAGCTGCGCGGCCTTCAGGGCAAACGGCATGGCGTCGGTGTACGAAAAATTGAACTGGCGCACCGTGCCTACCACCAGGTCCACCGGCGACTTGACCAAACTGCCGCGGTTCGCAGGTGCCCAGAAAGCGTCCGTCATGAGCAGGTCATTCAGGGCGCTGGCAATGTTGTAGTCGCTGGCCTTGAAGCGGGCGGCAATCTGCGCGACCTGCGCCTCATCAAGCGTAGGCGACACAAATTCGCGCCACAACTTGCCGACCACAAAGCGTGCGCTAGCGGGCTGATCGAGCAAAATGTCCAGTGCCTGGTCACCGTCAAAATTGCCCGTGCGGCCCAAAATTGTCTTGGGTGCGTCGTCGTGGAAGGCCGGACGGAATTTGAACACCTGCTCGTCCCGCTCAATGCTCCAGCCGGTGAAGGCGCGCGCGGCTTCCTTGATATCCTGCTCGGTGTAGTTGCCACCGTGCGTGGCTTCACCGAGGGTGAACAGCTCCATCACCTCGCGGGCGAAGTTTTCGTTCGGCGCTTGCTTGCGGCTGTTGGCACCGTCCAGGTAAATCAGCATCGCCGGGTCTTTGGCCACGTGGTGCAGCAAGCTTCTGAAGCTACCCAGCGCATCGGCCCGCAACACCTGCTGCTGACGCCACATGAGCTGAGAGCTCCTGACTTTTTGCTGCGAGGTGGCGAAGTGGTTGTGCCAGAACAGCGTCATGCGCTCCTTGAGCGGCGCGGGCGTCGTGATCATCTCGCGCAGCCACCAGGTTTTCATCTCCAGGCCCTCGCGCTGCTGCTGCTGGCGCTGCGCCTGCTGCTCGTCCTTGCTTTTAAGCAGGCGGTAGGCAATGGGTGGTGGGCTGCCTACAAAAGCAGGCGCGGGGGCCTGCGGCCGGGCTGATTGCGCCTGCGAAATCAGCAGAGAAACAGCGGTGCCGGCGCTTTGGCCTGTCAAGCGGTCAACCTCTGCCTGCGTGGGCATAAAGCCAACGCGGCCCAGCAAATGCCGGGCCTGAGCGTCTGACAGCTTGGTGGGCGCGGTAGCCAGCGCCTGCGCTGCCGCCACGGCAAGGGCTAACGCCAGAACGAAATTTACAGGCTTCATCACGCTTCTTTCATGAACTTTGTCGGGGAGCCGACAGGGTGGCGCGTCGACCACAGGCGCTTTGCAAACGACTAACGGGTCATCGTTTGCCCTTGGTAAAACGGCACGTGGATGATCAACGCAACTGCTGCAAGCAGGGCTGACGCCCGGTCCATGTCGGAGCCGCGTCGATCGGCAACTTCTGTAACACTGTGTCAAAGTGAGTGATAAAAGCAACATCCTGGCAAACTTACCCTCAAAATGGCCCTGTTACAAATCACCGAATCAACATGACCCAAGCTCCCACCAACAACCGCGCCGACAAAATCCTGATTGTTGACGACGACGCCCGCATCCGCGATCTGCTGCGCCGCTACTTGGCCCAGGAAGGTTTTGAGGTGATGCTGGCCGAGGACAGCAAAGCCATGAACCGCATCTTGCTGCGCGATACGGTCGACCTGATCGTGCTGGATTTGATGATGCCGGGTGAAGACGGTTTGTCCGTGTGCCGCCGCCTGCGCTCAGCCAACGACCGCACACCCATCATCATGCTGACAGCCAAAGGTGAAGACGTGGACCGCATCGTCGGCCTCGAAGTCGGCGCCGACGACTATTTGTCCAAACCCTTCAACCCACGCGAGTTGCTGGCCCGCATCCATGCGGTGCTGCGCCGCAGGCCTGCAGCCGAAGTTCCAGGGGCACCTTCCAGCGAGCAGGAAATGGCTGTTTTTGGCCCGTTTTCCTTCGACATGGGCTTGCGAACCTTGCACAAAAACGGCGAAGAGTTGCCGCTGACCACCGGCGAATTCGCCATGCTGAAAACGCTGGTTAGGCACCCGCGCCAGCCGCTGTCGCGTGAAAAGCTGGCGCAGCTGGCCCGTGGCCGGGAGTTCGAACCGTTCGACCGCAGCCTGGACGTGCAGGTGTCCCGCCTGCGCAAGCTCATCGAGGTGGACGCTGCCGTGCCGCGCTACATCCAGACGGTGTGGGGCGTGGGCTATGTGTTTGTGCCGGACGGCACCAACTGATCAGGCGCTTGTTCTTGCCTGCGCCTTCCCACTCTGCTTTGCACTGCTTTTTGCGCGTCAACTGGGTCAGTCGAATCGCCCCATCAGCGTTTTGTGCCCACGGTCGGCCACCGGCACCGGACGGCGTGGCATGAAGCTCCACCTCAGACGTCAGCAACCAGCTGAACTGACAGGAACAACGCACCTGGAAACAGGTCCGGCGCCGATGGAGATTCGCCCTCGCCGCGGGCTCAACTTGTTCTGGCGCACCTTCTTTTTTCTGGCGTTGCTGTTGTTCGGCTCCATTGTGGCCTGGCTGCAAACTTTCCGTGCCATTGAGTCCGAGCCCCGCGCCATTCAAAGCGCGCAACAGCTGGCTTCACTCGTCAATCTCACACGCGCGGCGCTGCGCTACTCAGACTCGATCGCGCGGGTGTCGCTGATCAAAACCCTCGCGGATGAAGAGCAGGTGCGCATCACGCCGCGCGAGCCGAATGACGTGTTCGACCTGTTCGACCGCGAAGACCAGGGCGCACTCATCACATCCGAGCTCAAGTCCCGCCTGGGCGCGAGCACCGTGGTGGCCAGCACCGTCAATGGTCAAAACGGTTTGTGGGTCGGTTTTGCCATCGATGGCGACGCTTACTGGCTGCTGACCGACCCCGCCCGCGTGGGGCCGTCGCGCAAAAGCACCTGGGTGGTGTGGCTGGTGATTGCAGCGGCCTTGTCGCTGGTGGGCGCGGCCTTCATTGCACGGCTCATCAATCAGCCGCTCAAGCAGCTGTCGTTTGCTGCCAGCCGCCTGCGTGACGGCAATTTCGCCGAAAGCCGGCTGGACGAAATGGTCGCCACCAGCGAGGTGCGGGAGGTCAACATCGGCTTTAACCGCATGGCCGAACAGCTCTCAAAAATCGAGCAGGACCGCGTCATCATGCTGGCCGGAATTTCGCACGACCTGCGTACCCCGCTGGCGCGCTTGCGGCTGGAAACCGAGCTCAGCGTGAAAGACATCGATGCGCGCGAGCACATGGCCGCCGACATTTCCCAGCTCGACCGCATCATCGACAAATTTCTACACTACGCGCGGGCCGAGCCGGCGCGGCTGCTGCCGGTGTCGCTCAACAGCGTGATCGACGCCGCTGCCTATGCGGTGGCCGACTACGCCGACATGCGCGTGACCATCAACCTGGAAAAAGACATTGTGGTGATGGCTGACGAGGTGGACTTGTCCCGCGCCATTGCCAACCTGCTGGAAAACGCACGGCGCTACGGCAAAACCGACGCCACCGGCATTGCGCAGGTGGACATTGCGGCCAAAACGCGTGACCACTGGGTGCTGCTGCGCGTGCGCGACCACGGCGCCGGCGTGGCACCCGGCATGCTGGCCAAGCTGACCAACCCGTTTTTCAGGGGCGACACCGCACGAACCGCCGCCACAGGCGCCGGGCTGGGCCTGGCGATTGTCGAAAAGACCGTGCACCGCATGGGCGGGGTGTTCCAGCTGACCAACACCACCACCGGCGGCCTGGCCGCCAACATCAAGCTGCGCAAGGCCTGACGGACATCGCTCAGGGCAAAAATTCAACTTTTTTTAATCAAATAGGCCCCTAGCCCAGGTATTTACTGCCTGAGCAGCTATGCTTTAAATAGCATTACGATGGCCTGCGCTTCCATGCTCAGGCCCTCGCCCACAGGGCCCATTTTTTCGGCCGTTTTGGCTTTCACATTGACCTGACCGACGCCAAGGCCCAGGGCTTGCGCGATGTGGCTGCGCATGCCCTGAATGTGCGGCGCCAGCTTGGGGGCCTGGGCAATGACGGTGGCGTCGATATTGCCAATGCGCCAGCCCTCGGCCGCCACAGCACGCCCGACTTCTGCCAGCAACACGCTGGAGTCTGCGCCTTTGAAACGCGCGTCGGTGTCGGGGAAGTGGCTGCCGATGTCGCCCAACGCGGCAGCGCCCAGCAGCGCGTCGGTAATGGCATGCAGCAGCACATCGGCGTCTGAATGGCCCAGCAGGCCCATTGTGTGGGGAATGTTGACACCGCCGATGATGAGCGCGCGGCCTGGCACCAGGGCGTGGGTGTCCCAGCCCTGGCCCACGCGACATTGAGGGAAATAAGGAATGGTCATGGCGGGTTGGCTCCTGGTGTGGACGGCTGGCGTGTGTGAAAAATGGCCTCTGCCAGCGCAAAGTCTTCCGGCCAGGTCACCTTGAAATTCTGCGCACTGCCGGGCACCAGCCGAGGCTGGTGGCCTGCAGCCTCCATGGCGCTGGACTCGTCGGTCACCGTCAGTTGCGCCTGCGCCGCCGCGTCAAGAGCTGCCAGCAGCGGGCCGATGCGAAACATCTGCGGCGTTTGCGCCAGCCACTTGCCTGCGCGGTCCAGCGTGCTGGCCACCCGGCCACCAGCTTCTGACTTGAGGGTGTCGGCCAGCGGCTGGGCCAGCAGTCCGCCCACGGCGTCGTCCTGGCACGCGGCCACAAGGCCGATGATTTGCAGCGGTGTGATCAGGCATCGCGCTGCGTCATGCACCAGCACCCAGTCGGTGGGCGCTGCGCCGCCCGCCAGCAGCGCCTGCAGGCCGTTGTGCACGCTGTCGGCCCGGGTGGCACCACCGCAGCGGGCCACAGCAAAACGGGCCTGCGGTGTTTGGTCAAAAAACCCATCGCCAGCGGCCACCACCACCACGGTTTGCGCCAACGCGGGCACGGCCGCAAAGGCCGCCAAAGTGTGCATCACCATGGGCAGGCCGGCGATGACTTCGTATTGCTTGGGCCGCGCGGTGGCGGCGCGGCTGCCGCTGCCCGCACAGGGAATCAGGACGAACACGCGGGAATCTCCGGTGTTGGGCAGGGCATCGGGTCGCACAGTGGTCATCGAAAGATCATAAATTCTAAAATCATCGCAATTGATCGCCACACCTCCACGCCACCGCCTGGGGGCGTTGGCGTTTGTACGTCACCTTTTCGCTTTGTTTTCCTACTCAGGCCTACCCTCTAATGCAACTTCCTGCGCTCAGCCCCGGTAAACGATTCACCCTGCCCCAGCCTCCAGGCTCTGCCGACGCGCTGCTGCTGGCCACGCTGGCCGTGCGTGAAAAAGCCGCGGGCAAACTCACCGCCATCGTCACGGCCGACGCCGCGACCGCCCAGCGGCTGATGGACGAGATGCGCTTTTTTGCGCCCGACTTGCGCTGCGCACTGTTCCCCGACTGGGAAACGCTGCCTTACGACACCTTTTCACCGCACCAGGATTTGATCAGTGAGCGCCTGGCCACGCTGTGGCGTATTCAGCAGCGCAAAAAAGAAACCGGCGCCGACGTGGTGATCGTGCCCGCCACCACCGCCCTGTACCGCCTGGCCCCGCCCAGCTTTCTGGCGGGCTACACCTTTGAGTTCACTGTCAAACAAAAGCTGGACGAAGCGCGGCTCAAGGCGCAGCTGACGCTGGCCGGTTATAGCCACGTCACGCAGGTGGTCAGCCCCGGTGAGTACGCAGTGCGCGGCGGGTTGATTGATTTGTTCCCCATGGGCTCGCTGGTGCCGTTTCGGGTCGATTTGTTTGACGATGAGATCGACAGCATTCGCACCTTTGACCCGGACAGCCAGCGCAGCCTGTACCCCGTGCCCGAGGTGCGCCTGCTGCCCGGGCGCGAGTTTCCGATGGACGACGACGCGCGCGGGCGCTTTCGCAGCCGCTGGCGAGAGCTGCTAGACGGCGACCCGACCAAAAGCCGCATCTACAAGGACATGGGCAACGGCGTGGCCACGGCCGGCATTGAGTACTACCTGCCGCTGTTTTTTGAAGAAACCGCCACCGTGTTCGACTACCTGGGCAGCGCTGCCACGGTGGTGCTGCACGGTGACCTGGAACCCGCGTTTCAGCGCTTTTGGCAAGACACCAAAGACCGCTACCGCCTGGTCAAAGACGCGCCCGACCGCCCGGCGCTGCCGCCCGAGTCGCTGTTTTTGTCGAGCGAGCAGTTTTATGCCCGCGCCAATGGCTACGCGCAGCTGGCGCTCAAAACCACGGTGCAGGACGTGGCGGACAGCGCCCATTTTCAAAAGCTCGAGGGCATGGCTGTGGTGCGCGGCGCGGAAGACCCGCTGGCCGCTCTGAAACGGCACATCAACAACACCCCACAGCGCGTGCTGCTGCTGGCCGAAAGCGATGGCCGCCGTGAAAGCCTGCTGGACTTTTTGCGCGCCAGCCAGGTCAGCCCGCCCGCGTTTGATTCGCTCGAAGACTTTCAGACAAGCCCTGAAAAGCTGGGCATTGCCACGGCGGCGTTGAACACCGGTTTCAGCTGGCTGGACGACGGTCACGGCGGCATTGACTTCATCACCGAAACCGAGCTGTTCGCTGCCGGTGTGACCATTCGCCGCCGCAACAAAAAGCAGGAGCGCGTCAGCGACGTGGAAGCGCTGATCAAGGACTTGTCGGAGCTGAACGTGGGCGACCCGGTGGTGCACAGTGCGCACGGCATTGGCCGCTACAAGGGGCTGGTCAACATGGATTTGGGCATCAGCAAAAACGAGGACGGCAGCCCTGCCCTGCAGGAGTTTTTGCACCTGGAATACGCCGACAGCGCCACGCTGTATGTGCCTGTCAGCCAGCTGCACCACATCAGCCGCTACACCGGGGTCAGTGCCGACGAGGCCCCGTTGCACCGCCTTGGCGGCGGCCAGTGGGACAAGGCCAAACGCAAGGCCGCCGAGCAAATCCGCGATTCGGCCGCCGAGCTGCTGAACATTTACGCACGCCGCGCCGCCCGTGAAGGCCACGCCTTCCGCTACTCCCCGGGGGACTACGAAACCTTTGCCAACGACTTTGGCTTTGACGAAACCGCCGACCAAAACGCGGCCATTCACGCCGTCATACAAGACATGATCAGCCCGCGCCCGATGGACCGGCTGGTGTGCGGCGACGTGGGCTTTGGCAAAACCGAAGTTGCGCTGCGCGCCGCCTTTATTGCGATTACCGGCGGCAAACAGGTCGCGCTGCTGGCGCCCACGACGTTGCTGGCCGAGCAGCACTACCAAACGCTGGTCGACCGCTTCGCCAAGTGGCCCGTGCGCGTGGCCGAGATGAGCCGCTTTCGCTCCGCCAAGGAAATCACCGCCGCCATCAAAGGCATTGCCGACGGCACGGTAGACATCGTGGTCGGCACGCACAAGCTGCTCAGCAAAGACGTGCAGTTTCAGCGCCTGGGCCTGCTCATCATTGACGAGGAACATCGCTTTGGCGTGCGCCACAAAGAGGCCATGAAAGCCATGCGCGCTGAAGTGGATGTGCTGACGCTAACCGCCACGCCTATTCCGCGCACGCTGGGCATGGCGCTGGAAGGCCTGCGCGACATGAGCGTGATTGCCACCGCGCCGCAGCGCCGCCTGGCCATCAAAACCTTTGTGCGCTCTGAGAGCAACGGCGTGATCCGCGAAGCCGTGCTGCGTGAGCTCAAACGCGGCGGGCAGGTGTACTTTTTGCACAACGAGGTAGACACGATTCAAAACCGCCTGCAAAAGTTAGAGGAAATATTGCCCGAAGCCCGCATTGCCGTGGCCCACGGCCAGATGCCCGAGCGCGAGCTTGAAAAGGTCATGAAAGACTTTGTGGCCCAGCGCTTTAACGTGCTGCTGTGCTCCACCATCATTGAAACCGGCATTGACGTGCCCACAGCCAACACCATCGTCATGGCGCGGGCCGACAAGTTTGGCCTGGCCCAGTTGCACCAGCTACGCGGCCGCGTGGGCCGCAGCCATCACCTGGCCTATGCCTATTTGATGGTGCCGGATATTGAAGGCTTAACGAAACAAGCCAGTCAGAGGCTGGACGCGATTCAGCAGATGGAAGAACTCGGCAGCGGCTTTTACCTGGCCATGCACGACCTGGAAATCCGCGGCACGGGCGAGGTGCTGGGCGAGAACCAGTCCGGCAACATGATGGAAATTGGCTTTCAGCTTTACAACGAAATGCTGTCTGAGGCGGTACGTTGCCTGAAAGCCGGCATTGAACCAGACTTGCTGAACCCTATGACGGTTAC
>JANLUZ010000203.1:0-27795 GCA_031363755.1 Polaromonas sp.
GCAGCACTCCTGCAAATCCCTGCAAGTGTGCGACGTTCAAAACTTCAGATTTATATAGATTTGACTGACCGAGGGTCAAAAACACATACCAATCAACACCTTACGTGGAAAATGAGAATGCTTCTCCGGACAGTAGTGGACATGACCCGCAATCCATAAAACTGCCACCTTGCCAGCACTGCGCCTGCTCATGGATCCCGAATCGAGTCCGGGATGCCACGCTAAAAAAGCAACCCGGCTTTTGTTGCGCGTCAGGCGTTGCGTTTTTTTTCGATCGCCGCTGCTCAAAGGCGCGTTTTGCACGCCTGGCGCACACCTTTCACCGGCCAGGCCGCGCCGCCGCCAATTTAGTCCCTAGCCCCGCGCGCCCCTGACGCAGAACTACGTAAGGGTCTTACCCGGTAGCGTTTGACCCCCCTGCTCACTACGATTTGCGTGCGCCTCAGGCTATACCGGAAAACGCGCTGAATGCGCGTTCTGCAGCCTGGCAGTGTTCGCATTTTCAATATCTGCCGGAGCCCCATTTGTCAGCTGAGTTCATTCTTCAAACGCAGGGGCTCACCAAAGAGTTCAAGGGGTTTGTGGCCGTCAACCAGGTTGACCTGACCGTGCGGCGCGGGCACATTCATGCCTTGATCGGCCCGAACGGTGCTGGCAAAACCACCTTTTTCAACCTGCTCACGAAGTTTTTGACGCCCACGCGCGGCGTCATCACCTTTAACGGCGTGGACATCACGCACGAGCAACCCGCCGAAACCGCGCGGCGCGGCATTGTTCGTTCGTTCCAGATTTCGGCGGTGTTTCCGCACATGACCGTGCTGGAAAACGTGCGTGCGGCGCTGCAGCGCAACCTGGGCACTTCGTTTCATTTCTGGAAGCCTGAGAGCAGTCTGCACCATTTGCATGGCCGGGCACGGGAGCTGCTGGCTGAAGTCGACCTTGAGGCTTTCGCCGACGAGTTGACGGTGAACCTGCCCTACGGCCGCAAGCGTGCGCTGGAGCTGGCTACCACGCTAGCGCTGGAGCCTGAGCTGATGCTGCTGGACGAACCCACCCAGGGTATGGGCCACGAAGACGTGGACCGCGTGACGCAGCTGATCAAAAAAGTCTCCAAAGGTCGCACGATTCTGATGGTGGAGCACAACATGAGTGTGGTGTCCAGCATCGCCGACCGCATCACGGTGCTGCAGCGCGGCGCCATCATTGCCGACGGGCCCTACGCCGAAGTGGCCAAAAACCCGTTGGTGATTGAGGCCTACATGGGAACGTCGAACACCGAACTTGTCGGCGCGCACTGATGGCCCCCTAGAGCAACCGCATATGACCAAAGAATTCCTGAAGATCACCGACCTGCACGCCTGGTATGGCGAGTCGCACATTTTGCACGGCGTGAACCTCACGGTGAACGAGGGCGAGGTGGTGACCATCTTGGGCCGCAACGGCGCCGGCCGCACCACCACCCTGCGCGCCATCGTGGGCTTGGTCGGCACGCGCAAGGGTGCCATCCAGGTGGCGGGCCAAGAGACCATCAAGTTGGCGCCCAACAAGATTGCGCGCCTGGGCGTGGGCTATTGCCCCGAAGAGCGCGGCATTTTCGCGAGCCTGTCGACCGAGGAAAACCTGATGCTGCCGCCTGTGGTGGCACCCGGCGGCATGGGCGTTGACGAGATCTACGCCATGTTCCCCAATCTGAAAGAGCGCGCCAACAGTCCCGGCACGCGGCTGTCTGGCGGCGAGCAGCAGATGCTGGCGGTGGCGCGCATTTTGCGCACCGGCGCGCGCTTGCTGCTGCTCGACGAAATCTCGGAAGGGCTGGCCCCAGTCATTGTGCAAAAGCTTGCCGAAATGATTCTGGCTCTGAAGGCCAAGGGCTACACCATCGTGCTGGTGGAGCAGAACTTTCGTTTCGCGGCACCGCTGGCCGACCGCTTCTACGTCATGGAGCACGGACAGATCGCCCTGCAGTTCACGCAGGCAGAGCTGCCGTCAAAGATGGATGTGCTTCACGAGTTTCTGGGCGTTTGAGCCTTGCGTTTTTTGATTTTTCAACAGTACTTCACAGGAGATAACAGCATGATGAACATGAAACAGTTTTCAAAATCCACTTTCGGCATGGCGCTGGCGGCGGCTGTCGTGAGCTTGGGCGCCTTCGCCCCCAGCCTTGGCCATGCCGCCGCCAATGAAGTCGTGATCGGCAGCATTGACGACATGGCCGGCCTGTACGCCGACGTCATCGGCCAGGGCGGCGTCGAAGCGGTGAAGATGGCCATTGCCGACTTCGGCCCGACCGTCCTCGGCAAAAAAATCGTGTTCCTGAGCGCTGACCACCAGAACAAGCCGGACGTCGGTTCGTCCAAGTTCCGCGAGTGGTCGGACCAGAACGGTTTGAACATGCTGCTGGGCGGCTCCAACACCGGCGTGAGCATCGCGATGAGCAAGGTCGCGGCCGAAAAGAAAGTGCCGTTTTTTGCCATCGGCGCGGCGGGTGCGTCCCTAACCAACGCCGACTGCACACCCTACACGGTGCACTACGCCTACGACACCACGGCCCTGGCCAACGGCACGGCCAGCGTCATCACGCAAAACGGTGGCAAGAGCTGGTACTTTCTGACCGCTGACTACGCCTTCGGCACCCAGTTGCAAGACGCCGCCACCAAGGTCGTCACCGCCAGCGGTGGCAAGTCGGTCGGCTCGGTGCGTGTGCCCTTGTCGGCGTCGGACTTCTCGTCTTTCCTGCTGCAGGCGCAAGGCTCCAAAGCGCAAGTGCTGGGCCTGGCCAACGCCGGTAACGACTTCACCAACTCCCTGAAGGCTGCCAACGAATTTGGCATCACCAAAACCATGAAGCCTGCCGCGTTGCTGGCCTTCATCAGCGACATCCACAGCCTGGGCCTGAAAACCGCGCAGGGCCTGTACCTGACCACCAGCTGGTACTGGGACCAAAACGACAAGACGCGTGCGTTTGCCAAGCGCTTTTTCGCCAAGATGAAAAAGGAGCCGGGTGAAAACCAGGCGGCCTACTACTCGGCCACGCTGACGTACCTGGAAGCCGTCAAGGCCGCTGGCACCACGGACTCGGACAAGGTCATGGCGCAGGTCAAAAAAATGAAGATCAGCGACATGTACGCCGACAACGGCTCGGTACGTGCTGACGGCGTGATGGTTCATGACATGTATGTGATGCAGGTCAAGACCCTCGAGGAGTCCAAAGCCCCGTGGGACTACTACAAGCAGGTCAAAAAAATGAGCGGCGAAGAGGCGTTTGGCCCTGTGTCCACCACCTGCCCGATGTTGAAGAAATAAGGTTTTTGAGGTTTTCGCCTTGGGCGCTTTGGTTTCATTGCCGGGCGCCCAGGGATTTTTATCTTGACTGACAGGGCCGCTCATGGCGTGCTTAACGGCACGCGCGGTTGCACGGCCGTCCTGGTTTTTTTGCGCGGACGCACATGACAGATTTTTTCGGTATTCCCTTCCCCGTGCTGTTCGGGCAATTGCTGCTGGGCTTGGTCAACGGCTCGTTTTACGCCATGCTCAGCCTGGGGCTGGCGGTGATTTTTGGTTTGCTCGGCGTGGTCAATTTCGCGCATGGTGCGTTTTACATGTTGGGCGCGTATGCCGCCTGGGTCGGGCTTGACCTGCTGGGCATCAACTACTGGTGGGCGCTCATTTTGTCGCCGCTGGCCGTCGGCCTGCTCGGCATCGTGCTAGAGCGCCTGTTGCTGCGCCATCTGTACAACATCGACCCGCTCTACGGCCTGCTGCTCACGTTTGGTCTGGCGCTGATCGCCGAAGGCCTGCTGCGTGAGCTGTTCGGCTCATCCGGCCAGTCCTACCCGGTGCCGGACCTGCTGCAAGGCGCCACAGACGTTGGCTTCATGGTGCTGCCCAACTACCGTTTCTGGGTCATCGCAGCGTCGCTGGTGATCTGCTTTTCAACCTGGTTTCTTATCGAGCGCACGCGCCTTGGTGCCACGCTGCGCGCCGCCACCGAGAACCCGAAACTCGTGCAGGCTTTCGGCATCAACGTGCCGCTGATGGTCATGCTGACCTACGGCGCCGGTGTGGCCCTGGCGGCACTGGCCGGGGTGCTGTCGGCGCCCATCATCCAGGTGTCGCCGCTGATGGGCTCGTCGCTGGTGATTGTGGTGTTTGCGGTGGTGGTGATTGGCGGCATGGGCTCTATCTTGGGGGCCATCCTGACCGGGCTGGCGCTGGGCGTGATCGAGGGCTTCACCAAGGTGCTGTACCCGGAAGCGTCCAATATCGTGGTGTTTGTCATCATGGCCATCGTGCTGTTCTGGCGGCCAGCTGGCTTCTTCGGCAAAGAATAAAAGCGCTCACTCCATGACGAAATCTGCAAAACTTTTCTATCTGGCGATGCTTGTCGTAGCCCTGTTGGCCCCCTTTCTGGGCATCTACCCCGTCTACCTGATGACGCTGTACTGCTTCGCAATTTTTGCCTGCGCCTTCAATTTATTGCTGGGCTTCGGCGGCATGCTGTCGTTCGGCCATGCCGCCTATTTTGGCTTCGCGGCCTACACCACCGGCTGGCTCGTCACTGCGCACGGTTGGTCGTCATTGCCGGCCATCGCCGCTGGCGTGGTGGCGGCCACGCTGATGGGTTTGGCGATTGGCTTGGTGGCGATTCGCCGCTCCGGCATCTACTTCGCCATGATCACGCTGGCGCTGGCCCAGGTCGTTTATTTCATCTGCGTGCAAGCGCCGTTCACCGGCGGTGAAAACGGCTTGCAGGGCGTGCCACGCGGTGACGTGCTCAGCCTGTCGTTGCGGCCTGACAGGGTGATGTACTACTTCGTGCTGGCGGTGCTGGTGGTAGTGGTGCTGTTCATTGGGCGCATCGTGCATTCGCCGTTCGGCCAGGTGCTCAAAGCCATCCGAGAAAACGAGCCCCGCGCGATTTCACTGGGCTACAACGTCAACCGCTACAAACTGCTGGTGTTTGTGCTGTCGAGTGCGCTGGCGGGCCTGGCAGGCTCGCTCAAGTCGCTGGTGCTGGGTTTTGCAGCGCTGTCGGACGTGCTGCAGGCCACATCGGGTGAGGTCATTTTGATGACACTGCTGGGCGGCGTGGGCACCTTCTTCGGTCCAATTTTGGGCGCCGGCATCGTCATTACCCTGCAAGACCTGTTGTCCGACAAGGTCGGCTCCTGGGTCACCGTGATCATTGGCGCCATCTTTGTGGTGTGCGTGCTGGCGTTCCGCAAAGGCGTGGTCGGCGAGCTGCTGGCGTTCATCGAGCGCAAGCGCCAGGCCAAACGCGCAGCCACGTTACCCGCCGCCGACACGCTGGGCGCCCCCACCGCCAAAGCCGCTTCGCACTAAGGTGGGCCGGTGCACGGCTTGCGCCGCACGCCAGTGCCGCACTCCAATTTGCCACATTTTCAGGAGCTGTCCAGGCACATAAAAACCTGGGCTAAACGCTGATTTCATCTTAAATTGGCACTGCCCGGGTGCAGGGGTCCGCCCGACCGCTTCGTAACCAGCTTCGAGTACAAAACGCGCCCGGTGCAGCCCCCAGGTCAGGCGGCTTTCCAGAAGATGTAGTCGGCCTGGTGCCTGACGATTTCTTTCGTTCCCTTTTTGGCAGCGCTGCACTCGCTGGCCTGGGCCACGCCACCCTTGCCGATTCGCGGCGGCGGTCGTTTAACGAGGCTTCCGAGCCGACCAACACCCAATCTATCGTGCCAGCGCGTTGGCATCTTCTCGGCATTTATCAGAAAACCATATTCGGGCGAGACAGTAGTTACACAACAACATCCGATATGTGGCGAGGCCCTAAACCTCGGCAATTCTGAACTGGTAATACCTGGACAACTAGTCGCGGGTCTAATTAAACGCCTCAACAGACCCTCTGTAGCCAGCGCACCACGCGCAGTGCAACACACAACTAAATCATCTCCTTAAAGGTCCAAGTTATACGCTCAATTGGAAGTAAAAAATGACCCCGTTAACCAGCACCTCACGGTTCAGATCACTAATTGCATTAAACAAGAGCTGATACCAGCAGACTTAGAACTCATTAATACTCGCCATTAAAGACGTATTCGCACTAACGAACTTGGCCGGTTGCTTGTGGGACGAAGATATACAGACGCGCGGTTTTTTTGCACACCCAGACACAGGACACGCTCAGGTCCGCCCAAGGATAGCAGCGGTGTAGCTATCGGTAAATTCGCATATCACACATAGAATTTCTGCACTAAAAAACTCCACTGTCACGGCATTGGTTTATACAGACATCATCGCCAATTACCAATGCAACTTCTTGCCAACCGCAAGAGTTTGTATCCAGGATGTGCCCGCGGCGCATTCAAGTGCAAATTTTGCTTGTCGGCAGCCGACAATACGCCAAGGCAGCGTGTCCGGACAGATACTAACAATTCGGCCTACTGAGTCGAGAAAAATAACTCCAATCGTATACGACATCCAAAAAGTGTGAACTGAACTACAGCGTGGAATCAGTATCGCTTCCCCGCGAGTAACGTCAAGAGGCTTACGCCAAAGCAGACCGCGCCCCCGCTCAATGAAATTGCCGCAGACAGACATTTCAGCCGTAAGCAAGGTTTCACCCAGATATAAGCGGTGTTGTTGCATCCCGTTATCCCATATTTTCCATAAGCGAAATCGCGATTGGGAATCCAATAATAATAAAGGTTATGGGGAAAATAAAAATAATTAACGGTCCAATAATTTTCATAGGAGCCTCCATCGCCAGCTTCTCAGCCCGCTGAAATCGCTCCGTTCGTTTCTGATCAGAAAATCGTCGCATAGCATCGCCGAGCGGAACGCCGAGCTTTTCGCACTGCGCGACAATTGAAACAAACATGGATAGATCGGGACTAGCCATTCGAACGGCCAATTTCGTCAAAGCGTCAACTCGGGTGGCCCCGCTTTTCATGTCTCGCAATGCCCTTTCCATTTCACTGCGCAGCGGTCCTCGAGGACCTTTTTCACAATAATTAACGAGTCCCGCGTTTATGTTGAGTCCACATTCACAGCATAGAGTCAAAATATCCAGGAATGCTGGCATTGACCTCAGCAGCAACAAAACGCGTTTTTTCTTTTGCCCCATAAGCCAAAGAAAAGGATAAAACCATCCGATCGTTGTCAAAAATACCTCCAGCATTATGGCAAGAGATGCAGAAATGCCAGCCAGAATACAAATTGATATTGAAAAGACAAAAAGGATGATTGCACTCGAATACTGCAGTGCATATGTTTCCTGTGCAGTAAGAAAAAATTGCAAACCTGCAGCATTGAGAAGTTTTTGTCTATTCACCAGCAGTGAGTTGGGAAGGTAGCGTGTAACGTAATGCCGAAAAAAATTTACGATCCACCACACACGCGACAACGATTGCGGTACCTCATCCATGTTTAACCGAATCGTCGGTGGCACTTTGGCAGACAACATATAAGTTGCTCCAAGTAAACTTGAAGCAATAATAGCCAGGAAAATTAAACTGACAACAAGATATGAAACACTTGACATATTATATATTCCTACAATTGTTCTACGATTTGTAGCGACATCGTCAGACGTCAATCGCCAATATCTTCTTAATCACCATGAAACCTAGGTAGTCCATCACACAACAAAATGCAAGAACAAGATTACCTGAAAACGTGTTAAATAATTTATCCATTTGCTCAGGCTGGATCAGTGTCAATACCGCACCAATCATTACTGGCAGTAAACTCATGACCCAAGCCTGCATGACACCTTGAGACGTCAAGGCCCGAATTTTCCCTTCGATAATCAGTTTCTGCTGAATGGTTTGGCTCAACGTCAGTAGAGTTTCAGATAAATTTCCACCGACTGCCTTGGAGATACGCATGGCAAGCGCCACAAGCTCAAAATCCGGTAAATTTATCCTCCGTGAGATTTGCTCCAGAGCCGAATCAAACTCAACACCCAAACGTTGTAAACGCAGCAGATACAAAAACTCTGAACCTAAAGCGCTTTTACTTTCAAGAGTGTAGGTTTGAATTGCGACCGGAAGTGAAACGCCGCCGCTTAAAGCACTCGCGAACATGGCTAGCGCGATCGGCAAATCGCGCTCAATCGAGGCTAGTCGGCGTTTATGACGCCACGCTTTCATCAAAAGCGGTATTTTGTACGCCGCAAAAAGTGACATCGCAACAAGCGGCACACTGCGAAATAGAAGCCAAGTAAGTAAGGGCAAAAGCGTGTAAGCGACTATCCGCAGCACTACAGAAACAATCGCCTGGCTGCGAAACCCGCCCAAACCGCGCTGGGTGGTTGAAACCCGTGTATTAAACCAACCCAGTACCGTTTGCACCAAGGTGTGACGCTGCCAATATATCAGGAGCAAAACACTGAATATCGATATCGACATCAGCGCAGTGAAAAGCATTAAATCAAGTTTCACGACTAATCGTCCAGTCGCTTGAGAAAATCGGGCTTCAATCCGGAATATTCAAATACTCCAACGGTTCGATCGTTGGAATCTCGTCCGGTTTTTTTAAAGCGATAAACTTCTTGCATTTGAATTACATCACCCTCTATTCCAACAATTTCAGCGATACTCGTTACTTTTCTAGCGCCGCAAGAAAACCGCGTCAGCTGCACCACTACCTGGACGGCGGACGCGATCTGTTCACGAATAGCACGCACTGGCAAATTCATACCGGCCATTAGGACCAACACCTCAAGACGCGCCACTGCATCGCGTGGAGAATTTGAGTGCAATGTGGTCATTGACCCGTCATGACCAGTATTCATAGCCTGCAACATATCAAGCGCCTCGCCACCCCGGCACTCTCCCACAATGATCCGGTCGGGACGCATACGCAAAGAATTACGCACTAAATCACGAATTGAGATGATACCTTTCCCTTCAACATTGGGCGGACGGCTTTCAAGCGACACCAGATTCGGTTGCATCAACTTCAGCTCAGCCGCATCTTCAATCGTGACAATTCGCTCGTCGTCGGCAACAAAGTTGCCCACCATATTCAGAAATGTGGTTTTCCCAGTTCCTGTTCCGCCCGAAATAATAATATTCAAGCGCAAATTCACAATGGTCTCAATCAGGTCAACCATCTCCGCCGTCAAAGAACCAAACGATATAAAGTCGTCTGAGGTAATCTGACGCTTTGAAAATTTGCGAATGGTCATCGAAGGGCCGCGAATTGCTAGTGGCGGAATGATGGCATTAACCCGAGAGCCATCTTTCAAGCGCGCGTCAACCATTGGCGAACTTTCGTCGATGCGTCGACCGAGCGGTGTAACAATTCGTTCAATCGCTCCTAACACCGCCGAATCAGAAGTAAAAGTCGCGCCGGACAGTGTCAACTGCCCGCGCCGCTCAACCCATATTTCGTCGAACTTGTTAATCATAATTTCCGACACATCGTCGTCTGCGAGTAACGGCTCCAGTGGACCTAGTCCGACAGCTTCGTTGAGGACTTGATTCGACAACTCGTTTATATCAATATCTTTGGGCAATTCGCGGCTGGCCTGAATAACTTCACGAATAATTAACCGAACGTGGGCGCGCAGCTCATCATCTTTCAACCGATTGACGTCAATACGCCGGGTATCCATTTCGGTTAGCACGGCTGCATGAATTGAGCGGCGCCATTTATCGAACGCTAAATCGCTGGCCGAGCGACCTTTTGCACGATCATGCAACAGTTTTTTGTTATTTTTCGGCTCTGCACTGTTGGCGGCAGCTTGCGGTGCAATCGGCATTGAATCGAGGTCAGGCACTTGAGGGGCCGTTGCAAGCGCGGTGTCCTTCGCTGCCTTATTCCCAAGGGACGCTATGGCTGCGACGGGCGCATTCGATACAGCTCCAGCAATCCGATCTATTTTGTTCGGATCTGCGATCCATATGATTGAAAGCGTATAACTCCCAATTCGGATGACATCAGAGTTAGTAATTGGGCCGTGCCGAACAACCCGCGCGTCATTTACAAAGATTCCGAACAGGCTGCCTGAATCTTCGATAAAAACATCGTTTTCGTAAATAACCAACCGAGCATGCGCTTTACTGACATTCCATCCTTTCAGGCATACATCGACATCGCTCGACTTCCCGATAATTACTTCATCTTTTTGAATGTCAAGTTCATGAATTATATCGTCATTTAAATAAACAGTGAGGTTATACATGGAACACAGAGTTTTAAAAAAGTCCTAATCTACCCAGCGGGATTGGCCAAAATGATTATCAACATTCCACAAGAGAAGCATCGATTTGCACTCAGCTACAAAGCGACTTAGCATGGCCAACATACAATTCACTAACGACATATCGATCGCTTCTGCCTGTAATTGCAACGAACGAGAATTACTACTAACCTTAGCCAAAATTCAATCATCGACTTTGAAACATAACAATAAACTCTGCAACGCTGAGCCCCTGCAAAATTTAACGTTCAAAAATCGAATTTTAAAGCACACCGATAAAATCGCACAAAAACCTCCCATCAGGACATTTGCGCCGCCTTTGGGTTAATTCGTGACTTTAGCGTGAAAATTCAAGGGCAGCCTAATAATTCCAGTCAAAAAGCCGGCCTTAAAAAATCATTACAAATGCCAGCTTACAACCACCGGCACATAGCTGATTACTCAAACTAAGCAGGTGTGTTTGTTCCATCAGCGTCACACTTTTCCATTAATTGGTGGGTCCACTCTGCGGCAGTACTAATAAGGGCTCAGCACCAAGCTTAGGCCTCCCGACCGCCTCACTACCGAATAAATCTTTGCCCCAAAGCGTAGATGAAGTCTTAAGTTTCGTCAAAATATCAGATTCATTTTCATTAAACTTTTTGTTTTGCTCCTCCATTAATAGACGTGTGTTAGCCAGCACTTTTTCGTTTATTGTTGAGTGGACACGTGGAACGATAAAAACAACTAGCTCAGAGCTTCTACGCGCTTCATTGGTGCTTGAGAACAGCGCCCCCATAAGCGGAATATCGCCCAACAAAGGCACCTTATCCACCGACTTTGACAGTTCCTGGCTGTACAGGCCGGACAATACTACAGCCTCTCCGCCCCTTGAGTAAAAGTCCGCCTCTGTGCGACGCGTCAAGAACGCTGGAATGCCTGATACTGTGATGGCAGGATCGACGGAACTTACCTCTGCGTGTACGACTCCGCTGACGCTGCCATCGCCATTAATCTGCGGCTCGACTTCAAGAAGAATACCGTAAGACTTAAAAGTCACATTCGAGCCTTGTATTCCGCTGCTTGGAAGCGGAATCTCACCCCCCGCCGTAAATTTCGCTTTTCCGCCGCTGCGCGAGGCAATCTTTGGCGCCGCGAGCAAAACTGCATCTCCCGAATCGACTGCGATGTTGATCGTCGCTGGCAAGCTGATCGCAACATTAGCCGCAGTGCTAAGGCCGTAAACACGGCCCGCAGGCAACGCAGATTGGCCCGAGCTGCTTGCGCCGGGTCTCAGCAAAAGTGGGCCATCAGTTGCCTCCCCATACACACCGAGATTAAAGCCATTAAACGACTTTTGCCAACTGACGCCCAAATTCTGTAAATATGACTTTTTGAATTCGACAAAATACAAATCAAACATGATCATTGCAGACGGGTCGGCGATAGTTGCAGCTGCCGCACGAAACCTTCCAACGGTTCGATCAATGATGCCCGGATACTGAGTAGCCAATGCCTTAACACGCCCCAAATCAGCCTCAGTCAGATCATTGCCTTCAATAAAAATTCGATCACCCACATTGCTGATTTTCAACCCGGCGATCTCAGACAGTAAATTACGGGCTTCTACCTTGATACGCTCAAGGTTTTGCGCGGTAACTCGCAAACGAATGTCACCAATCAGTTTTGTTTTGTCCCACAACAAAATATTGGTATCGCCAACATCCTGCGCGATGACGAGTAAGCGGCTTTTGTCAAGCACCGTAGAAGATGCAACTTTACCGTTTCCCAGGGCTACACGGTCGATCGCCCCGACGTTCAGCACAACGACTTCACCGGCATACATCGTCAGTTCCTGCGCTGTGACAGCCTGCAAGGAATTGACTGTTAATTTACTCTCACGCAATTTGAAAGAACCCTGTGCGCGTCCGCTAGGTATCGGCCCAGCCTCTGGCGCAGTAATATTTCTGACACTTCCTAATTGACAATCGGAATTGTTGGCATTTGCAATATCTGCACAGCGCGTCACCAACGCGTCTTTCACCGGTGTACTGATTGCAGCGAGAGGACCCGCAAAGCTAGAAAAGGGAATAAACGAAACAAAAAACAGAACCAATGCACCGTATGAGTTTGAAATTCGACTACAAGGTCGTATCTGTGCTAAAACGCTGGCCCGGCAATTTTTATGCTTAGAATGGAAATCAGAGTAACTAGAAAGAAATGACATGGAATTCCGTTTTTGTAAATAATTAAACTTTTACTAGTGCTTATTCAAACCCTGGCTTACGCTTTTTATGGCCAGTTATTTACTTTTACTCTCACTTCTGACCGCCCCCCATCGCGGCCATTAATTTCTTAATAGCATCACCGCCTGCAGCGCCGGTGGCGTCTTGCCCCGCCGCAGCACGTATTCCCTGGCTTCCCGTCGTAAACGAACCACCGATAATGTACGAGATAGTATCTAAATCCTTCTGTGGAAGCGCCGCCTTCATACCAAACACATCAGATGTTGACAAACGCTCACCGTAGAGTGCGGCATCATCCGGCCGTCGAAGCAATGCAATAATTCGGCCGACCTGCTGTGCAAGCACCACTCGCTGCGCATCGCGAGGCGGTACCGCAATAGTCACCGTGTTGTAGCTGCCGCCGCGCGAGCCCGCTTGACGACCATTACCCTGCTCGGCCTGTGCACTTAGATCACGTTGGGTGGTGGTTCCAGTGGCACGAACCGTGATGCCTTCAAGTAACGGCAACAACTGCATCTCGTTCTTGCCCGATTCAGATGTGGACGCCATCTGGGTCATCACTAGAATATCGATTTTGTCGCCAGCTGTCAGCATACCCGACACAGAATTGATTTCATCAACCGGTAATGTAATAGCGCGTGTTCCAGCTTCAAGACTCGTTGAAAACGGCTTGAACTCATAAGATGCAACAAATGACTGAAGCAGCGGAGTTCCCATGCTCACGCCACGGGTCAATTTTTTACCGAGGAAGCCGTCCAGCGTCTCCTGCGTGATTGCATCTTGGTTTACATACACGCGGGGAATCGAACGGGTCACAAGAACGTTAAGATTTATTTCCTCTCCTGCCTGCAAATTGCGGGAAGGCACCACAACTGTAACAAGTGACTTGGCGGCTTGATCCGAAAGACGTTCTTCAACCTCCGCAGTACGCCCCGTTAAATAGCGACTTGCAGTCCAAACCGCTAACCCGGTCATTACAAGAATCACCCCGATAGGCCACAATTTTTTCGCACGTTGAAGTCGTGATTTAAAGCTCATTGTCTTTTACTCGCTGGAAAGAATATAAATAAATAGTATTCAAAGTAATAAAGAATTTGTCGGATCACTGCTTGGTAATGTCGTAGCCTTTACCGATCCACGACGGCTCGCTTTTTTCGGTATTGTGACCGCTGGCCTCTCGTGCCGCATCCAGTAACAGCCCCGGACAAAAGCCAATCTGGGGTTCGGCCGGATCGAACGAATCATTAACTTTATCGATAATTGCGTTGTAGAGTAATTTAATTGCATCAAATGCCTCGATTTTGCTGGTCTTGACGTTAGACATATCACCGAATGGATAAAAGAGATGCCAATGCACCGGTGTCTGCATTCGGTAGGTTGCAAAACTGGACATGGGCCAGCGATACTTATCGAGGCTACTGGCGTTAAATTTTCTCCCCAATGGCGTTTGATTTGCCGTGAGACCGCCAGTCAGTTTGGCCAAACCGACCAGAATATCACGCGCAATTGGAACGTCAAGAGAGTAACTGTATTTGATTTCAATTGACAGTAAGGTTGCGTCCTGCACAGACATACTGGAAGTTAATCCACGCAAACCAGGCTCTTCGTCAGACAAGAACTTCTCTTTTTTCTTGAAATACCCAATATGTCTTCCCGCAGGGTCAAGACTACCGGGTATACGGTAGCGCAGCAAATCGTTCGGAATCTGCAGCGCCAAGCTGTCGGGACCGTCAATTTCCATAAAACCGAAGTCAAGGAATGCTGCTTGCGTAGGGCTGTGATAGAGGATGCATGAATTCATCATCGCATCACCGTAAGCGTTCACCTGAGCTTTCGCAACATCAGAAAATCGTGTGCCCGACGTGTAGAGCGGAGTGATGCCTATGATGAATCCTTGGAGTACCGAGCTGTCGCCGTATCGCATCAATCCGCGACCCAGTGACTTGAGAAAGTCTTTAGCAACAGCCGAACTTCCTTTTTTAGCGCCAGCCGCAGCTGATGCAGTTGGTACCGCAGCCGGTGCCGCACTACCGTCAGTAATTGACGATGTTTCGGAAAACTGCGAGCCAGTGGGCTGATTACCGTCAGTGCTCGTATTGGCACCGGGGAGATTTGAGGCCGTCAAATCGGGATTTTCCGCATCCTCCGTTGAGTTTTTTGGGCACCCCCCCAGCGCAGTGGGGGTTGCAACCGCGCCACTGGCGCTAGTGCATTTTTTCTTCTTTCGAAAAGCTGAAGCAAACTGGGTGACATCGGTCAAAAATCGTGGCACTATCCGCCCGTTGCTCATAGCGCCAATTCGAGCCGCTTCCTGGGTCGCGAAATTTAAAGAAATTTTTGCTCGGTATAACAACATCATTTGTAATGTCAGCAAGCAAGCGACGAGTACCAATGGAATCGTAATTATGGCTTCAACCATGGTGCTACCACTTTGCTGACGTTGAGGTTTTTTAACGTCCATATTATTAAACCCGTTTTTATAATGGAAAAGCATAAACGCTTAGACCGTTAACATAGCCATAGTACATAACATCCAATGCGTCGAGCACCCAGACATACAAGCGCTTTCCATTAACCGGGACTATCAGCACCATCGCAACAAGTGAACACACAACAACATACTCAACCATGGCCTGACCGCGCTGGCCAAAACGCGAACAACTAGTTTTATGTAAGTTTCTCAAGGTGCTGACCTTCATTTACATTTCACGGATTGACCCAATTGACGGTAATGAGCGTTTGCTCATTTTGTCGCATTATCGTAAAAGTTGATTGCTTTTTCGCTTGGACAAAGCTCAAAATAACGCTTTTTCCAAGTTCGACAATTTTGTGCTTTGTTTCCTTCCAACCCTGCTCCACCATACGCTCCTGGTAAAAAGCTGCATTTTGTTCGACGCTATAGCTGTTTACCACCGTGGTAAAGATTGTTTCGCCCGTTTGATCCCGAATCCGGACTTCATTTAGCACTGAAGTATTTGTCGGCTTCAACAAGTACTCGCCAACAGGGATTTTTAAGCCACCCCCATTTTTGAGTCGCAGCGGTATATCGGTCAAACTTAACGAACCCTCAGTGCTGACATCGCCGGTTTTGCTTAGTGAGGCAACTCGCTGGTACATATCGTTGACAGACATAACAAGCACTAGGTCACCAGCACGCTCAACGCTCACTTTCCACCCTTCTGAAGCCCATCTATTTGCAAAAAAAACTGCCGTATCTTTGATCGACGCCGGCACTGCAATTGCGATAATTTCTGCAGGTATGCCGTTTAAGTAAATTTCGTCACCCAGCTTGGTCAGTCTGGTATTGGGCGGCAACCCCGACGACAAGTCCGGAGCACGCCCGAAATTAACCGCACTCGCACCAGTACAAATAAACAGAAAGATTAATACTAACCAACTAACTGACCGCATCAAATAACTTTCAACGAACACTACCAAAGTAATGAAAAATTCAAGCGATGTCTATTGGTATTTTTAACGTGAAAAGTAGGTATCGATCGGGTTACGAGGACTGAGTGCACGGTATTTAAGTTTTCCAATGTTACTATTTTGGGCTTTAGTGTCCGGCTCACCGGCATGGGCAGCGGTGTTAGCGATTACAAGTGTATGCCGGTGGTGCCAGTTTGAAACTGCATTACTGTTAAAATATTCTGGCTGGTGTAATTGAGGCATAACAGGAGCCCAGCTTAAGGGGTCTGCTGGGTTGGGTTGATAGCTAGACCCACCTGTGCCAATTATTTCGTTCGAAGCCGACGCTGACAAACCAAGTGAATTGACTATATATTGCCCGCCAAATCCCCTCGGACCACCCACTGCATTCCAAAACGGAACAAGTCCGAAAAAGTCTGAAAGTTCTGCGTTTGGCGTTGACGACTGACCGCCGTAGGCGAGTCTGTTTGGCGCAGTATCAGACACTGTATCGCCAGTGGAGAGCGGTAACAGCTGCCTGTCACGAACAAACATTAAAGGGGGTGATGCTGCCCAGCTGTTGGTAATCAACGTAAGATGCTTCTTTGTCGACACAGCGGGAAGTGTGAAACCAAAACGTTTTTCGCTTAACTCACTCGAAAGCAGACTATTTAATTCCAGTTCCACAGTGCGCCATGTTTGTTGATCAAGCTCGAGTGACGTAAGCAATTTGTCTGTCGGGTCAACGCCTCGCCACTTTTCATCTGTATTTTTCCAGCCACTACTGGTTGACACTGAAACCATATTATTTGGATCTTTGTCGGGCGATATGAAAGACTTCACAGCCGTATTCAATAACTGGTGCCTTCTAGTCGGTGTGTTATCCGAATCGTCATCTGGATTACCGTTTGCAGGAAGTCCCGAGCGGAACTTGCGCCAAGCGGCGGGTGTCGATAGCTGACGCAGCACGACATCCTTCGCAATTTGTTTGTCTGTTTTGTGCAAAGCAAACTTCTCTACCCCGTTGTCGTCGGGCTCCCAGACAACCCTCTCCCACGCAGCAAACCGAACTGCGTCTACAGCTACTTGTTGCAGCTCAGCGTTTTGCCACACATGATGCGCTCCAAATAGGAATATAGCAATTACAGTAAAACCAACCAGTGTCTCAGCATACGCTTGACCTAGCTGGCATTTGATAGAGGGTTTTGCAGAACGCATGATCAATGAATCTCACTGTTGTCCACTAGTCGCCTCGTCAGCGATTCCACCTATTGCAAATAACGCCCATTTCTCTGCATAACTTAAACTTTCGTTACGTACTTGCCAGTAAGGCAATAGCAAGGACTTATTGACCACGACTTTGTAGCGGTTCATCCATTGGTCAGACGGCTGGCGAAAAAATATTCTGGCTTTGCCCAAAGCCTTTAGCGTAGGTGTTTTACGATCGTCAAAGTTAGCTAAAACCGCCGTACCGCCGTTTTGCGTTGACTCGGAGCGCTCAGCACCAACAAACGACGATTTCGGAAGGGGCTGTGTCAGCGGAAGGTAGACAACCGGGCCGAGGTTGTAGCGCCGTTCATTGTAGTTGTCTGGCTTTTCGTCAGTAGACACTAAATCTTGCTCTTCACCCGGGGTAGCGCCTTGAATTTTGTCCATCACTCGCACATCCCAGAAAAATGGCGGCAAACCATCTGCAAGAATGTTAAAAATCCTGTTTGAAGTGGAACTACTTGGCTTTTCCACCCCATCAGATACTTCCATTTGCAGCATATTGATTACGTCATTAAGCCCGAGGCTTCTGAGAAACTTTCTCGCTTTTTTGCCTATGCTTGTGCCATCCTCACTCTCGGTAAGCACGTCTTTCACTGCGTCTGTCAATATCTGCTTAGCGTTAATTTTAAAAGAGCTTGGGACTAACGCATTTGTTAATGATGCACGTGCTCGTTGATAACTAGCGCCTGCCGTTGCCCAGCCAGATTTTAACAAACCATTACCAGCAGTGGTTACAGTTTGCGCATTCGGCATTGTTGTTGTCGAGGCGTTTACGCCACCCGACACCCCGGGCGGACTTACCGATCCCACGTTTACACCGGTATCCGTAAACGGGCGAATAGTATTGTTCGACTGCTCATAACCGTCTACGAAATTGCCTAATGCCGCGGTTAAACCTGCCCGAGCACGCTCCGAAGCAGTTTGGTCAGGCTCTGGTGCTTCAATAATTCTATTTGCTGTTTCCTCAAGGTGATGAGCCCACAGACCCTGACCGACACCAGCGTCGCCGACACCAGTTGCAAGTACCGCGCATGTTCCAGAAGTGCGCCCGTTGGTACTAATGGCGATCATTGTTGGATTCAGACCAGGCTTTACCACCTCAACACAGTCAGCAGGTAGTGCGACTTGGTGTCCCATGTATTTTGAGGGACTCGCTTTTTCTTCCCGGTCGGGATGATCGTTCGATATATAGTCTCTAAAGTTGGCAACAGATCTTGGCGTTCGATCCTTGTATGCGTTTGTTTCACTAAAGCTCATGACTGCACCACCTGCCATTGGACGATGACTGAAAGAAATATTGGTAATACCAAAAAACCTTAATATCTCATCGACGTAGGGAACCGTGAGTGTCATTGCGTCGATTGAAACCCAAGCCATCTTCCCATCTTGGAGTTGTACTAATTCGCTGCCCCCGTTTCGTGCAAACATACACAGGGTGTTGTCAAGCGCAGGTCCATCAATAATTGCAGTAAAAGTATTGAGAGCTTTGAGGGCCGCGTCTGTTTCTGCGCCCAGACCTGCTGGGGGCCCCAACAAGCTGCCAGCAGCATATTCGTTTGATTTACCACAGCCGGCAGTAACCCATAAGCCGACGGCATTAGGAAGTAGCGTGCGGGCACCTAGAAAAAACGGTGTGGCAACGTTTCTATTGGTCCCAGTGACATAATTTAAATATTCGTCTTTTGGACCGGCAGACGTATTGAGCGTCTGTTTTGACGCCCGGACTTTTACCTTAAAATTCCCTACCAGGTATGCTGCGGTTGCAACGGGGCCAAACAGTGTGCCATCGAGCACAGGATCTATCTGAGCCGAGGGCGCATTGTCCTTCGCGATCGTTACCATGTTCGGTACAAACCCAACCACGCTATCGGCAAGATGCAGCTGCTGGGAAGTCCAGATCGCCCCGTTTGTCAATGAGATCGCAGCCGAGCTTGTGTAATGCAATACTTCAGCTAACCTTCGCGCTCCGTGCACACCAAACTTTGCCCAAAATTCGGAGAATCCCTCGAAAGTACCTGCAACGGCGGCCATTGCTTCTCCGACATATGGAATCCATTCGGTCATTGCCCTTACCGCACCCCAAAAATGCTTGGTATTTTTCCAGTACCATTCCGACATCGCTAACGTTGAGCGAATCGCCGTCATCTGACCAATTAAGGCGTTGTTCGCCAAGATAGCCCGATTTGTAGATGCCGTGTAGTTTAACCCCTGTGCAATTATTGTTGCACCACTGTAGGCTGTCGCGTCAGCCGCGTTAACTAATTCTCGCTTCGCAATAGTCAACTTCGCAGTATTGTGAATCGACAACAACCCTGCGGCCAGGATTACAGAGAACGCAAGTATTACTATAAGTGCTTGGCCAGACTGCCTGGCGGGAAGGCGATGGTTTTTTTTCTCACGCCTTGCATCGGTCGCCGTGAGAAACCGTTGCGCAGAGTCGGTGAAAGTAGAATTTTTCATCGCGTGCTTTTTCGCCAATCGAAATGGCTTGAGTAATTCTTAAAAAAGCTTTTGAGATTCTTAACTGGACTGCAACGTAGCACTAAGCATGTTGATGCGACTCGTTCAAACTTCGGTGTTTTTGATTTTGAAGCATCAAGTTCAGTATAAAAAAGCTCTCGCAAGTGAATTGATATTCGACTCGCTTGCGAGGGCAGTATCTACACGACGTAATATTACGAACCGCTGTTTTGTGAACCGTAGGTTCCCATACCAGTAACCTTTGCAGCGGCTGCGGTGGCCGCTACGGCTTTCTTCTGCGCGATTGCAAGATCATCCTTATTGCTTCCACCCGAAAGCTCTGCCGCCATACCGGCGACTTGGCTGCGGATGGTGCCGCCAAACGCGGTGAACACACCGATAGCGCCGACCGCAATCAGTGCCACGATGATGATGTACTCCGACATGCCTTGGCCGCGTTGTTTGGTTTTGGCAGCTAAATTTTTAGGAAAGGTAGAAAATTTCATGGCTATCTCCAGATTGGTAGTTAACAAAAGTTAGGCCAAGTGCGCAGTCAGAAAAATTGCTGCTTTAAAAAGCTTGATCAACAATTTAAACCCGAACACTTGGCACAGGTTGCGTCTAACTTCACTTTGCTCGCATCGACTTGTTGTTTCGTTACGAGATCTTTACTTTACGCCTTTGCTGAGCTTTTGCTCACTACATTTTCTAGGGGTAAACACCCGCGCTTCCGTTTTTGTAACTTAGAAGGGGGGGGTTAGAAAACAGGCTTTTGTGTGGTCGAGCGGACACAGCGAATGCGCCATGAAATGACATCGTCATGCCGCGTGAGCCGCCGCACTACCGGGTATGCTGGCAGTAAAGGATTGGCGTTGCGGGCTTTGCTGGCTTGAGTGCAGCATGCTGGAGATGTGTCCTCTTGATGAAATCGTGCAGCCTTAGAAAGGCTTTTTTGTGTTGCGCTGGGCGGCTGGTTTTTGTATCTTTCCGTATCAGTTTCAGCACAGTTTTCGCCGTTTTGTTACGGGATTACATTGGTCATCTGACCTTTGGGAGGTGGGCGATTGCCGCCAAGGCCGTTTTCACCTCAGATGGCGATACATCTGCACACCTATAACGAAGCTTTGGGTGGGCTGTCGTTTGCTTCACGGCCACCTAGGCGGCCGATGGCATAGTGGCTGTGGCGTATCGGGGCGGCTGGCCCCTGCCACGCCGCACGGTGCCCAGCGATCAGTGCCTCGTAATTTGGCCCTGCCAGAAGTAACCCCTGTGGCGGGCTTGCGCTGAGCCGAAGCTTTTGAGCGGGCATCGCTGGCAAGGCCTTGCGGTACCGTCGTTGTTGCGTATTTACCAACCCGTTCAGCGCCGGGCGGCGGGCGTCCAGTCGATGCTTGCGCACCCCCAGGCTTGCAGACTGCCCGCAAATTACCTGTCAGGCGGCTTTCCAGAAGATGTAGTCGGCCTGGTACTTGACGATTTCTTTCGTTCCCTTTTTGGCGGCGCTGCACTCGCTGGCCGGGGCCACGCCGCCCTTGAGCGCCACGCGCTGGATGTAGCTCACACCTAGCATCGCGCCAGAGCCTACAGCCGGGTTGGCCTTGACCAACTGGAACGGCAGGTTGCCCGCGCTTGACGGTGCCACAGCAACCTGGGTGCCGGTGATCTTGGAGCCGTCCAGCGCCTCCCACGTAGCGGGTGGGCCGTAGTAAGTGCCGATCTGTTTGCCGCTGCGGTCATTCAGCGCAGCTTTCGGGCCGAGGAACACCCACTCTGTCGTGCCGGGCGCGTTGGCCTTGTCGCGGCATTCATAGGTAATCTCGCCGACGCCGACGGATTCGAGCGCGACTTTGTTGCCGGCGGGCACCATCACAGCAGCCGGCAGGCCTTCCTGGGAAAACGTAGGGGCCATGGGCCTCATGGAGCCGCAAGCGCTCAGCAGGGCGGCTGCAGCAACTGCGGACAAGATGGAGAGGTGCTTGATTGACATGGAAAACTCCCGGTGAAAAAGGGTGAAAAAGGGTGAAAAAAAAGGGTGCCAAAACGATTGCAGAACATGGCATACCCACGTTGATGCGGGGCGACCGTCGCAGCGTTTTTTGGCGCCGCTGCAAGTAATACACGCCAAACCTTGATTTGGATGCAGTGCATGCACGATTTTTTTCTGCTTCACCCGACGCACCGAACAGTCATTGCGCAATAACCGCAGCGCCTCGGCCGCCCCGCACCGCACCAATCAGCGCCAGGAGCCTGGGCGCTGCAGGTCACCGCGCAGGTCTACCAGCCACAGGCTGACGCGTCAGCGAGCAACCACTGGCGACAACACCGTCAATTGCTATTGATTCAGGAGCTACTCAGGCAGTAAATACCTGGGCTAGCGGCATTAATGGGCATAAATTTACCCGACTTGGGCCAGGAAAAGCTCAAAAAGGGAGCTTTTGACCCTGGTAGTCGACCAACGCCCCGGTATCGGGCGCCTGCAGCCCAGCCAGCACCCGCAGCACATCAGCTGCCGCCTCGTCGGGCGACCGCACGTTCAGCCCGGTTTTGGCAAAGGGCTGGCTCAACGCAGTGGCCACTGTGCCAGGGTGCAGTGCCACACAAATGCTTTGTTTGTTGCGCCGCGTCATCTCGATCGACGCCGTTTTGACCAGCTGGTTCAGCGCAGCTTTTGAGGCCCGGTAGCCGTACCAGCCCCCCAGCGCGTTGTCGCCAATGCTGCCCACCCTGGCCGACATAAACCCCGCCACGCACCGGCCCTGCTTGGGCATCAAGGGTAAAAAGTGCTTCATCACCAGCGCCGGGCCCAGCGTGTTGATGGCGAAAACCTGCTGCAGGTAGGCCGCGTCCAGGTTGGCAAAGCTGCGCTCGGGCTGGCCCGCGTCGCCGTGCAGGAAGCCGGTGGCGACGACCAGAAGGCGCAGCGCCAGCCCGCCCGCCTCGCACTGGTCAGCCACGTGTTGCGCGGCCGCCTGCAAGCTCGACTCATCGCTGTAATCCAGACGCGGGAGCGTGCTGCGGCCCAGCGCGATGACCTGGGCGAAATCGGGGTCAGCTTGCAGCTGCGTGACCAGCGCCGACCCAATGCCCCCGCCCGAGCCGATAACAACTGCCATGCCGGGCAGCGTTGGCGAAGAAGTCAAATCAACCATTGATTGCTACGCTTTCAATAGCTACCGAGGCATATAAAACCTGGACTAGAGAGCTATTTGGCCTAAAAAACAGCTTGTTCAGCATCACTTACACCTCATCCATGAACCGCACCTTCACGCTCTTGCCCTTCACCCCGCCATTGCTGAGCTTTTGCTGCGCCTGGCTGGCAATGGCCCGGTCGACTGCGACGTAGGTGGAAAACTCGTTGACGTTGATCTTGCCAACCTGTTCCCGCGTGAACGGCGGCACGTTGCCGTCGGGGCCGGTCAGTGCGCCCAGCACATCTCCCGCGCGGATTTTTTCCTTGCGGCCGCCGACGATCTGCAGCGTGATCATGGGTGGCAGCAGGGGCTCATTGCTGGCGGGCGTCAGGCCTGCCAGCTTGTGCCATTCCGACTCGGCCTTTTGCAGCACCTCGATTTTGCCGACATAGCCCATCTCGTCCATGCTGGCCAGGCTGATGGCCCAGCCTGCTTCGTCGGCCCGGCCAGTGCGGCCAATGCGGTGAATGTGCACTTCAGCATCCGGCGTCACGTCCACGTTGATGACCATGGCCAGCTGGGCGATGTCCAGCCCCCGCGCGGCGACGTCGGTGGCCACCAGCACGGAGCAGCTGCGGTTGGAAAACTGCACCAGCACCTGGTCGCGCTCCCTCTGCTCCAGCTCGCCGAACAGGGCCAGCGCACTGAACCCTTGGTCCTTCAAGTACGCGACAAGTGCTCTGCATTGAGATTTGGTGTTGCAAAAAGCCAGCGTGCTGGCCGGGCGAAAGTGCCGCAGCACGAGCGCCACCGCGCCCAGGCGGGCTTCGTCGTGGTCGCTGTCCGGCACCTGGTACCAGCGCTGGGTGATCTTGGTTTTTTCATGCTGCGCCTGCACCGTAATGGCTTGCGGCGTTTTCATGAACTGCTGGCTGATCTTGGCGATGCCTTCTGGGTAAGTGGCCGAAAACAGCAGGGTCTGGCGCTCTTTCGGGCACTGCTTGGCCACCACGCTGATGTCGTCAAAAAAGCCCATGTCCAGCATGCGGTCGGCCTCGTCCAGCACCAGCGTGTTCATCGCCTCCAGATTCAGAATCCCCCGCGCCAGGTGGTCCATGATGCGGCCCGGCGTGCCCACCACAATGTGCGCGCCGTTCTCAAGGCTGGCCGTCTGGTTGCGCAGCGGCACGCCGCCGCACAGCACCACCACTTTCACGTTTTCTTCGGCCCGCGCCAGGCGGCGAATTTCGGTGGCGACCTGGTCGGCAAGCTCCCGTGTGGGGCACAGCACCATGGCCTGCACCGCAAAACGCCGCGCATTGAGGTTGGCCAGCAGCGCAATGCCGAAGGCGGCAGTTTTGCCGCTGCCAGTTTTGGCCTGCGCGATCAGGTCCTTGCCCAGCAGCGCCACCGGCAGGCTGGCCGCCTGAATCGGCGTCATGCTTGTGTAGCCCAGCTGACTCAGGTTGGCCAACACATGGGCGGGCAGGGAGAGGGACGCGAAGTTGGAAGCGGCGGAGGGGGAAGCAGAGGAAGATGTCATGGGGCGATTATCGTGACTTGGTTTTCAGCCTGCCTCAAGGCACGCCACTAAACTGTTTGCCCCAGCACTTTTTGGTCGACGTCAAACCCCATGCCCTTGAACCTCACCGCCCACGCCCCCCTTGTCGAACGCATCGGCGCCCACGCGCTGCCTTTGTTCCTGGCGGCGTTGGCGGTGCTGTTGCTGGGGGTGGCTGGCGTGTGGACGCTGGCCCGCCGCTATGCGGTGCCGCGTGACGACTCCGCACTGCCGCCCGGCGCCTACTTGCTGGTGCGGCTGGCGTTTGGCTTTGCCGTGGTGGTCGCGGGGGCGCTGTTGTTTGCTGAACTCGCCGAGCAGCTGGCAGACGCTGGCGCCGCACAGCGCCTTGGCGCGCTGGACGACCTGCTGTCGGCAACGGTGGGCCGCCACCTTGCAGCACCCGCGCGGCAGGTGTTTGCCGCCATCACCCACCTGGCCGATACAGCCACGCTGACGGGACTGACGGCCGTGGTGGCGCTGGTGCTGTGGTGGAGCCAGCGCCGCGGGCTGGCGCTGGCGTATGGGGCGGCGGTGGCGAGCAGCGCGCTGCTCAATGTCACGCTCAAAGGCGTTTTTGAACGCACCCGGCCCGTGCATGACACGACGCTGTTTCAGGCGCACGGCTGGAGCTTTCCGAGCGGCCACAGCGCGGGGGCCGTGGTGTCATACGGCATGCTGGCCTATGTGCTGCTGCGCGCCTGGCCACCGGCCAAAAACCACCCGCTCGGCGGCCTGGCGGTGGTGCTGGCGGCCAGCGCGCTGGTTTTTACGATTGGCTGCAGCCGCGTTTTCATTCAGGTGCATTACGCCACCGACGTGCTGGCGGGTTTTGCGTCAGGCAGCGCGTGGCTGGCGGTGTGCATCATCAGCATTGCGCTGACGCAGCACTACCGGCACGACCGGCACTCCGCGCCAAAACGCCCCGCGCCCTGATGCCCCGGCCCGCACGGCGGACAACAGGCCGGTGGTAATGTTGAAAAAAACCTCAACCCTAGAAAGCACGTGATTCCCATGACAACTTATGACTTTGACCTCTTCGTGATCGGCGGCGGCAGCGGCGGCGTGCGCGCAGCGCGCATGTCGGCCCAGCGCGGCGCGCGCGTGGCCCTGGCTGAGGTGTCAAGCATGGGCGGCACCTGTGTGAACCTGGGCTGCATCCCGAAGAAGCTCTACAGCTATGCGGCCCACTATGCCGACCTGTTTGAAGAAGCGCGCGGTTTTGGCTGGTCGGCCCAAACGCCCACGCTCGACTGGGAACTGCTCAAGGCCAACCGCGCCCGGGAAATCTCCCGGCTGAACGGCATCTACGACCAGCTGCTGGACAGCGCCGGGGTTACCGTCATCAAAGGCTGGGCCAGGCTGACAGACACGCACACCATTGACGTTGGCGGCCAGCCATTTACCGCCAAAAACATCCTGATTGCCACGGGCGGCAAGCCCACAGTGCCCGCTGTTGAAGGCCACGAACTGGCGCTGGTGTCAGACCATATTTTTGACATCAGCCCGTTTCCCAAACGCCTGGCGGTGGTGGGTGGCGGCTATATTGCCAGCGAGTTTTCGTCCATCTTCAACGGCCTGGGTGCCCACGTCACGCAGGTGCACCGGGGGGCCAAACTGCTCACCGGTTTTGACGAGGACGTGCGCAGCTTTGTCGGCACTGAAATGGCCAAAACCGGGGTTGAATTTCGCTTCGACACCCAGGTGACGGGCCTGAGCAAAACTGCGGATGGTGTGATGTTGACCCTCGACTGCCCCGCCGACCAGCCCGCCAGCTTCACCGTGGACGCGGTGCTGTACGCCACCGGGCGCGAACCGCACACCGCCGACATCGGCCTGGCCGCAGCGGGCATCGCTGTGAATCCCAAGGGGGCCATTGAGGTCAACGACCAGTACCAAACCTCGGTGCCCCACATTTATGCGCTGGGCGACGTGACCGCGCGCCTGCAGCTCACGCCGGTGGCGCTGGGTGAAGCGATGGTGGTGGTGGACCAGCTGTTTGGCCCTGCCGCCGGCAAAGCGCCGCGCGGCATGAGCTACGACTTCATTCCGACGGCCGTATTCACCCACCCCAACATCGGCACTGTGGGCTATTCGGAAGAAGCCGCGCGCCAAAAGTTTGGCGCCATCACCGTGTTCAAGAGCGAGTTCAAGGCCCTCAAACACACGCTGAGCGGCAGCACCGAGCGCACGCTGATGAAACTGCTGGTCGAAGACGCGACCGACCGCGTGGTGGGCCTGCACATGGTGGGGCCAGACGCGGGCGAGGTGGTGCAGGGCTTTGCCGTGGCCATGAAAGCCGGCGCCACCAAAGCGATTTTTGACAGCACGATCGGCATTCACCCCACTGCGGCAGAAGAGTTTGTGACCATGCGCGAGCCGGTCAGGCCGATTGCCACCTGAGACCCGACCATGCCCTACCTGCCGCCCTTCATCGCCCCCACCCACTTCACCGACCCCGCTGCCGCGCTGGCCCAGGTGCAGCTGATTTACGACCAGCAGATCGCTCACCTGCGTGAAGCCCTGCAGCGTTTTGTGGCTGGCGACACCCTGCCCGGCCATGTGCGCGCCTGCTACCCATTTGTGCGTATACACACCGACACCGTGGCCCGGGCGATTCTGGAAGAGCCCGACATCGAGCAGCTGAGTTACGGCTTTGTGGCGGGGCCAGGGCGCTATGAGACCACGCTGACCCGGCCCGACCTGTACAGCCACTACTACCTCGAGCAGTTCAGGCTGCTGCTGCAAAACCACGGCAGCCACGGTGGGGCCCTGGAAGTAGGCACCAGCAGCCAGCCGATTCCGATTCACTTCTCCTTTGCCGAAAATGACCACATTGAAGGCAGCATGAGCCCTGCGCGCCGCACGCTGATGCGCGACGCTTTTGACCTGCCCGACCTGGCTGCCATGGACGACGGCATTGCCAACGGCACGCATGAAGCGCGCCCCGGCGAGGCCATGCCGCTGTCACTGTTTACGGCCGCGCGGGTCGACTATTCGCTGCAGCGCCTGCGCCACTACACCGGCACGTCACCGCACTGGTTTCAAAACTTTGTGCTGTTCACCAACTACCAGTTCTACATCGACGAGTTTGTGCGCCTGGGCCACGCCGCCATGCTTGATGCCAACAGCGAATACACCTGCTTTGTCGAGCCTGGCAACGTCATCACGCGGCGCGTGGGCTTATCGGCTGAAGAAGCACTACACACCGCAGAGAGCATCGACGCCGGGCCGCCCCAAGGCGATGACGGCCCCCCCGGGGGGCAGCGAACCACGCGAAGCGTGGAGCGTGGGGGCAAGTTATTGCCGCAAATGCCCGCCTACCACCTGATGCGCGCCGACCGCAGCGGCATCACCATGGTCAACATCGGCGTCGGCCCGGCCAACGCCAAAAACATCACTGACCACATCGCCGTGCTACGCCCGCACGCCTGGATCATGCTGGGCCACTGCGCCGGGCTGCGCAACAGCCAGCAGCTGGGCGACTACGTGCTGGCCCACGGCTATGTGCGTGAAGACCATGTGCTGGACGAAGAGCTGCCGCTGTGGGTGCCGATCCCG
>JANLUZ010000006.1:0-20099 GCA_031363755.1 Polaromonas sp.
TTGCCAGACGGCGAAGTGCACAAGGACTGGCAAACGCTTCAGTTGATCTTTGATGCTTTGCTCGAAAATGCCTGCGATCGGAAAACAGTGTTGTTTGCGCTGGGTGGTGGTGTGGTTGGCGACATGACCGGGTTCGCTGCCGCCAGTTACATGCGTGGCGTGCCTTTTGTACAGATTCCCACCACGCTGTTGGCGCAGGTTGACTCGTCTGTAGGTGGGAAAACGGCCATCAACCACCCACTTGGAAAGAACATGATTGGCGCTTTTTACCAGCCCCAAAGTGTGATTTGCGATTTAGATGTACTGGGAACCCTGCCGACACGGGAACTTAGCGCTGGATTGGCGGAGATCATCAAATATGGCCCAATCGCCGACATGGCTTTCTTTGCCTGGATCGAAGACAACCTTGATAACCTGCTGGCAAAAGCGCCGGCTGAATTGGCGTACGCCATACGACGCAGTTGCGAAATCAAGGCGCACGTTGTGGGTTTGGACGAGCGTGAAACCGGTCTTCGCGCCATCTTGAACTTTGGACACACCTTTGGACACGCCATTGAGTCGGGCATGGGGTACGGCAAATGGCTTCACGGTGAAGGCGTGGGTTGCGGCATGGTCATGGCTGCTGAATTGTCGAAGCGGCTTGGGTTGGTTGACGATGTTTTCGTCGAGCGGTTGACTACGCTGGTCGCTCGCTCGGGGCTGCCGGTTCGTGGGCCTGTCCTTGACAAGTCTGACAATGCAGGGCGCTATTTGTCGCTGATGCGCATCGACAAAAAGTCTGAGGCAGGCGAAATTCGGTTTGTGGTGATTGATGGCCCTGGGCGCGCCGCAGTGCGAGCCGCCCCCGATGCAATGGTGCGTGATGTGATTGACAGCTGCTGTGGTTTCTCGACTTAAATGCTACTTGATAGATAGCATTAGAGGCATTTGATATTTGGGCTACAGTCTGTTTTACTGGTTTTTATGATCCTGTCTCGTTATGCGTGCCATCCTGCGCAGTCTCGCGGGCGTATTTATTCTGAAGTTGCTGCCCCAACTCGGTCTGTGTTTCAGCGTGACCGCGATCGCATCGTTCACTCAACCGCTTTTCGCCGACTGGTCTACAAGACCCAGGTATTCTTGAACCATGAAGGCGACCTGTTCAGGACGAGGCTGACGCACTCGCTCGAAGTGGCGCAATTGGGCCGCTCCATTGCGCGTAATTTGGGGCTGAACGAAGATCTTGTGGAGGCCATTGCGCTGGCGCACGACTTGGGCCACACGCCCTTTGGTCATGCGGGCCAGGACGCACTGAATACCGAGCTTCGGGCCTTCAACCCCCGCAGTAGTGGCTTTGAGCACAATTTGCAAAGCCTTCGCGTCGTTGACCGTCTGGAGGCGTGCTACCCAGCCCACGACGGGCTAAACCTCAGCTTTGAAACGCGCGAGGGAATTTTGAAGCACTGTTCGATGCGCAACGCCCTGCGGCTCGAGGCTAATGAGCCGCACGGTGTGGCGCATCGGTTCGTGGGCGCCGGCGGAGAATCGGGTCTGGGTCAGCCAGGACTTGAGGCTCAGCTTGCCAATCTGGCCGACGAAATTGCTTACAACGCGCATGATATTGATGACGGTGTTCGTTCAGGGCTGCTGCACATCGATCAGCTTGACGAGGTTGAACTCTTCAGCCGCTACCGCAAAGAGTCGTTACAGCAGCACCCCCAGTTACGTGGGCGCCGGTTGTTGTTTGACACCATCCGGCGCATGCTCAGCGCTCAGGTCTATGACGTAACTGACGCGTCCGCTCACGCCTTGCGTGCTGCAGCACCCGAGACGGTCGAAGCGGTCAGGCGCTTGCCCCCCATGATTCGCTTCTCTGAGGAGATGGCAGGTCAGTCGCGGCAACTCAAGCGGTTTTTGCACCAGAAGTTGTACCGTCACGCGCAGGTCATCCGAAACACAGAAATTGCACAAGGCGTTGTCCGCGATCTGTTCAAAGCCTACATCTCGGTGCCCTCCGAAATGGGTGGCGATGCCATGGTGGATCGCGGTGATTTGCGGCGTAACGGGGTGAGTGAAGCCTGTTTTCCGTCATTTGAACGAGTTGTGGCTGATCACATCGCCGGAATGACAGATCGCTTCGCGCTCAAGGAATACTTCCGACTTACGGGTTGCATAGCTTTTGAGATTTAGCGGAAATTTGCCCAACACACGCAGTACACAAGGTGGCATCATCTTGTGTAATTGATGTGACGGAAAGTCACTGATTTTGTTTTACTGCTGCCAAGCTCGGCATTTGGCCATTTCAGCAGGCACTCATCGTGCTTGTTAAAAGGTTCGAAAAAGGAGATCTCATGACTATCGATCGACGCCAGTTTCTGGCAAATGGGGTGTCGGCTGCGGCTTGTTTGGCAAGCCCAGCTTTGCGGGCGCAAAGCGGCAAGGGAGCAGGACGAAAAATTGTCCTGGGTCAGTCCGTGCCATTGACGGGGGCTGCCGACCAGATTGGGCTGGCTTATCTCAATGGCGCAAAGTTGTACTTCGATTTACTGAACCAGAAGAATGGCGTGTCGGGCATCAAAATTGAAGTTAAAGCGCTCGACGATGGCTACGACGCTGCCAGAGCCGCTGCAAACGCAACAACTTTTGTCAACGAGGGCGTGGACGCCTTGTTCGGCTTTGTCGGCACAGCGAGTTGTGATGCCGCTTACGCAGCGACCAAAGTTCAGGCGCCACTCTTTTTTGCGCCGTTTGGCGCGTCAGATGCCTTGCGGGCACCGGCCATAACGCGTGTTTTCAATGTGCGCCCCGGACTTGCTGACGAAGCCTACAAAATTGTTCGCCATTGCGCCACGTTGGGTCAAGACCGCGTTGCCGTGTTTGCTGAAGACGACGCTATGGGGCGAGGTGGGCTGGCCGCTGTTACCCAGGCATTGACTGATTTGAAGCTTACGCCTCTGGTTGGCAGCGTACTGTCACCGGTGAACAGCGACAAGGTTGACGCCGCAGTGGCCGCGTTGATGAAAGTCCAGCCGCAAGCCATCATTCAAGTCAGTCTGTTTAACTCATCGGCTGCCTTTATTCGAAAAATGCGGATTGCTGGTTTTGGTGGACAGTTTTTGAATTTCTCGGTGGTGGGTATTGACCCCTTGTTCACGGCGCTTGGCAAAGATATTGGTGGCGTGGTGATTTCGCAGGTGGTGCCATCGCCTCGCAGTGTCGGGACGCCGCTGATCAAGGAGTATCTCGATGCGATCAATCAGACTGACCAGACGGCGGGTTATGAAAGCGTGGAGGGCTACATCGCCGCGCGCGCATTTGCCGAGGGCGTCCGTCGAAGCGTGGCGGAGTCGGGCAAGGCAGACCGCAGCGGTCTGCAAAAAGCGTTTGAGTCCATGAGCGACTACAACATGGGCGGCTTTCGCGTGAACTTGAAGGCCAAAAAATACGAGTCGGTGCGCGTGATCGATCTGGTCACCATCACACCGGACGGCAAGGTCGTGAGGTAGCTCGGCCTTGTGGGGTATGGGGCAGTAACGCGATAATTGGGGCAGACGCTTGCCTTGATTGACCGACCCATGGAGCTCTTGAATGGCCCGCCTTGCCCGACTGACGCTGCCCAATCACCTTCACCACGTGCTGCACCGCGCTCATAACCGTCAAAATGTTTTCACGACGACGACCGACTTTGAATGCTTTTTGCAGCTGCTAACCCACCACGCGGGCCAGTTCGAGGTCGCTGTTCACGCCTACGCGCTGATGAGCGACCAAGTTCATCTGATGGCAACGCCCCAGCAGGACAACAATGGCGTGCCTCGCATGATGCAAGCGGTGGGCCGCAGTTACGGCCGCTACTTCAATGATTTGAACAGTCGCTCCGGTACGTTGTGGGATGGACGCTACCGTTCGACGCTGATTCAAGCTGAGCGCTGGGGCCTTGCCTGCATGGTCTACGGTGACCTGAATCCGGTGCGCGCGGGTTTGGTGGCAGATGCGGCGAGCTATCCGTGGTCCAGCCATGCGCATTATGTGGGGCGAAGGGTTGACCCGCTCATCACCCCGCATGCGGTGGCCTGGGCATTGGCCAACACGCCGTTTTCCCGTGAAGCAGCGTATGCCGAACTGGTGCGAAGCGGACTGGACGCGTCCCAGTACAGTGCCCTGACCCGGTCGGTAATAACGGGCTGGGCGCTGGGAGACGAAGATTTCACAAACACAGTGCAGAAAAAAACGGTACGACGCATTGTTCAGGCGCGTGCAGGACGTCCCTGCCTGCCAGCGATAACGGCTGAATCGTCATAAGTCATTGATTGCAAATGAATAAAAAATGAAAACTAATCTGTCCCCAATTAAAGTTCAAACGCTGTCAGGTGAAATTTATTAGGTTATGACCCTAATTAAAGTGTTTGGCATTGTTGTTGCGGCGTCTTATCATGACTATTCCGCGAAAATCAATTAAGAGGAGTGCGCCATGACAACGGCTGCTGAAATCAAGCATATTCAAGACCACGGTTTGTACTCTGGTGCCAATGAACATGATGCGTGCGGCGTTGGTTTCGTCGCACACATCAAAGGGCACAAGTCTCACGCCATCGTTCAGCAGGGTTTGAAGATTCTTGAAAATCTTGACCATCGGGGCGCTGTGGGCGCAGATGCGTTGATGGGTGACGGCGCAGGTATTTTGATTCAGCTGCCCGATGCGCTGTACCGCGAAGAGATGGCCAGCCAAGGCGTGGTGTTACCGCCACCGGGCGAGTACGGCGTTGGCATGGTGTTTTTGCCCAAAGAACACGCGTCGCGCCTGGCGTGCGAGCAGGCGCTGGAGCGCGCTGTAAAGGCCGAAGGCCAGGTCCTTCTGGGCTGGCGCGACGTGCCGGTCAACCGGGACATGCCGATGTCGCCCACGGTGCGTGAAAAAGAACCCATCCTGCGCCAGATTTTCATCGGTCGCGGCAATGATGTCATCGTGCAGGACGCCCTCGAGCGCAAGCTGTATGTCATCCGCAAGACGGCCAGCGCCGCCATCCAGAACCTGCATCTCACGCACAGCAAAGAGTATTACGTGCCCAGCATGTCCAGCCGCACGGTGGTCTACAAGGGCTTGCTACTGGCCGACCAGGTCGGCACCTACTACCTGGATTTGCAGGACACACGCTGCGTCTCCGCGCTTGGTCTGGTGCATCAGCGCTTTTCCACCAATACCTTCCCGGAGTGGCCGCTGGCTCACCCGTACCGCTACGTGGCGCACAACGGTGAGATCAACACCGTCAAGGGCAACTACAACTGGATGAAGGCACGCGAAGGCGTGATGTCTTCCCCGGTACTGGGGGCTGACCTGCAAAAGCTGTATCCCATCAGCTTTGCCGACCAGTCGGACACCGCCACCTTCGACAACTGCCTGGAACTGCTCACGATGTCGGGCTATCCGATCAGCCAGGCCGTGATGATGATGATCCCCGAGCCGTGGGAGCAGCACAGCACCATGGACGAGCGCCGCAAGGCGTTTTACGAGTACCACGCTGCCATGATGGAGCCGTGGGACGGCCCCGCGTCCATCGTGTTCACCGACGGCCGTCAGATTGGCGCCACGCTGGACCGCAACGGACTGCGCCCCTCGCGTTATTGCGTCACGGACGACGACCTCGTCATCATGGCCTCTGAGTCGGGCGTGCTGCCTGTGCCTGAAAACAAGATTGTGCGCAAGTGGCGCCTGCAGCCCGGCAAGATGTTCCTGATCGATTTAGAACAGGGCCGCATGATTGATGACGAAGAAATCAAGGCCACGTTGGCCCACAGCAAGCCCTACAAGCAGTGGATTGAGAATTTGCGGATCAGGCTGGATGATGTGACGACTGTGCCCGCAGGCACGGCAAACCATCTGTGCCGTGAGCAAAGTCGTGCGCCTACCGCTGAGGGCAGAGCGCCGCACAACCCGGCGAGCACCGCAGACATGCCAAGTTTGTTAGACCGGCAGCAGGCTTTTGGCTACACCCAGGAAGACATCAAATTCCTGATGTCCCCCATGGCCCTGAACGGCGAAGAGGCGACCGGCTCGATGGGCAACGACAGCCCGTTGGCGGTCTTGTCGAATAAAAACAAGTCGCTCTACAACTACTTCAAACAGCTGTTCGCGCAGGTCACGAACCCGCCGATTGACCCAATTCGCGAAGCCATCGTGATGTCGCTGGTGTCTTTCATTGGCCCCAAGCCCAACCTGCTGGACATCAATCAGGTCAACCCGCCGATGCGCCTGGAAGTCAGCCAGCCGGTGCTCAGCGTGCTGGAGATGCAGAAGCTGCGCGACATCGACAGCACCACCCAGGGCAAGTTCAAAAGCTACACCCTGGACATCACCTACCCGCTGGCCTGGGGCCATGAAGGGGTGGAGGCCAAGCTGGCGTCCTTGTGTGCGGAAGCCGTGGATGCGATCAAAGGCGGCAAAAACATTCTGATCGTCAGCGACCGCGCTCTGAGTTCCACGCAGGTGGCCATCCCGGCGCTGCTGGCCTTGTCTGCCATCCACCAGCATCTGGTGAAAGAAGGCCTTCGCACGACGGCTGGCCTGGTGGTTGAAACAGGTTCTGCCCGCGAGGTGCACCACTTTGCGGTGTTGGCCGGTTACGGCGCGGAAGCCGTTCACCCTTACCTTGCCATGGAAACGCTGGCCGAGCTGTCCAAAGGCTTGCCCGGTGACCTGAGCACCGAGAAGGCGACCTACAACTACACCAAGGCGATTGGCAAAGGTCTGTCCAAGATCATGTCCAAAATGGGCGTGTCCACCTACATGAGTTATTGCGGCGCCCAGCTGTTTGAAGCCATTGGCATCAACCGCAGCACCATCGCCAAGTTTTTCACCGGCACGCCGAGCCAGGTGGAAGGCATGGGCGTGTTCGAAATCGCTGAAGAAGCGCTGCGCATGCACCGCGCCGCTTTCAGCGACGACCCTGTGCTAGCCAACATGCTGGACACCGGTGGTGAATACGCCTGGCGCGTGCGCGGTGAAAACCACATGTGGACGCCTGATGCGATTGCCAAGCTGCAGCACTCGACCCGCTCCAACAACTGGAACACCTACAAAGAGTACGCCCAGCTGATCAACGACCAGAACCGCCGTCATATGACGCTGCGCGGGCTGTTCGAGTTCAAGATTGACCCGAGTAAGGCCATTCCCATCGAAGAGGTCGAGTCGGCCAAGGAAATCGTCAAACGCTTTGCCACCGGCGCCATGTCGCTCGGCTCCATCAGCACCGAGGCGCATGCCACGTTGGCCGTGGCCATGAACCGCATCGGCGGCAAAAGCAACACGGGCGAAGGCGGGGAAGACCCGAACCGTTACCGGATGGAGCTCAAAGGCATTCCGATCAAAAAGGGTGAGACGCTCAAAAGCGTGATCGGCGAAAAAGTCGTCGAGGTCGATTTGCCGCTGCAAGACGGCGATTCGTTGCGCTCCAAGATCAAGCAGGTCGCGTCGGGTCGTTTCGGTGTCACGGCCGAGTATTTGGTGTCGGCCGACCAGATCCAGATCAAGATGGCGCAGGGCGCCAAGCCTGGCGAGGGCGGCCAGTTGCCCGGTGGCAAGGTCAGCGAATACATCGGGGCGCTGCGTTATTCGGTGCCCGGGGTGGGCCTGATCTCGCCGCCGCCGCACCACGACATCTACTCCATCGAAGACCTGGCGCAGCTGATTCACGACCTGAAAAACGTCAACCCGCGTGCCAGCATCAGCGTCAAGCTGGTCAGTGAAATCGGTGTCGGCACCATCGCTGCGGGCGTCACCAAAGCCAAAGCCGACCATATCGTGGTGGCGGGCCATGACGGCGGTACAGGCGCGTCGCCCTGGTCGACCATCAAACACGCCGGCTCGCCCTGGGAAATCGGCCTGGCTGAAACCCAGCAGACCCTGGTGCTGAACCGCCTGCGCGGCCGGGTGCGCGTGCAGGCTGACGGACAGATGAAAACCGGTCGCGACGTCGTCATTGGTGCGCTGCTCGGTGCCGACGAGTTCGGCTTTGCCACCGCACCTTTGGTGGTGGAAGGTTGCATCATGATGCGCAAATGCCACTTGAACACCTGCCCGGTGGGCGTGGCCACGCAAGACCCGGTGCTGCGCCAGAAGTTCAGCGGCAAGCCCGAGCATGTCGTGAACTACTTCTTCTTTGTGGCCGAAGAAGCGCGCCAGCTGATGGCGCAGCTTGGTGTGCGCAACTTTGACGAGCTGATTGGCCGCGCCGACCTGCTCGACACGCAAAAAGGCATTGAGCACTGGAAAGCCAGCGGCCTGGACTTTGCCCGCCTGTTCTACCAGCCCAACGTGCCCGCCGACGTGCCGCGGCTGCATGTCTCCACGCAAGACCACGCACTTGAAAAGGCGCTGGATGTGCGGCTGATCGAAAAGTCACGCGCTGCGCTCGACAAAGGCGAAAAAGTCCAGTTCATCGACGTGGCGCGAAACGTCAACCGCACGGTAGGCGCCATGCTGTCGGGCGAGCTGACACGTCTGCATCCCCAGGGTTTGCCGGACGACACACTGCGCATTCAGCTTGAAGGCACGGGCGGCCAGTCGTTTGGCGCTTTTTTAGCTAAGGGCATCACGCTGTACCTGATCGGCGACGCCAACGACTACACGGGCAAGGGCCTGAGTGGCGGCCGCATTGTGGTGCGTCCAAGCATCGATTTCCGCGGTGAATCGGTCAAGAACACCATCGTGGGCAACACCGTTCTGTACGGCGCCACCACCGGTGAGGCCTTTTTCGGCGGCGTCGCGGGTGAGCGCTTCGCCGTGCGGCTTTCGGGCGCGACCACGGTGGTTGAGGGTACGGGTGACCACGGCTGCGAATACATGACCGGTGGCACCGTGGTGGTGCTGGGCAAAACTGGCCGCAACTTTGCGGCGGGCATGAGCGGTGGTGTGGCTTATGTGTACGACGAAGACGGCAAGTTCGCCACGCGCTGCAACACCTCGATGGTCAGCATGGACAAGGTGGTGCTAACTGCCGAGCAGCACACGCACGACCAGTCTGACTGGCACGACGCTGACAGCGACGAGCAGCACCTCAAGCGCCTGCTGCAAGACCACAACCGCTGGACGGGCAGCAAGCGCGCGCGCGAGTTGCTCGACACCTGGGCAGAATCCCGCCTGAAATTCGTCAAGGTCTTTCCGAATGAATACAAGCGCGCCTTGCTGGAGCGGCGCGAACGGCGGCTGGAAGCATCGACCGAAAACACGCGCGCCCAAGTGGCGACCAACCTGAGCCAGCTGGAAGTCGTGGCGGCAAAGTGACCAATGCCAGCATTGCTGTCATCATGAGTAGCTGCTATGTAAATAATAGCTACTAAGGCAGTAAACGCCTGGGCTAGAAGCTCATTTGATTCAAAAATACGCTAAAAAGCGCTAAAAAGCGCTAAAAATTACCTCACAGGAACGGATCATGGGAAAAATCACCGGTTTCATGGATTTCGAGCGCATTGAAGAGGGCTACAAGCCCGTGACCGAGCGCTTGAAGAACTACAAAGAATTTGTCATCGGGCTGGACGATGCCGACGCCAAAAAGCAGGCTGCGCGCTGTATGGACTGCGGCACCCCGTTCTGCAACAGCGGCTGCCCGGTCAACAACATCATTCCCGACTTCAACGACATGGTGTTTCGTGCTGACTGGAAAAACGCGATCGACACGCTGCACAGCACCAACAACTTCCCCGAGTTCACCGGCCGTATCTGTCCGGCCCCGTGCGAGGCCGCGTGCGTGCTCAACGTCAATGACGACGCGGTGGGCATCAAATCCATCGAGCACGCCATCATTGACCGCGCCTGGGCTGAAGGTTGGGTGACACCGCGCCCAGCCAAGCACAAAACTGGTAAAAAAGTCGCCATCGTTGGCTCTGGCCCAGCCGGCATGGCCGCCGCGCAGCAACTGGCCTGTGCGGGTCATGACGTCACCCTGTTCGAGAAGAACGACCGCGTGGGCGGCCTGCTGCGCTACGGCATTCCCGACTTCAAGATGGAGAAAATCCACATCGACCGCCGTGTCGAGCAGATGACGGCCGAAGGCGTGACCTTCCGCTGCGGCGTCATGGTGGGCAAGCTGCAAAATCCTTTGGGCAAGGACTCCAAGGTCACCAACTGGGCCAAGGAAACCATCACGCCAGAGCAACTGCAAAAAGACTTCGACGCGGTGGTGCTCACCGGCGGTGCCGAGCAATCACGGGATCTGCCCGTGCCCGGCCGTGACCTGGACGGCGTTCACTTCGCCATGGAGTTTTTGCCCAGCCAGAACAAGGTTAACGCGGGCGACAAGGTCAAAAGCCAGCTGCGCGCTGATGGCAAACACGTCATCGTGATTGGTGGCGGTGACACCGGCAGCGACTGCGTGGGCACCAGCAATCGCCACGGCGCGGTCAGCGTCACGCAGTTTGAACTGATGCCCGAGCCGCCAGAAGAAGAAAACCGCCCCATGACCTGGCCGTATTGGCCGGTCAAGCTGCGCACCTCGTCGAGCCACCTGGAAGGCTGCGAGCGCGAGTTCGCGATTTCGACCAAGGCGCTGCTGGGCGAAAAAGGCAAGGTCACAGGCCTGACCACCGTTCGGGTTGAGTGGAAGGACGGCAAGATGGTGGAAGTGCCCGGCTCCGAGCAAACGCTCAAAGCCGACCTGGTGCTGCTCGCCATGGGGTTTGTGTCCCCGGTGGCATCGGTGCTCGAATCGTTCGGCATCGACAAGGACGCTCGCGGCAATGCCAAGGCCACCGACGGTTTTACCGGCGGCTATGCCACCAACGTGCCCAAGGTGTTTGTGGCCGGTGATATTCGTCGTGGCCAGTCTCTGGTGGTCTGGGCCATTCGCGAGGGCCGCCAGGCGGCTCGGTCAGTCGACGAGTTCCTGATGGGCTTCAGCGACCTGCCTCGTTGATTCGTCGCCGCAGCCACGTCCGGTGCACGCTGGACGTGGCCGGGAAAGGTTGCCCGCTGACGGTGCAGACCGCTTGTACTTGTTTTCTGACGCGCTCTTGAAAACATAGCAGTCAAGGCAGGTAACACCTGGGCTAGCGGGTCAATTCATGCTTAAAGCGCCCCGAATTGAACCAAATGGCGATTCTAGGGCGGTGCAGCGCGCGCCAGCGTCGCCTTTCAGTGTGTAGGCGCCGGCCGCGCTTTGCGGGGCTTTGCGTAAAAACCCTTATCATTGATCGCGACTTTGTTACACCGACGCGCGCGTGTCTTTTGGCGGCGGCGACTCCTTCTTCTCCCATGGCTTCTACACCCGACTCACACTCTGACACTGCTCTCGTTGAACTCCGGGACGTCACTTTTTCCTATCCGGCATCCCTCGGGGACCGCGTCATTCTTGAGCGCGTGACCCTGTCCATCCCGCGCGGCAAGGTCACGGTGCTCATGGGCGCTTCGGGTGGCGGCAAAACCACAGTGTTGCGGCTGATCGGTGGCCAGCAAAAAGCCAACACGGGCCATGTTTTATTTGACGGCCAAGACGTGGGCCAGATGGCGCAATCTGCCTTGTACGCTGCCCGCAGGCGCATGGGCATGTTGTTCCAGTTTGGTGCGTTGTTCACGGATCTGAGCGTGTTTGACAACGTGGCCTTTCCGCTGCGCGAGCACACCCAGCTGCCGCCAGCGCTGGTACGCGACATCGTGTTGATGAAGCTCAACGCCGTGGGACTGCGGGGTGCGCGCGATCTGATGCCCAGCGAAATTTCGGGCGGCATGGCCCGCCGGGTGGCCATGGCCCGTGCCATGGTGCTGGACCCGGAGCTCATCATGTATGACGAACAGTTCGCTGGCCTGGACCCGATCGCTCTGGGTACCGCCGCCAGGCTGATCCGTGAACTCAACGACGCGCTGGGCATCACCAGCCTTATCGTTTCGCACGACTTGGAAGAGACCTTTCGCATCGCCGACAAGGTCATCATTCTGGCCAATGGCCGCATCGCTGCAGAAGGCACGCCAGACCAGGTTAGAACCTCTACCGACCCGCTGGTCCATCAGTTCGTCAACGCCCTGAGCGAAGGGCCGGTGAAATTTCATTACCCGGGCCCCGACATCGCGAGCGATTTCAGCGACCTGAAAAACACCAGCAACCCGGTGCAAACCGCCCGGAAAGGTCCGCACTGATGGGTACTTTCAATCCTTTGGCAAGCATCAGAAACCTCGGGTTTTCAACGCGTTCATGGCTGGCTGAGCTCGGTTATGCAGCGCGTCTGATGGCGCGCCTGCTTTCGGTGTCGGGTGGTGCGCTGCGGCGCTTCGGTCTGGTGCGCGACCAGGTCTTTTTCCTGGGCAATTATTCGCTGTTGATCATCTCCGTGTCCGGGCTGTTTGTCGGCTTTGTGCTGGCTTTGCAGGGGTATTACACGCTGCAGCGTTATGGCTCAGCCGACGCGCTCGGCCTGCTTGTGGCGCTGGGTCTGGTGCGAGAGCTGGGCCCCGTGATCACGGCGCTGCTGTTCGCTGGTCGTGCCGGTACGGCCTTGACCGCCGAGATCGGGCTGATGAAAGCTGGCGAGCAGCTGTCTGCCATGGAAATGATGGCGGTGGACCCGGTCAAGCGAATTCTGGCTCCCCGGTTCATGGGGGGTGTTATCGCCATGCCGTTTTTGGCGGCGATCTTCAGCGCTGTGGGTATTCTGGGCGGCTGGCTGGTGGGCGTCGTGATGATCGGTATTGATGCCGGGTCCTTCTGGAGCCAGATGCAAGCCGGCGTGGACGTCTGGCGGGACGTGGGCAACGGCATGGTCAAGAGTTTTGTGTTCGGGGTCACGGTGACCTTCGTTGCGCTTCACCAGGGGTTTGAGGCACAGCCTACCCCCGAAGGCGTGTCGCGCGCCACCACCCGTACCGTGGTGTTGGCATCGCTGGCGGTGCTGGGCTTTGACTTTTTGTTGACCGCCATGATGTTCAGCGTTTGACCATTCCCAGCCTATTTCGACACACCAAGAGAAAATTTCGCCAACCAATCGGGAAGAAAAAATTCAATGCAACGATCTAGAAATGACCTGTGGGTCGGTTTGTTTGTTCTGCTGGGCGGCGCTGCTGTGCTGTTTCTGGCACTGAAGTCGGCCAATCTGCTGTCGTTGAACTTCGACACGTCTTACAAAATTACCGCCAAGTTCGATAACATCGGCGGCCTAAAGCCTCGCGCCGCCGTCAAAAGCGCGGGTGTCGTGGTGGGCCGTGTCGAGAACATCACGTTCGACGACAAGTCGTTCCAGGCCAATGTGAACCTTGCACTCGATACGCGCTACGCCTTTCCCAAAGACAGCTCGTTGAAAATTCTCACAAGCGGTCTGCTTGGCGAGCAATACGTCGGTGTCGAGGCTGGTTTCGGTGAAACGAATTTGGCCGCTGGTGACATCGTCAAGCAAACCCAGTCGGCCGTTGTGCTGGAAAGCCTGATCAGCCAATTTCTCTACAACAAAGCTGCAGACGGCAGCGCTGCGCCAGCGGCCGCAGCGGCTTCGGCACCCACCCCTTCAAAACCAGCACAAAAATGACTTTTTCCATTCACTTCAAACGCCCAGCCACCTGGGTTTGTGCGTTGCTCGCGCTAGCTCTTGTGCAAGGCTGCGCCACGGCGCCGGGCAGCAACCCATCGGATCCTTTCGAGTCGTTCAACCGCTCGGTATTTAGCTTCAACGACGGTCTGGACCGGGCGGTGATCAAGCCGGTTGCCACCGTATACCGTGATGTGACGCCTTCGCCTATTCGCAGCGGGGTGACCAATTTTTTCGGCAATTTGCAAGACGCGTGGTCGGTGGTCAACAACGCCTTGCAGGGCAAAGGCGAACAGGCGGGTGACAGTCTCGGCCGGGTGATGATCAACACGGTTTTCGGGTTGGGTGGCTTGTTAGATATGGCGGGCGAGGCCAATATCCCCAAGCACACTGAAGACTTTGGTCAAACCTTGGGCGTGTGGGGTGTGCCCGCTGGCCCCTATCTGGTGTTGCCGGCATTGGGCTCCTCAACCGTGCGTGATTCTGCCGCACTGATTGTCGACTTTCAGGCCGATGCGGTTTCGTCTCTGAACAACGTGCCGGCTCGCAACGCCGTGCAGTTCACACGTGCGGTCAATGTGCGAGCTAATTTGCTAGGCGCTGGTAATTTGCTCGACGAAGCTGCGCTTGACAAGTACACGTTCGCGCGCGAAATTCACCTGCAACGTCGCCGTAGCCTGATCGGAAGGAACCCTAACGAAAAAGAGGAGCGTTTCGACTTGCCTGAGACGGCGGCGCTTCCTGCCGCAGCGGACGGCAAATAAACGCGTTTGGCGATTGGCTTTACAAAAGCACCCTAAAACTTTATGGGCCTTGCATGCGCATTGCTGCGCGGATGGGTTCAATAGGGCTTCGATGGGCTCGCAGCATGGTGTTGCCCTGTCACTTTGAACAAAGGAAAAAAATGATGAACCGTAGAACCATAGGTCGTTTGGCCTCCGTTGCCTTGGGTCTTGCGCTGTTGGGCGTGATGCCGTTTGCCCGCGCACAAGACGAAGCGCCCGACGCGCTGATCAAACGAGTGTCGACCGATGTGCTGGACAGCATCAAGGCCGACAAAGCCGTGCAGGCTGGTGAAACCAGCCGTGTCATTGCGCTTGTGGACGCCAAGATCATCCCCAATGTCAATTTCACCCGCATGACCGCTTCCGCAGTGGGCCGCAACTGGCGGCAGGCCACGCCCGAGCAGCAAAAGCGTTTGCAAGAAGAGTTCAAAGTTTTGCTGGTTCGTACGTATTCCGGTGCGTTGGCACAGGTCAAGGACCAGAGCGTCAATGTCAAGCCGATGCGTGCTGGCGGGGGCGACACGGAAGTGGTGGTGCGCTCGGAAGTGTTGGGGCGTGGCGATCCGGTCCAACTTGACTACCGCATGGAGAAAACCGCCTCCGGCTGGAAAATTTATGACCTGAACGTGTTGGGTGTTTGGTTGGTCGAAACCTACCGCACGCAATTTGCGCAGGAAATCAGTGCCAAAGGGGTTGACGGCTTGATCGCGTCTTTGTCACAGCGCAACAAGTCCAACGCGGGCACGTCTAGCAGTACGGGCGACAAGAAATCTTGAACGCCTTGCCTGCCGCGCTGTCGCTGCCCGCAACGCTGGACCATCCGCGCGCTGCAGAGTTTGTGACAAAGCTGTCAGCGGCAATTCCTTTTTCGCGTGGCAATGCTGTCGGCGCTACGATCACGGAGCTGGTGGTTGACGCCAGCGCATTGATTGCATTTGACTCGTCAGCGCTGGCGGTTTTGCTTGAATGCAGGCGGCGGGCTATTGCCTCTGGTCAGGCTTTTTCGGTCAGCGGTGCATCAGCGCGACTGACTCAATTGGCCACTCTGTATGGCGTTGCCGAATTGTTCCCGGCTCATGTCGACCGGCCCGCCGGGGCTGCCGCCTGACGCCCATGCCGGAAAAGTCAGCGCACCACGGCGTCCCTTGAAAGCGACAGGCCGTCAGTGCGAACGGGTTTTGCAGTGCGGCACCGGGGCACCAGTGCCTAGCCCCTAAAATAAGAGGCTCATGCCAGCCCTCTCCTTTCAGCACGTCTGCAAAACCTATTCCTCGACCCGCCGCAGCACCGACCGCGCCGTTCATGCACTTGACGATGTGAGTTTTGACATCGAGGCCGGTGAGTTTTTTGGGCTGCTCGGCCCCAACGGTGCGGGCAAAACATCGTTGATCAGTATTTTGGCCGGTCTGTCGCGCGCTACTTCTGGGCATGTCCAGGTTCATGGCAGCGATGTGGTCACTGACTATGCCAATGCCCGACGAAAGCTGGGTGTGGTGCCGCAAGAGCTGGTGTTTGACCCCTTTTTCACGGTGCGCGAGGCGTTGCGCATTCAGTCGGGTTACTTCGGTATCCAACGCAACGATGCCTGGATTGACGAGCTGCTTCACAGCCTGGGCTTGGCGGACAAAGCCAACGCCAACATGCGCCAGCTGTCGGGCGGCATGAAGCGGCGTGTGCTGGTGGCGCAGGCGCTGGTCCATAAGCCGAAGGTCATCGTGCTGGACGAACCGACTGCCGGGGTCGACGTCGAGCTGCGGCAAGCCCTGTGGCAGTTCATCGCCAAACTCAACAAACAAGGCAGCACGGTGCTGCTCACCACTCACTACCTGGAAGAAGCCGAGGCGTTGTGCAGTCGCATCGCCATGCTCAAGCAGGGGCGGGTCGTGGCGCTGGCGCAAACCTCCGAACTGCTCAGTGCGTCGTCTTCCAACGTGCTGCGCTTCAAGATCGACAGCGAACTGCCCAGGCATTTGGCCGACCAGGCGCGAATCATCGGGCGCATCGTCCAATTCCCGGCGCATAACGCGCATGAGATCGAGCAGTATCTGGCGGCGGTACGCGAAGCCGGGTTGGTAGCGCAGGACGTCGAGATCCGCAAAGCTGACCTGGAGGATGTGTTCCTTGAAGTCATGGCGGGCGCTGCAGGAGTTTCAAAATGACCGGCTGGCAAACACTTTTCTACAAGGAAGCGCTGCGTTTTTGGAAGGTGGGCTTTCAAACCGTCGGAGCCCCGGTGCTCACTGCGGTGATGTACATGCTGATTTTTGGCCATGTGCTGCAGGGCCACGTCAAGGTCTATGGGCAGGTGGACTACACCGCTTTTTTGGTGCCCGGCCTCGTCATGATGAGCGTGCTGCAAAACGCGTTTGCCAACAGCTCGTCGTCGCTGGTCCAGAGCAAAATCATGGGCAGCCTGGTGTTCGTGCTGCTCACGCCTCTGTCGCACTGGCACTGGTTCTGGGCTTACGTAGGCTCATCAATCGTGCGTGGTTTGGTGGTGGGGCTGGGCGTGTTCGTGGTCACGGTCTACTTTGGTCGCCCCGACTTTGCGGCGCCGCTGTGGATTGTGGTGTTTGCACTGTTGGGTGCGGCACTCATGGGCGCGCTGGGCGTAATCGCCGGTTTATGGTCCGAGAAATTTGACCAGATGGCCGCTTTTCAGAATTTCGTCATCATGCCAATGACCTTCCTGAGCGGCGTGTTTTACTCCATTCACTCCCTGCCGCCGTTTTGGCAAACCGTCAGCCACTTCAACCCCTTTTTCTACGTGATCGACGGCTTTCGCTACGGCTTTTTTGGCGTCAGCGACGTGTCGCCGTGGTTGAGTCTGGCGATTGTGGGCACCGCGTTGTTGGGTGTGAGCGCGGTCGCTGTCAACATGCTGCGCACCGGCTACAAAATCAGGCACTAGACACGTCGCCGCACGATGACCGGTATTGGACCGACATCACGTTCGACACCACAACATAAATATCGACTGAATCTATGACCCGCGAAGAACTTCATTCCATCATTGCCGCTGGGCTCGCCTGTGACCATCTTGAACTGTCGGGCGACGGCCGCCACTGGTACGCCACCATCGTGTCGCCCGCGTTTGCAGGCAAGCGCCTGATTGAGCGGCACCAACAGGTCTACGCCACCCTGGGCCGGCGCCTGCAAACCGACGAGGTTCACGCCCTGTCGATGAAGACTTACACGCCCGCTGAATGGGCCACCAACATTTCCAAAGTCTGAGAACAACAACAAGATGGACAAGTTATTGATCAAGGGGGGCCAACCCCTGAACGGCACCGTAACGATTTCCGGTGCTAAAAATGCGGCCTTGCCCGAGCTGTGCGCCGCGCTGCTGACCGCCGACACCGTGACCCTGCAAAATGTGCCCGGCCTACAAGACGTGGCCACCATGCTCAAGCTGATCCGCAACATGGGTGTAACGGCGGAGCGTGATTCAGCCGTCGGCAACACCGTGACCCTCAATGCAGGTGCGTTGTCGTCATCCGAAGCGCCGTACGAGCTGGTGAAAACAATGCGAGCATCTGTGCTGGCGCTCGGCCCCTTGCTGGCGCGCTTTGGCGAAGCCACGGTGTCTTTGCCCGGCGGTTGTGCGATTGGCTCACGGCCGGTGGACCAGCACATCAAAGGCATGCAGGCCATGGGGGCGGACATCGTGGTCGAGCATGGCTACATGATTGCCAAGCTGCCAGCTGGGCCAAATGGTCAACGTGGGCGCCTGAAAGGCTGCCACATCACCACCGACATGGTGACAGTCACGGGCACTGAAAACTTCCTGATGGCGGCCACGCTGGCCGAAGGTGAAACGGTTCTAGAAAACGCCGCCCAGGAGCCTGAAATTGGCGATTTGGCCGAGATGCTCATCAAAATGGGCGCACAGATCGAAGGCCATGGCACGCGGCGCATCCGTATTCAGGGCGTGGAACGCCTGCACGGCTGCACCCACTCCGTAGTGGCCGACCGCATCGAGGCGGGTACTTTTTTGTGCGCGGTGGCTGCCACGGGCGGTGATGTGGTGCTGCAGCACGGCCGCGCCGACCACCTCGACGCGGTGATTGACAAGCTGCGTGAAGCGGGCGCGGTCATCACGGCGGGCGACGGTTTCATTCGGGTGCAGTCGGCAGGCCGTTTGAAGGCACAGTCCTTCCGCACCACCGAATATCCGGGCTTTCCAACCGATATGCAGGCGCAGTTCATGGCGCTCAATGCGATAGCAATGGGTGCCAGCGCGGTGACAGAGACGATTTTTGAAAATCGCTTCATGCACGTCAACGAGATGGTCCGCCTGGGCGCCAAAATCCACATCGAAGGCAAAGTGGCCGTGATGGAAGGCGTTGAAAAGCTCTCGGGCGCTACGGTCATGGCGACGGATTTGCGCGCCTCGGCCAGCCTGGTGATTGCTGGCTTGGTGGCCCAGGGTGAAACGCTGGTGGACCGCATCTATCACCTGGACCGCGGTTACGACCAGATGGAAGCCAAGCTGCGCGGCCTCGGTGCATCGATTGAACGGCTCAAAGCATGATCACCATCGAAAAACAGGAGGCGCAATCGTGATCACGATCGCTTTGTCCAAAGGCCGAATTTTCGACGACATCCTGCCGCTGCTCAAAAGCGCGGGCATTGAGGTGCTGGACGACCCCGAAAAGTCCCGCAAGCTGATTTTGGACACCAACCAGGCTGGCGTACGGGTGTTGCTGGTGCGCCCCACCGACGTGCCCACCTACGTGCAGTACGGCGGTGCGGACATGGGCGTGGTGGGCAAAGACACGCTGCTGGAGTCCAGCACCGAGGGCCTGTACACCCCGCTGGACCTGCAAATCGCCAAATGCCGCATCAGCGTGGCGGTGCGTGACGGCTTTGATTACGCGCGGGCCATCAAACAGGGTTCCCGCCTGAAGGTGGCCACCAAGTATGTGGCCATTGCACGGGACTTTTTTGCGTCCAAGGGGGTGCATGTGGACCTGATCAAGCTGTACGGCAGCATGGAACTGGCCCCGCTGACGGGGCTGGCCGACGCAATTGTGGACCTGGTGTCCACTGGCAACACGCTGCGCGCCAACCACCTGGTCGAAGTCGAGCGTATTTTGGACATCAGCTCGCACTTGGTCGTCAACCAGACCGCGCTCAAGCTCAACCAAGCTCCGATTCGCCGCATCATCGACGCGTTTGCGTCGGCAGTGTTACTGGCAAACCCGACAACTTCTAAACTGTAATTGCTATGACTTTAGTAGCTGCTCCCGCAAGACTGTCCACGACCAGCGCCACATTTGAGGCTGATTTCACCGCCCGCCTGCACTGGTCGGCCGACACCGACGCTGCCATTGAGCAGCGCGTAGCCGACATCCTGGCCGACGTTCAGCGGCGCGGTGACGCAGCAGTGCTGGACTACACCGCCCGGTTTGACGGGCTGGACGCCCCCAACATGGCTACGCTTGAGCTGACGCAGGCCGAGCTCAAGGCCGCGTTCGAGGCGATTCCAGCTGCCCAGCGCAGCGCGCTTCAGGCAGCCGCCCAGCGCGTGCGCCGCTACCACGAGGCGCAAAAGAAGGCCAATGGCGAAAGCTGGAGCTACCGCGACGAAGACGGCACGCTGCTGGGCCAAAAAGTCACGCCGGTGGACCGGGTCGGCATCTATGTGCCCGGTGGTAAAGCTGCTTACCCCTCGTGGGTGCTGATGAACGACATTCCTGCACACGTCGCCGGGGTGGGGGAAATCATCATGGTTGTGCCCACGCCGCGCGGTGAAAAAAACGCATTGGTATTGGCCGCTGCCTATGTGGCGGGCGTGACACGCGCCTTCACCATCGGCGGCGCGCAGGCCGT
>JANLUZ010000021.1:0-20849 GCA_031363755.1 Polaromonas sp.
CGCGCTGCGGCTGGTGGCCTCACCCGACGGCGCGCTGGGTTCGGTCACGCTGCATGCCGATGCGCGGTTGTACGCCGGTTTGTTCAACGGCGATGAGGCAGCGACCCTGGCGCTGAACCCCCAGCGCAAGACCTGGGTGCAAATGGTGCGCGGTGGGCTCGACGTGAACGGCCAGACCCTGCGAGCGGGTGACGCTGCCGCTGTGGAGTCCGAAAGCCAGTTGCACCTCACCGCCGGGCAAAACGCCGAAGTGCTGGTGTTTGACCTCGCCCCTTGATGCCCTGAGACGCCTGCATCGTTTTATTTTTAAACCCCTTACCTGGAGAATTCCCCATGTTCAACTCACTTCAAAGCCCGCTTTCCCTAGTCGGCCGCGCGTTGCTGGCCCTGCTGTTTGTGCCTTCCGGCTTGTCCAAGCTGACCGGCTTTGCCGGCACCGTCGGCTACATCGCATCCAAAGGCGTGCCCCTGCCCGAGCTGGCCGCCGCCGCAGCCGTGGGGGTGGAGTTGGGCCTTGGCTTGTTGCTGCTGGTGGGGTTTCAAACCCGCTGGGCCGCGCTGGGCATGGCGCTGTTCACATTCGTGATCAGCTTTATCTTCCATAATTTCTGGGGTGTGCCTGCCGACCAGGTGATGGTGCAGCAGATCAATTTCTTCAAGAACATGGCTGTCGTCGGCGGCTTGCTGACGGTGATGGCGTGGGGCGCTGGCCGTTGGAGCTTGGATGGGGCCCGTGGCCATGCGAGCTGAGCGACCCACGCCCGCCAGTTCCGCTGACCGCCGGTGTGTGGACGGTGGCCGCGAGCACAGATTAGCGTTATTTTTATCAACCTGACAGGAGTTTTCTCATGACCAAAACCGTTGTTGTTTATCACTCAGGCTACGGCCACACCCAGCGCATGGCGCAGTCTGTGGCCGACGGCGCTGGCGCCGAGCTGCTGGCTATTGATGCCGACGGCAACCTGCCCGAAGGCGGCTGGGACACGCTGGCCGCCGCTGACGCCATCATCATGGGCTCGCCCACCTACATGGGCTGCGTGAGCTGGCAGTTCAAAAAGTTTGCTGACGCGTCCAGCAAGCCCTGGTACAGCCGCGCCTGGGCCGACAAGGTGTTTGCCGGCTTCACCAACAGCGCCAGCATGAACGGCGACAAGCTCTCAACCCTGCACTACCTGTTCACCCTGGCCATGCAGCATGGTGGTGTGTGGGTGGGCAACAACGTCATGCCAAGCAATTCCAAGGCGGCCCAGCGCAATGACCCCAACTTCGTCGGCTCATTTGCCGGGGCCATGGCCCAGTCCCCGTCAGACGCGGGTGCCAACGAGATGCCCGAAGGCGACCTGATTGGTGCCAAGGTGTTCGGCAAACGCGTGGCCGACTTTGCCGCCCGCGTTGCCAAATAAACGCCGCCATGGCCTGAATGCCCGGAACAGCCTGGAAGGGCTCAAAAAAGCACTGTAAAAGCCCGTTCAGCGGGCTTTTTTTAATGAAATAGGCCTCTAGTCGAGGTGTTTACTGCCTGGGCAGCTCTATTTTCGATAGCGCCATGCTGCCTGTTCACGCTCAAGCCCGACGTGCGGCCGCACCCGCACATTGGGCTGGCCACCATCACGTATTTGTTCGACGGCGTCGTCCTGCACCCCATCAGCCTGGGGTCCGAGCAGCGCATCGCCCCGGCGCCATCAACTGGATGACCGCCGGGCGCGGCATCGTGCATCCGGGTACGGCCCGCACCACGGCACTAAAAGGCGCGCGCTTGACGTTGGTGGGCGGCAACCCTTTGGACGGTCACCGCTGGATCTGGTGGAATCTTGCGTCCAGCCGCACGGAACGCATTCAACAGGCATCAAGCGACTAAAAAGCCCGAACCATGGGAAAGGTGCCGGGGGAGACCGCGCTGATTGCGCTTTCTGCGCGCAGGATTTAACGGAATTGGTGCGGGGCTGATGGCCTTCGTTCTCTCGGTCGATGAGCAGTAGCTTTGAAGATGAAACGAGTCGTTTCATCCGTTAACATCTGCTTCGCAAAACGGGGTGTCTCCTGTTTTGTATCAGCCGAAAAAAATGAACAAAGGGATTTGCATGCCTCGTCGATTATTGCCAGTGACCGCCGCCTTGGTCTGTGCGCTTGGACTTGTGGGTTGCGCCACTGAGAGCTCACGCACCGTTGTGGTGGAAAAGGTTCAGGGCGCTGCCGCACCTTACGCCGGTGCCCGCATGGCTGTGTCGGTCGGCAAGTTTGACAACCGTTCCAGCTTCATGCGCGGCGTGTTTTCTGACGGTGTGGACCGCTTGGGCAGCCAGGCCAAAACAACGCTGATCGCGCATCTGCAGCAGTCGCAGCGCTTCAACGTGCTTGACCGTGAAAACCTGGCAGAGACACGCCAGGAGGCACAGCTTCGCGGGCAAACGCAAACGCTCAAAGGCGCCGAGTTTGTCGTGACGGGCGACATCTCGGAATTCGGCCGAAAAGATGTCGGCGACCAACAGCTGTTTGGTCTTTTGGGCCGGGGAAAAACCCAGGTCGCCTACGCCAAAATCACGCTCAATGTGGTCAACAGCCTGACGGGCGAGGTGGTGTATTCCGCCCGTGGTGCGGGCGAGTTCGAGCTGTCCAACCGCGAGGTGCTTGGGTTTGGCGGCACCGCTGGCTACGACGCGACCTTGAACGGCAAAGTCCTTGACCTGGCCACGCGCGAAGCCGTCAACACGCTGGTCACCGCCGCCGACAGCGGCCAGTGGGGCAAAAAAGAGGTGCGCCCATGACCGCGCTGCGCCGACTAGCGGTTCTGTGCGCGGCCTTGGTGATGGTGGGCTGCGCGCAGCAACCGGCCAAACCACTGTATCTGTGGGAGAGCTTTCCGCGCCAGCAGTACGACGCACTGCTGGGCACCCCGACTGCCATTGACGAGCAGATCCGCACCCTGCAGGCGCATGCCGACAAAGCCCGCGCTACCGGCGCTGAGCTGCCGCCGGGCTTTCGTGCACATCTGGGCATGTTGCAGTTATCAGCGGGCAACGCCGGGGAAGCCCGCACCCTGTGGGAGGCCGAAAAAGCGGTTTTCCCTGAAGCTACCGTGTACATGGAACAACTGCTCAAACGCATGAGCGCACCACTGAACAAGGCAGCGCCCACATGATCACATTCAATATGCCGCGACTGGCCCTGTTGGCTTTGCTGGCGCTTTCTGCTGTGTTGGCCGGCTGTGCCACGCAGCCCCGTGCGCCCACCGATTACGCCGCTTTTCTTCAGGCCAAACCGGCGTCACTGCTGGTGCTGCCGCCGCTGAACGATTCCACAGACATCAAGGCCACGCCGGGGGTTTGGGCGCAAGCCACACAGCCGCTGGCTGAGGCAGGTTACTACGTGATGCCGATCACGCTGGTCGATGAAACCTTCAAGCAAAACGGCTTGACAGGCGCATCGGACATCCACGAGGTGTCAACGCAAAAGCTGCGCGAGTTTTTCGGCGCTGACGCAGCGGTGTACCTGCGGGTCAAGCAGTATGGCACCAGCTATGCCGTGGTCAGCAGCGACACGGTGGTGTCTGTTGAAGCCCGCATTGTGGATTTGCGCACCGGGCAGCAGCTGTGGCAGGGCACAGCACGCGCTTCGTCGGCCGAACAACAGCGACAAGGCCAGGGTGGTGTGGTGGGCTTGCTGGTGACCGCGTTGGTCAAGCAAATCATTGGCACCGCGACCGATGCTGGCTTTAATTACGCCGGCATTGCCAACCAGCGCCTGTTGAGCGCACCGATGGCGCATGGCGTCGTCTATGGCCCTCGGTCACCCAACGCCGGCCAGGTGCCCGCTATCGAGCGCTGAACGTCGGCGTTTAAACGTCCGCTGTCACATCCCGCGCCAATCGCAGCCCGCTGAACTGCCACTGCGCATCCGGCGGGAAAAAGTTGCGGTAGCTTGCGCGGATGTGGCTTTGCGGCGTGGCGCAGGAGCCACCCTTCAGCACGAACTGGTTGCACATGAACTTGCCGTTGTACTCGCCCACCAGCCCGGACCAGGGCTGGTAGCCGGGGTAGGCGTTGTAGTTGGAGCTGGTCCATTCCCAGACGTCACCGAACATCTGCGCGGGGCCTTTGGCCGGCGTCTTCTGCAGCGGCATGGGATGAAACGCGCTGATTTCCATGAAATTACCAGCCACTGCAGCAACGGCCCTGGCGGCAAGCTCCCACTCCACTTCGGTAGGCAGCCGCACGCCTGACCAGCGGGCAAACGCGTCGGCTTCAAAGTAACTCAGGTGGCACACCGGCGTGTTGGGGTCAATGCTGACGCTGCCCTGCAGCGTGAAATTCTCAAAACCGCCTTCGGTGCGGTCCCAGTACAAGGGCATGGTGCGTGGCCCCGCTTCACCAGACTGCACCCAGTCCCAGCCCATCGCCAGCCACCACTCAGGCCGCTGGTAGCCGCCGTCGGCCATGAACGCGATGAATTCGCCGTTGGTGACCAGCCGGCTGGCCAACTCGAACGGGCGCACGTAACAGCGGTGGCGCGGCGTTTCGTTGTCGAAAGCAAAGTTGCCGTCAAGCGCTGCGTCAAAGCCATGCTCGACCAGCCCACCCTCATGGCCTTGCCACCGCACGGGCTCGGGGGCCGTGCGGGCTAGCGGCCAACGCTTGGCGTAGGCGCCCTGCGGGGCGTTGAACGACAACGCATGTTTAATGTCCGTCAGCAGCAGCTCCTGGTGTTGCTGCTCGTGGTGCAGGCCCAGGGTGATGAGGTCGGCCAGTGCGGCATCAGCCGGGTGCTGCACCAGCACCGCCTGCACCCGCGCATCGACTGCCGCGCGGTAGCCCAGCACTTGTGCAAGCGTTGGGCGGCTGACCAGGCCGCGCTGGGCCCGGGGGTACTTGGCACCAATGCCGTTGTAGTAGCTGTTGTAGAGCACCCGGAAGCTGGGGTCGAAGGGCTTGAAGTTGGCCTCGTAGCGCTCCAGCACAAAAGTTTCAAAAAACCAGGTCAGGTGCGCCAGATGCCACTTGGTGGGGCTGGCGTCTGGCATCGACTGGAGTTGGCAGTCCTCCGCGCTGAGCGGGGCGGCCAGACGTTCGGTCTGCTGGCGCACGTCGGCGAAGTGTTTGGCCAGATCAGTGGGGGCGGCAAGAAGCTGCGGTGCGGGTTGGGCTTGCATGAGGGCTCCAGACGGCGCGCTGCGAAGACGGGATGGTTTTCAGCGCTGATGAAGAATTTTGCAGTTTCACACCGTGCGGCGTGCCCGGCTGTCAGTCAACGCCGCTGATGGCGGGGGGCCATCGAGCTGTGGCGCGAGCTGCTCGTTCACCGCGCGCCGCGCGTCAAACACAAAACATTCCCCGCCAAAATGGGCGTGGCCCACGGTTTCAAAGTACTTCAAAATGCCGCCGTCGAGCTGAAAAACCTGCTCAACCCCCGCTTGCCTCATGTAAATGGCGGCTTTTTCGCAGCGAATGCCGCCGGTGCAAAAGCTCACCACGGTTTTGCCCGCCAGCTCACTTTGGTGCGCTAGCAGGGCCTGCGGGAAGTCGGTGAACTTGTCGATGCGCCAGTCGATGGCGTCGGCGAAGGTGCCCACATCGACTTCGAACGCGTTGCGTGTGTCCAACGTGACTACCGGGCGACCGGTGTCGTCATGGCCCTGATCCAGCCAGCGCTTCAGGGTGGGCGCATCCACTGCAGGCGCTCGGCCTTCTGACGGGCGAATCGTCGGGTGGTTCATGCGGATGATTTCTGGCTTGACTTTGACCAGTAGCTTGTTGAAGGGCTGATTGCCCGACCAGCTTTGCTTAACGTCCAGTTCGGCAAACCGCACATCGGCCTTCAGCCAAGCCAGAAAAGCGCCGATGTCGGCAGCCCCGCCCGCTAGACACAAATTGATGCCTTCTTCAGCCAGCAGCACGGTGCCCTTCAACGCGTGGGCTTGCGCCTGCTGCAATACAGCCCACTGCAGCGCGGGCAGGTCGTTCAGTGCTACGAATTTGTAAGCGGCGATGTTCAAGGTGTCCATAAGGACTCATTTTAAGGAGGCCAACGGCCACGGGCGGGCGACATGGCGCGTCCTAAAATGCGCTCTATGTTTGTCCATTTAAGAATCCACACTGAGTTTTCAGTGGTTGACGGTACCAACCGCATCGACGAAATCGTCAAAGCCGCCGCCAGCGACCAGCAACCCGCGCTGGCTATTACCGACCTGTGCAACCTGTTTGGCACCGTCAAGTTCTACAAGGAATGCCGCGGCAAAGGCGTCAAGCCGCTGATTGGCGCAGACGTCTGGGTCGAGGTGCCCGGCAAGGACGCAAGCGCGCCACCGGCCCGCCTGCTGCTGCTAGTGCAAAACCACCGGGGTTACCTGAATTTGTCCGAACTGTTGACCCGCGCCTGGACCAAAAACGCGATTCAGAACCAGGCGGTGATCAAGCTGGCGTGGCTCAAGGAACTGGGCGAAGGCCTGATTGCGCTGTCTGGCGCGCAGGGCGGCGCGGTTGGCCAGGCGCTGCTGCAGGGCGACACGACCAGGGCCACCGACAGTGCGCTGCACTTTGCCGGCCTGTTCCCACACCGCTTTTATCTGGAAATACAGCGCGCTGAGCGCGCGGACGACGAGCGCCATGTAATGGCTGCAGTGCAGTTGGCCGCGCGGCTGAAGCTGCCGGTGGTGGCCACGCACCCGGTGCAGTTTTTGACCTATGACGACTACGAGGCGCATGAGGCGCGGGTGTGTATTTCTGAAGGGGAAATTCTGGGCAACGCCCGGCGCACCCGCAAGTTCACGCGCCAGCAGTATTTCAAGTCCACCGCTGAAATGGCCGCGCTGTTTGCTGACCTGCCGGTGGCCCTCGCCAACGCGGTGGAGATCGCCAAGCGCTGCAACCTGACGCTGGAGCTGGGCAAGCCCATGCTGCCCGAGTACCCCACGCCCGAGGTGAACGGCGTGCGCATGTCGCCCGACGATTACTTTCGCCATGCCTCGTTTGAGGGGCTGGATGAACGCCTGGCGCACCTGTACCCTAACCTGGCGCTGCGGGACGCCAAACGCCCGGAGTACGTGACCCGGCTGGAGTTCGAGATCAACACCATCCTCAAGATGGGCTTCCCGGGTTACTTTTTGATCGTGGGGGACTTCATCAACTGGGCTAAAAACAACGGCTGCCCCGTGGGCCCTGGCCGGGGTTCGGGTGCGGGCTCGTTGGTGGCGTATTCGCTGAAGATTACTGACCTGGACCCGCTGCAATACAACCTGCTGTTCGAGCGGTTTTTGAACCCTGAGCGGGTGTCCATGCCCGACTTCGACATCGATTTTTGCCAGCAAAACCGCGACCGCGTGATCGACTACGTCAAGGACAAATACGGTCACGACGCGGTCAGCCAGATCGTGACTTTTGGAACGCTGGCCGCGCGCGCCGCCATCCGCGATGTGGGCCGCGTGCTGGACTTTCCCTACGGGTTTTGCGACGGCATTTCCAAGCTAATCCCGAACAAACCCGGCCAGGCCGTGACGCTGCAGCTGCTGCCGGCCGAGCGCAAAAAGGGCGACAAGCTGGTCTACGCGCTGGAGGCCGAGCCGATTCTGGCCGAGCGCGAGCGCAACGAAGAAGACGTGCACACGCTGCTCGAACTCGCCCGCAAGCTGGAGGGCCTGACCCGCAACGTCGGCATGCACGCTGGGGGCGTGCTGATTGCGCCGGGCAAGCTGACGGATTTTTGCCCGCTGTACGCGCAGCCGGGCGGCGGTTCGGCCGTGAGCCAATTCGACAAGAATGACGTTGAGGCGATTGGGCTGGTGAAGTTCGACTTTCTGGGTCTGGCCACACTGACGATTTTGGAGATTGCCAAGGACTTCATCATCGCGCGCTACCCGGCGCAAAAAGACTTCAAGTTTGAGAACCTGCCGCTGGACGATGCGCGGGTGTACGCGCTGTTTGCCCGGGGTGAAACCGAGGCTGTGTTCCAGTTTGAAAGCGTGGGCATGCAGCGCATGCTCAAGGACGCCAGACCGAGCAGGCTGGAAGACCTGATCGCGATGAACGCGCTGTACCGGCCCGGCCCGATGGACTTGATCCCGTCGTACATCGCCCGCAAGCAGGGCAAGGAAGTGCCCGACTACCCGGACCCGCGCGTCAAGCCGATGCTGGAGGAGACCTACGGCATCATGGTCTACCAAGAGCAGGTGATGCAGACCGCGCAGATCCTGGGCGGCTACTCGCTGGGTGGCGCCGACATGCTGCGCCGCGCCATGGGTAAAAAAGACGAAAAAGAGATGGCGGCGCACCGCGAGATATTCCGCAAGGGCGCGGGCACCAATGGCCTGGGCCAAGAAAAAGCCGACGAGGTGTTTGACCTGATGGAGAAGTTTGCGGGCTACGGCTTCAACAAGTCGCACTCCGCAGCCTACGCGCTGCTGGCGTATCACACCGCATGGGTCAAGGTGCATTACCCGGCCGAGTTCTATGCCGCCAACATGACGGTGGAGATGGACGACACCGACAAGCTGCGCATTTTGCATATCGACGCCACCGGCAAGTTCGGCATCACCTTTGAGTCGCCCGACGTGAACCGCGGGGCCTACCGCTTTGAGCCGACCGGTAACAAAAGCGTGCGCTACGGCTTGGGGGCTATCAAAGGCACCGGCCAGCAGGCGATTGCAGCCATCGTTGCGGCTCGCGAGGCGGGCGGGCCGTTCACCTCGCTGTTCGACTTTGCCGTGCGCGTGGACCGCAGCAAGCTCAACAAACGCACGGTGGAGGCACTCATCAAGGGGGGCGCTTTCGACAACCTGCAGCTCAACCGTGCCGCGCTGCTGGCATCGGTTGACCGGGCGTTTGACTTTTCAGCCGCCGCCGAGGCGAACGCTAACCAGGGCGGGCTGTTTGACATGGCGGACGATGATGGCGGCGCACATGGCGCCAGTGATCAGGAACCCGGGCTGGTCAACGCCACGCCGTGGGGCGTGAAAGAGCGTCTGGTGCATGAAAAAACGGCCATCGGCTTTTATCTGTCGGGCCATCTGTTCGACGAAGTGGAAACCGAGGTGCGGCGTTTTGCCAAGCTCAAGCTCGAAGACCTGATCGATGCGCGCGACACGCTGGTGCTGGCCGCCATCGTCACCGACCTGCGCGTCATCAATGGCAACCGGGGCAAGCTGGTGCTGTTCAAGCTGGATGACAAGACCGACACCCTGGAAGCGTCGGTGGATGAAGCCACCTTCAACGCCAACCGCAATTTGCTCAAAGACGACGAGCTGGTCATCGTGCAGGGCACGCTGCAGCCCGGCAACGAGCGCTTTGGTCGCCGTTTCAAGGTGCAACAGGTGTGGAGCCTGGAGACGGCGCGCTGCAAGTTTGGCAAGTATCTGCGCGTGGCGGTCAATGGCACCGCACCCAACGTTCAGCAGTTGGTCAAAGACTTCCCACCGCGTCCTGATTCACAAGACCCTGAGGCCCTCGTTCGCGGCCTGCCCGTACGTTTCAGTGTGCGCAGGCATGGGGCAGCGGCAGAACTGCAGCTGGGCGACGCGGCCCGTTTTTTCCCGACGGACGCGGCCCTGGCCAGCTGGATGTCGCAGGCCGACCAGGGACTGGCGAGCATTGTTTACGAGTGATCGGGCACTAAAACCCGGTTTTTCGGAGCTTTTTTAAGCAAATACGAGTGCTAGCCCAGGTATTTACTGCCTGAGCAGCTATTTAAAATATAGCAATCTGGCGCAAGACGGTTGAAGACGGCTCGAGGCAGCTCAGTTCTTGGGTCGCATTTCAAGAATCAGCGTGGTGTCTGGAATGCGACCGTCCACGTCGCGCGGCATCACGCGCGTGCGGGTGATGCCGTTCATCGCCGCTTCGTCCCACGCCTTGTTGCCGCTGGAGCTGACCAGCCGCTGGCTGATGATGGTGCCGTCCAGCGTCAGCCGCACCTCGATTTTGGCCAACGGGTTGCCCACAATCTCGTCGGTGAAGACCACGTTGGGCTTGATCGCCGCCTTGACGATGGCCCCGTAAGTCGAGGACCCACCGTTGCCCTGAGTTGCCACGCCCTTGGGGTTGCCGCCGCCCCCACCTGCGCTGCCCAGCTGGGCGTTGAGCCGTGCCAGGTTGGCGTCGCGCTGTGCCTTGGCGGCTGCACTGGCCTGCTTTTGTTGAGCTTGCTTGCGCTGGGCATCCTTGGCGTCTTTGGCCGCGTCCTTCGCAGCCTCCTTCGCGGCTTCTTTGGCCTCTTGCGCCACTTTTTGCGCCTTCAGTTTGGCCGCTTCTGCCTTGTCGGCCGCCAGTTCAGCGGCCTGTTCTTTTTTGAGCCGGGCCTGATCTTCCTTGAGCTTGGCCTGCTTTTTGGCGGCCAGGTCAGCGGCTTTTTGATCGGCGAGTTCCTCTGCGGCTTGTTTCTTGCGCAGCAGCGCGCGTTTTTTCTCCTGCTCCAGCGCAATGTCCGCATCTGGCGTGGGCGCTTCAAGCTTGGGTGGCGGGGGCGTTGGCGCGGGCTGCGGCGGTGCCGGGTTAAGTGCAGGAACGGGTTTGGGCGTGGGTTGGTCGGGCGGCGCGGCTTGTTGGGGCTGGCCTGTCCATAACTCGGCACTGAAGGCGGCGGCGTCGTCGCTGCTTTTCCAGTTCACACCCCAGGTCAGCGCAATCACCAGCAGCCCGTGTGCCGCCAGTGCCAGAGCCAGCGCCCGCCACGAGCGCGCATTGGGCGGTGGGGCAAACTCCGGACGGTCTGACACGGACAGGGTAGGCGCAATAGACATGAACGGGGATTACTTGCCGGTCTGCACCGACAACCCGACGCGCACCACACCCGCTTTTTGCAGGTTGTCCATCACCTTCACAACGGTTTCGTACTTGATGGACTTGTCGGCGCTGATGACCACCGGTGTAGGCGTGTTACCCGCCTTCCCTTGTTTGACGTTCGGGTCCAGACGCACCACGTCAGCGGCCACATTGGCCACGGTGGTGGGCTGGGTGGTGGTTTTGAGTTTGAGTTGCACCGCTTCGTCCTTGCCGATCACGATCTGCACCGGATTTTGCGGCTGGGCAGGCGCACGGCCCACCTTGGGCAGCGCAATCATGCTGGGCGTGATCAGCGGCGCGGTCACCATGAAAATAATCAACAGCACCAACATCACGTCGATGAAGGGCACCATGTTGATTTCACTGATGTTGCGGCGGCCTCGGCCCCGGGAAGATACGGCGGGCACGGTCAGTGTCCCGACGGCGATTGCGCACCCAGGTTTCGCTGCAGGATATTGGAGAACTCTTCAATGAAGGTCTCCAGCCGGTTGGCCACGCGGTCAATGTCGTGCGCAAAGCGGTTGTAGGCAACGACCGCCGGGATCGCCGCAAACAGACCGATGGCCGTGGCCACCAGCGCTTCGGCGATGCCCGGTGCCACCGTGGCCAGCGTGACCTGCTCCAGCGCGGCCAGACCGGTGAAGGCGTGCATGATGCCCCAGACAGTGCCAAACAAGCCCACGTAAGGCGACACGGAGCCGACGGTGGCCAGGAAGGACAGGTTGGACTCGATTGCGTCCACTTCGCGCTGGTAGCTGGCGCGCATGGCGCGGCGCGCGCCGTCCAGCAGGGTGCCGGCGTCCGTGATGCGGCGTTCGCGCAGTTTTTGGTATTCCCGCATGCCACTGGCAAAAATGCGCTCCATCGGACCGGAATGTTTGGCGTTTTGCGCCGCGCCCGCAAACAGATCGTTCAGGCTGGTACCCGACCAGAACTCTTTGTCGAACTCGTCGTTGAGTGTTGCCACTTTTTTCAGCGCCACGATTTTTCGGAAAATCGCCGCCCAGCTCGCCACCGACACGCCGAGCAGCAGCGCCACGACGGCTTGCACTACCCAGCTGGCATTGAGAATCAGGCTGACGATCGAAAGGTCTTGGTTCATCTTGAAGATTCTGGTGAGGAAATAGGGGGCTCAGGGCCGGCCGCTCAGTGCGTTCAGCACATCAGCGGGAATCCGGCCCGGTTGCAGCGTGTGCGCGTTAACCCAGCCAATGCGAATGCTACCTTCACAAAGTAAAGTGCTTATATCGGGCTGTAGCCCAGGCGTTGATTGCCTGGGCAGCTCCGTATTTGATAGCGTAACTGGATCAATGCTTGCATCAGTTTTCAAATAGGCCTGCTGGAAAATCGTCATCGACGCACGACCCGGCTCGCTTAAGCGGGCGGTCACCATCAGCTGGTCGTCCAGCCGGGCGGGGCGGCGGTAACGCACGGTGGTGTCGGCCACTACAAACATGCCACCAGACGCTGCTTTCAGGCTGTGTTGCTCGATACCCAGACTTCTGAGCCACTCGGTGCGCGCACGTTCAAAAAACTTCAGGTAATTGGCGTAAAAAACAATGCCGCCCGCGTCAGTGTCCTCCCAGTACACCCGCACCGGCCAACTGAAGATGGCGTTTTGCTCAGGCAAGCAAGCGCTCCAGCCGGGCAATGGCTTCTTTCAGGTGCGCCATGGAGCTGGCGGTGGAAAAGCGCACGAATCGCCCAGGGTCCGCCTGGCCAAAGTCACGGCCGGGTGCCACGGCGATGTGGGCGCGCCGCATGAGCTCGAAGGCAAAGTCCCAGCTGCCGCCGGTGCCATCGGCTTGAGAAGGCCTCAAGCCCCAGCGTTTGGCCAGCTCGGTGCAGTCAGCGTAAGCATAAAAAGCGCCGTCGGGCATCACCGGCACCGTCAGGCCCAGCCGGTTTAACTCCGGGATGAAGTAGTCGCGGCGGGCCTTGAACTCGGCGCGGCGGTACTCGTATTCAGCCAGGCTGTCGGGCTCAAAGCAGGCCAGAGCGGCGTGCTGGGCAATCGTGCTAGCGCAAATGAACAGGTTTTGCGCCATGCGCTCGATCACCGGGGCCAGGGCCTCAGGCACCACCAGCCAGCCCAGTCGCCAGCCCGTCATGTTGAAGTACTTGCTGAAGGAGTTGATGCTGATGACGCTGTGGCCCAACTCACCGGGCATGGCGAGTGCGGTGTGGCCAAAGTGTTCTTCGTAGCTCAGGCCCAGGTAGATCTCGTCAATCAGCGTAACGCCGCCTTGCGCGTGCACAAACTCGTGGATGCGCTGCAGTTCTTCTGGGGCAACTGACGTGCCCGTGGGGTTTGATGGTGAGGCCAGCAGCACGCCGCGTGTCTTGGGCGTCCAGGCGGCTTCGACCTTGGCGCGGCTGAGTTGAAATCGCTCGTCAGCGGTGGTGGGTATCAGCACAGCGTTGCCGTCGGCAGCGCTGACAAAGTGGCGGTTGCAAGGGTAGCTGGGGTCAGGCATCAGCACCTCGTCGTCCGCTTCAATCAGCGCCAGGCAGGCCAGTTGCAGCGCGGCCGAGGCACCCGCAGTGATGACGATGCGGCTCGGACTGACGTCGGCGTTGAACCGGGTGCGGTACCAGTCGCTCAGGCGCTCCCGCAGGGCTGGCAAGCCGGTGGCCTGCGTGTACTGCGTGCTGCCGTCGGCGATGGCGCGGGCGGCGGCAGCCTGCACCAGCGGCGGCGCAGTGAAGTCGGGCTCGCCGATGTTCAGAAAAATCATCGGCGAATCAGTTGCCGCCAGCGTCTGCGCCAGGGTGGACGCGGCCTTGGCCACCTCCATCACATAAAACGGCTCAATGCGCTGTGCGCGGGTCGCGATCTTCAAGGTGTAGCTTCCGTGGGGGTTGTCATGGTGCACATGGCGTGGCGAAGGCGCTGAAATGTGAACTGGGTCAAGCCGCCGGGCGCAACTGGCGAGCCGGGTCAGTGCTTACTTCAGTAGGCCGCATCGCGGGCGCCAGCTTGTTGAGCACCCCATTGACGTACTTGTGGCCGTCAGTGCCACCAAATCCTTTGGCCAGCTCGATGCACTCGTTGATGACCACACGCCAGGGCACGTCCAGGCAATGTTTGAACTCATACGCCCCAATCCACAGCACCGAATGCTCGATGGGGGAAATCTCGGCCATGGGCCGGTCTAGCAATGGTGCAATGGCGTCGTCCAGCGACTTTGCCTGTTCGATGCAGCCGTGCAGCAGCGCATCATAGTGAGCCGAGTCGGCTTTGTGAAACCCCACCAGGTCACGCGTGAACACATCAATCGACGCTGCGTCGTTGCGACCGACCAAGAATTGATACAGCGCCTGCATAGCGAATTCGCGTGATCGGGTGCGTGCGGATTTATCAGCAGCTTTTTTCACGCCGGTGTCGGTCAGGCCGGTACGGGTTTGCGGCGGGCGCTTCAGTTTGAGAAGTTTGACAGGAGATTCAGACATAGCGCGCCAGTGAGGAAAATGAACAAGAAGGAGGCTGAAAATCAGCCGGAGAAACGGTGAAACAGTGAGGGGGAAACGTCGTATCAGCCGATGTCGCGCAGCAAGTTGGCCATCTCGACAGCAACTCGCGCGGCATCGCGGCCCTTTTCATCTTGGCGCGCCACGGCCTGCGCCATGTTTTCAGTCGTCAAAATGGCATTGGCAATCGGCAGCTGGTAGTCCAGGCCCAGCCGGGTCACGGCGGAGCCGCTTTCGTTGGCCACCAGCTCGAAGTGGTAGGTTTCACCGCGAATGATGCAACCAAGCGCAACCAGTGCGTCGTACTTGTTGCTTTCGGCCAGTGCTTGCAGCGCCACTGGCACTTCCAGGGCACCCGGCACCTTGACATGAAAAACATTTTTTTCTTCAACGCCAAGCGCCAGCAGCTCGCCCTTGCAGGCGCTGAACAGCGCGTCGGTCACGCCTTCGTTTAAGCGGGCCTGCACGATGCCGATGGCCAGCTTTTTGCCGTCCAGTTTGTCGGCCAATCCCTTGTCTGCACCAAACATGGCAATCTCCTTCAGTGGGGGGTGGGGGCGCTGTCTCTGGTGATGTAGCCGACGGTCTCCAAACCGTAGCCCATCATGCTGGGCATGCGGCGCGGGTTGCCCAGCAGCTTCATTTTTTGTACACCGCAGGCCAGCAAAATTTGTGCGCCCACGCCGTAGGTGCGCAGGTCCATGCGGCCGCGTTCCGGCGCCTGGCTGGCTCTGGCTGTGCCTTCAAATTGCGCCAGCAACTGCGAGCTGCTTTCGCCGCAATTAAGCAACACCACCACGCCGCGCCCCGCACCAGCGACGTGGCGCAGGCTTTCATCCAGGCTCCAGGAGTGCATGGAGCGGCCTACTTCCAGCGCGTCGAGCACAGACAGCGGCTCATGCACCCGCGCCGCCACCACCTCATCGGGTGTCCATTCGCCCTTGACAAGCGCCAGATGCAAACCGTGGCTGGTTTTGTCGCGAAACGCGTGCGCAGTGAATTCACCGAATTGGGTTTGCAACGCGCGGCAACCGATTTTTTCGATCAGCGAGTCGTGGCGGCTGCGGTGCTCAATCAGGTCGGCAATGGTGCCAATCTTCAGGCCGTGCTCGGCAGCAAACAGGCGCAAATCAGGCAAGCGTGCCATCGTGCCATCGTCATTCATGATCTCGCAAATAACGGAGGTGGGCGAACAGCCCGCCATACCGGCCAGATCACATCCGGCTTCGGTGTGGCCCGCACGCATTAGCACCCCGCCGTCCACGGCCTGCAGGGGAAAAATGTGCCCCGGCTGAACCAGGTCGCTGGCTTGGGCGTTAGCCGCCACGGCCGCCTTGACCGTTTGGGCGCGGTCTGCCGCTGAAATACCCGTGGTGACACCATCAGCCGCCTCGATGGACACGGTGAAGGCGGTGGAGTATTTACCGCCGTTGCGCGCGGCCATGGGCGGCAGCTGGAGACGCTCGCAGCGCTCACGCGTGAGGGTCAGGCAAATCAGACCACGGCCAAAACGTGCCATGAAGTTGATGGCTTCAGGCGTAACGTGATCCGCGGCCAGCACCAGGTCACCTTCATTTTCACGGTCTTCTTCATCAACCAAAATGACCATTCGGCCAGCGCGCAGTTCAGCGACGATGTCTTCAACGGGGGAGATTTCAGTGGTCATGCGGAAGTGTGTATTCAAAGCAAAGGGGAGGGCAGCGGTTCGGGTGTCAGGCCAGGCAGACTTGCCCCACCCAGCATGCGTTCAACATAGCGCGCGATCAGGTCGATTTCAAGGTTCACGTCGATGCCCACGGCAAGTTGGTGCAGGGCAGTGTTTTCGACCGTGTGCGGAATCAGGTTGATGCTGATTTCACAGCCCCTGCCGTCCGCGTAGTCTGCCACCTTGTTGACAGTCAGGCTGACACCGTTGACAGTGACAGAACCCTTGTACGCCATGTATTTGGCCAGTGTCAGAGGTGCTGTTACGCGCAGTTCCCAGCTCTCGCCGACTTGCGCGAAATGAGTGACGCGGCCAATGCCGTCAACATGGCCAGACACGATGTGCCCACCCAAACGGTCATGGGCGCGCAACGCTTTTTCGAGGTTGATCACGCCCTGTTGGGTCAGGCCGCTGGTTTTACTCAGCGATTCGGCAGAAATGTCAATCGCGAACTGGTTGCGAAGCGCATCAACTGACACGGCAGTCATGCAAGCGCCATTGATCGCAATGCTGTCGCCCAAATTGACGTCGTTAAGGTAATCCGATGGCGTTTCAATGGTGAGTCGCATGCCATGGTGTGAAGAGCTGCCCAGGCTTTGGACGGCGACGATGCGCCCCAAGCCGGTGATGATTCCGGTAAACATAGATGTATTTTCGCAGGGAATGAAAGCGCCCACGCCGACAAAGGCTAGACGGGAGCTAGAAAGAGGCTAAAACTTGTCGCGGCCTGCGCCGCGTGCGATGAGGCGCAAGTCCTGGCCGACCATCTGCATCGACTTGAAGGCTAGCTTGACCGACTGCCTCAGTTCGCTCAGGGGTGCCAGCGCAGCCAGCCCAGGGCCCGGGCCAAGCAGCATCGGCGCCAGGTACAACAGGTATTCGTCCACCAAGCCCGCGCTGATCAGCGAGCCATTGAGCTTGCTGCCCGCTTCCACATGCAGCTCATTGATTTCGCGTTGCCCAAGGTCGCGCACCATGGCAGCCAGATCAACCTTGTGGTTGGCGTCGGGCATGAAGACAACGGTAGCGCCTTTGGATTCCAAGGCGCTGCGCTTGGCGTCATCGTTCAGCGCGGTGTAGATGAACACTGCGCGAGCCGGCTCAAACAAGGCCGCATCCAGCGGTATTTCCATCCGGCTGTCAACAATCACCAAGTGGGGCTGGCGCGGGGTTTCAACCAGCCGCACATCCAGCCGAGGGTTGTCTTGCAGAACGGTACCAATGCCTGTCAGTACAGCGCAGGCCCGAGCGCGCCACGCGTGGCCGTCTGTACGCGCAGCTTCACCCGTGATCCACTGGCTTTGACCGTTTTCAAGCGCAGTTATCCCGTCAAGAGACGCTGCCACCTTCATTCGAACCCACGGTGTCCCACGAATCATGCGGCTGAAAAATCCGATATTGAGCTCTCTTGATTCGGCAGCACCAGGGCCCACCGTTACCTCAACACCCGCAGCGCGTAACCGCGCAAAGCCCCGGCCTGCCACCAAGGGGTTGGGGTCAGCAATTGACGCGACGACTTTTCGGATTCCCGCCGCGATCAGGGCATCGCAACACGGCCCGGTTCGGCCAAGGTGGGAGCAGGGTTCCAGCGTGACATAGGCTGTAGCGCCGACAACATCGTTGCCTTTTGCGGCGGCGTCACGTAAAGCCATAACTTCAGCGTGTGAGCCACCAGCGCGTTGAGTGTGGCCCTGGCCGAGTTGGTGCCCCCATTCGTTTTGAAGCACACAGCCAACTCGTGGATTTGGCGATGTCAGGTCAGCGCTTGCCTTGGCAAGCTTCAATGCCGTTTCAATGGGCTCACCGTTCATTCGGATGATGTTGAGCTACACGCTGAGTCAGCAGCTGAGATTGGTTTGCACACCCGAGTTCGCCCAGTTCTGGCGACCACGATGAAGCGTTTCTCGGAAAAGTCTGCGGAGTCATTTCGCTCTACACGGAACGTAAAATTTCCAGAAGCCCCCGCCGCCGTTTTCGGATAGCCCGAAGCGTCGAAAATAATCTGCGAATTTGCACTCGCCGGGCCAGTGGCTGTTATGTTGATATAACCTTCAGGCGCAGGTGCGGTGTACACCAGTGTGTCTGTTGCGTTGCTGTAAGTCCTGGAACTGTCGGTATCCACAAAAACGACCCACCCGGTCGCCCAGGCGGTTCCATTGTTGATCGGAACGACCATGGAACTTAGACCGCGCTTCAACGCCTCACCGCGAGCGGTATTAATGGATGCCACCAGCGTGTTGGTCACCGATGTCAATTCCGCATTTCTTCGATAAGTGGTGAGTGACGGTATTGCAATCATCATCAGGACAGCAGAGATGGATATCGTCACCATCAATTCGATCAGCGTAAAGCCACATTGCAGGCATCGGGGTACTTTCACGGCCAGCACAATTTGAAATTCGCGTTTGTGTTGGGAATCACCGTATTTGAAGCATCGGTGCATGATTTTTGTCCTGTGGTGGTGATGGTGATCAATTGAACAGACGGATCTACCGTTGCTGATCGAGGTCTCGCGCTTACTCGAATGCAATCTGTTACCGCCATTACCGCACTGCCTACACCCGAAGGGCAAGCGTCGGACTCCATGACATAAGCGGAGTTAACAGAGCCGTCCGAAGAAAAAACTCGAAAAGGAAAGGGGCTAGGCGTCGTTGGCAAACTGCTTGCCACGCCAGCGTCTGACGATGTAAAAGCCAAGTAAGTATTACGCTGCGTGTAATACCGCTCCTGTTGCTGCACCAGTTCTGAAAGCGCAGTGCGTGCTTGGGCACGCCTGCCTTTTCTGACTGATTCCTGGTATGACGGATAAGCAATTGACGCCAAAATCCCAACGATAGCCACAACAATCATGACTTCGACAAGTGTGAATCCAGAATTAATTTTTTTAATCATTTGCCGAGTCTCAGGTCCTGATAGTTATTGATCTGGCGCCAGGTCAGCCGTCGGTTAGGGACGTTTTCAACCAAGTTGGTCGGCGCGATGGAAGAGCCGGTGGAGCCAATCCGTATTTTTTGGTAGGAGGTGATTTTAATGCCTTTGCCAGTACTGTCAGACGTCTGATTCACTTCAGAAACCTTCACCAGCAACGTTTCCCCAAGCAAACCAACTGTAGACTTTTCAAAGCTACCGTTACCGGTATCGATGTTTAGCTCGTAAGAATTGCCTCCCCCACCAGCGGCTGTACATGAACCTGTAGCTCCTGAGGAAGCCGGGATAAGACTCGACAATAAAAACTTGTCGCCAAGAATGGACCCGTTGGTGATCATTCTCTCGCCTGAAACTGGGAAGTCAAAATACCAACCAGAGCGCAGTGGTGGTGTACCAGCTGGAGTATCGGCCGTTGCCCGCCCGAATCTAAATGCACCTACGGTTACCGCCAATGTAGTGGCATTAGCAGTACCTTGTTGAAGCCGATTTCGACTGCTGATTGCGCCGTTGATAGCTCCTCCTCCATCCGATGTCGATGACCCGTTGTCGTAAACAGCGTAAAAAGATTGCTGAAGTGTAGACGTCTTGTCGCCAGATTCCAAATACTTGCCTGTGCCAATACCCACGATGGTTGTTGACACGCCAGCGTCGATAGGTCCAGCGGCCAACAGCGGTGCCATGGTAATTGGTTGCACGGTACCCGATGCCGTTTTTGCAATGTAAAGCGGATAGGGGATCGGCGTCGCATTGGGACTTCGATCAAAACTACTGAGCTTACCCATCGTCCAGTCTGCAGGGCTTCTAATGTTTCCACTCATAAAATTAAGCTTCCAAAGATTCCCATGCAAATCACCCATATAAATATGCTCTGTGACTCCATTAAAACCCAAAGCCGGCTTAAAGTTAATCAAACCTGTTGGGTTTGTAGCACTCACGGTCGCATCAACTGGCAGCGTGATCTTGTAATAATTCACCGACGGTGCCCAAGCGGTCCCCGCCTGTTTATCCAGTGCAAGAAGAAACAGCACTGGGTTGCCGGAACCACCCGACAAGCCATTTTCTACGACGTAGTTGTTGACACCGCTGGCAACCGCCACAAATGAGCGAAACGTCGGCGTCGTAGCATTCTGCGCACTGGTTCGGAGAGTGATAATTCTTGGCGTTCCAACGACAAAGCCCATATCAATATCGTCCGAGCGTGTGAACTCCCACATCGCGTTTTCGGCACTGAAGTTGGCCGGGTCGCTGACGTTGAGTGCGAAAACGCCGGTTGCTCCGCCGCCCATTCCTGAGACAAGTACTGTCTTCCAGTCCGCTGCAGTGTCGTTGGCGCCCACTTTGGCTTCGCCTACTACAGGTGTTGCATCAACGTAAAGCTGATGATTGTTATTGTAGTTTTGCGCAGTCAGCGCGGCAAGCTTGGGACCCATCGAACTTGGGATGTAGCCGAAAAGCTCGTCCCCAGTTGCTGCATCAAAAGCATGCAGCATGCCGTCGTTTGACCCAGCAAAGACAGCTGGCTTGCGAGCCGCATACAAGGTACGAAATGCTGCAAAACCCGGGGTTGCCCGAAGTGGTGCCACTGGTGCACCTGAGTAAACGACTCCTGAATTCACGATATCGCCCAAAAGTGATTTTCGGCTTCGAAATTGAGAAAGCGTTGTATCACCACGAAGATACTGGAGTCGATCCTGCGCGGACGCATCCGGGGCAGATATTGGCGTTACTTTAGCCAAGTTGTCTTTTAACGATTGATCAATCGTTGCCCACGTGAAGCTAGTTGCTGTTGGCGCCAATGACTGCCCAGCGCGTCCGACAAAAATTTTGCGAGTAGTGGCCGGAGATGTCATTGCATCCAGTTTTGTCGAGGCCTTCCAAGTCTCCGTTTTGCCGACACTGGCACTACCGCTTGCAACTGCGATTGGAAAAGCTAGAACATCACCCGTCCAAGTAGCGGAATCAAAACTTGCCTGGTAAAC
>JANLUZ010000132.1:0-6081 GCA_031363755.1 Polaromonas sp.
GAGCCCGCCACGGCGCTTTTGCCACTGCCAGACACTGCGCCCAAGCTGGTGGTGAGCGGCGCCACCTATTCCGAAAGCCCGGCCTACCGCATGTTGATCGTGAACGGCCAGGTCTTTCGCGAGGGCGAGCAAATCACAAACGAATTGCGTCTTGAAAAAATAAAACGCAACACCTCAATCGTCATCTACAAGGGTCAGCAATATCAGCTGAACCACTGATCACCATGCAGTAACTGTGCGCGACGCCTCAGTTGCGAACGGTCATCTGGCCGCGTACTTCGCCGCCGGGGTTGGCGGCGGTGTGCACATTGGCGTACCAGCGGCCGGCCATCAGGTCGGCGGCTTGCGCGGGTGTCAGGGTGGCGCTGCCCTCGGAGCCGCTGGCTGCGCTGGCCCAGCCTAACGCCACGCCGGCATTGGCGCCCACCGCTGCGGGGCCATGGAAGTGCGCCATCGTGGCGGGGCCCGACAAGCCGCTGTAGTTCACTTTCCACTTGAGCAAGTTGGTGTCTTTGTTCAACACGGCGTCGACGTTGCCGGTGCCGGCCGTGGTTTTGGCGGGCACCTCATTGGCGCCACTCAGGGCGGTGGAAAACGCCACCATGTTCGACGGGGTGTTCATGGTGCCGCAGCCGGTAATGGCCGCAGCGGCCACCAGCGTCAAGGATGCAATCGTGAAAGTGGCAAGGCGTGAGGACATAAAAAAACTCCGATAAAGGACGGGTGAAAAAATTTGAAACTTCATTGTCAGCGTGGCCCCTGCGGCCAACGCGTAGGACAAACCCGGTAAGTCACCAAGACCAGGCGACAGCAGCCGCGGCTGCTCAACGCCCTGTTGACTCAACCGCCCGCCGCAATCTGCCGCAGCGCGTTCTCGAACACCTCAACCGGCTGCCCGCCTGAAATCAAATGCTTGTCGTTGATGATGATGGCGGGCACCGAACGAATGCCCTGGGACGTGTAGAACTGCTCGCGCTCGCGCACGTCGGCGGCGTAAGTGTCAGAGGCCAAAATCTCGCGTGCGCGCGCCTCGTCCAGGCCGACATCGACCGCCAGCCGCAACAAAACCTCGTGTGAGCCCGGGCTGTGGCCATCGGTGAAATAAGCCGTGAACAGCGCTTCTTTCAGCGCCTTTTGCGTGGCCAAGTCCACCAAGCCGGCCCAGTGCAGCAGACGGTGCGCGTCAAAGGTGTTGTAGATACGGCTGCGGCCACCGCCTGCCACGTTGGTGCCGCTGAACACAAAGCCTACATCGGCCCCGCGCTGGCGAATGTTTTCCCGATTAGCGTCAGCCTGGGCCGCAGAGATGCCGTACTTCTCGGTGATGTGTTCGGTGATGTCCTGGCCTTCCGGTGGCATCGCGGGGTTCAGTTCAAACGGCTGGAAATGGATGTCGGCGTGAATGTCGCCCTGGACGCGCGCCAGCGCCTGGTCAAGCGCGCGCAGGCCGACCACACACCAGGGGCAGGAAACGTCGGACACAAAATCGATCTTTAGAATGGTCGTCATACAGGGCCTTGTGGAAATGCTTGTGGAGCAGAGTTGGCATTTTTACGCCATTATTCAAGGCCTTGAGACCATTTGCACTGCCCCCTCACCGCCGTCGTCAGCCACAGCCGACAACAGGCGCCGCCCTCGTCTGATGGAGGAAACGGGCTTGAGCCCTTACTGTGGCGCTATCTGTTTTTTTGGAGTGATCACAATGTCGTTTGCGCTTTACATGGTGGGTTTTTTAATTTTTCTTGGCGGTGTGGTCTGGGCTGCGGTGGTGGCGGGGGTGCCGCATCTGTACATCGGCATCGGCGCGTTGATTGTTCTTGGCATCGGCATCTTTAGCGCCGTCTCCAAAACCCGCGGCAAAGACCCGTCGTAGAGTTTTTGAAGGTTTTTACCAGTACCCGGTTGCCACCGCGCTGACGGCACAACCCGCAGCAGTGCGCGGCGTGATGAGGTGATTGAAAAGCCATAATCAGCCGATGCGCGCGCCACCCGACGAAACCCCTGCCCCGCCGCACGCTGGGGCGCACCCGCAGCCCACCTCACCCACCGATCTTTTTTTGTCTTTCACCTGGCTGGCACTGCAAGGCTTCGGCGGTGTGCTGGCGGTTGTCCAACGCGAACTGGTCGAGCGCAAGCGCTGGCTGACGCGCGATGAGTTCATTGACGACTGGGCAGTGGCGCAAATCATGCCCGGCCCGAATGTGGTGAATCTGTCGCTGATGGTGGGCAGTCGCTACTTTGGCTTGAAGGGTGCGTTGGCCGCACTGGCGGGCATGCTGTGTGTGCCCCTGGTGATGGTGTTGCTGCTGGCCCTGCTGTATGCCCACTACGCCGCCCACCCAGGCGTGGCTGGCGCCTTGCGCGGCATAGGGGCGGTCTCGGCCGGGCTGATTACCGCCACCGGCTTGAAGCTGGCGGGCGCATTGACGGGCAATGTTCTGGGCTTGCGGGTGTGCGCCGTGCTGGGTGTGCTGTGCTTTGTGGCGATTGCGGTGCTGCGCTGGCCGCTGGTGTATGTGCTGTTGGGCCTGGGCGGCGTGGCTGGGATGATGGCTTACCGCAGGCTGCCGCCATGAACGAGGTGCCGCCACTGGGTGCGCTGGTGCTGAGCCTGCAAGACTGGATCACGCTGTTTCTGCACTACCTGTCGTTGTCGTTGCTGTCGATTGGCGGCGCCATCACCACCGCGCCCGACATGCACCGGTTTCTGGTGGTTCAGCAGCACTGGCTGAGCGACGCGCAGTTCACAACGTCGTTGGCGATTGCGCAGTCAGCGCCGGGGCCCAATGTGCTGTTCATCGCGCTGTTGGGCTGGAATGTCGGTGTGAACGCGGGTGGGCCGCTGACAGGCCTGCTGGGCGTGTTTGTGACCATGCTGGGCATTTTGATTCCCAGCACCACACTGACGTATGCGGCCGCGCAGTGGGGCCAGCGCAACCGCCAGCTTCGCGCGGTGCGGGCTTTCAATCAAGGCATGGCACCGGTGGTGGTAGCGCTGCTGTTGGCCACCAGCTGGATTTTGGCGGCCAGCAGCGGCACTGCGGCAAGCACCCAAGGCAGCCGCTGGACGGACAACGCGCCGTTGTGGGTACTGACCGCCGGGGTGGCCGTGGTGGTGTGGCGCACCCGCTTACATTTGCTGTGGCTGTTAGCGCTGGGGGCCTTGCTGGGCGGGTATGGGCTGATTTAACCCAGTACCAGGCGGTCGTTGTGGTGTGTCTCAACGCCGCTGGCGCAGCGCCTCGTACAGGCAAACGCCGCTGGCCACCGACACGTTCAGGCTTTCGACCGCGCCGTGCATCGGAATGCTGACGAGTTCATCACACGTCTTGCGGGTCAGCTGGCGCATGCCCTCGCCTTCGGCGCCGAGAACCAGCGCCACCGGGCCCTTGAGGTCCACGTCGTAGATGGTTTTTTCAGCGTCGTCGCTGGTGCCGATGCACCAGATGTTTCGCTCCTTCAACTCACCCAGCGTGCGGGCCAGGTTGGTCACCATGAAATAAGGCATCGTTTCTGCCGCGCCGCTCGCCACTTTGGAGACGATGGCGCTGATGCCGGCGGCGTGGTCTTTGGGGGCAATCACAGCGTGCGCCCCTGCCCCATCGGCCACGCGCAGGCAGGCACCCAGGTTGTGCGGGTCGGTCACACCGTCCAGCACCAGCAGCAGGGGTTGGGCCACGCCGTCAGCTTCGAGTTGCTCCAGCAACTCGTCGAGTGACTTGACCAGCGCCAGCGCATCAACCCGCGCCACCACGCCCTGGTGCCCATGGCTGCCGCACATCTTGGCCAGCCGCAGGCCGTCAGACTCGATCAGCCGAACGCCCGCTTCACGCGCCCGGTCCGTGAACTGGCGCATACGCGCATCGCGGCGCGAAACATCAAAAAACACTTCAAAAACAGAGGCTGGTGCGGTTTTGATGCGCACGCCAACCGCGTGGAAGCCGAAAAGAACTTTGGGGGTGGAAGACATGGCGCCGATTATCGCCGCACGCCAAGCAGCAAACGCGACTCAACACTATGTTTTTAATAGCTGCTCAGGCAGTGTTTACCTGGGCTATCTGCCGATTTGGTTGGGAATTTTCCAGATTTCGAGGTCAAGGGCGTTGCTGCGGCTAAAAAAGTGGTGAACAGCCGGTCAACACGGGTAGGGCAACGGCTTGACGCTGCGGTCAAAACCGCCTGCCGCCAGGTTGGGAAGGCGCATGCAGGTGCCACCCGAAAACTTCACCAGCCGCGAGCCGTCCGGCATGACGGTGTCCGACAGCAAGGCGCCGTCTTCGGCCGACAGGGAGGCAAACGCGCGTTCCACGGCCGACGGGCCTGCGCGCGGGCGCCGGGCGTCCAGCAGTCGGCCCAGGTTGTCAGGCGCGCGCTGAACCGGCGCGTTGTTCAGAGCCTCACGCAAACTAAGGTTTAGCGACGATTGGGAGACGGGCGCTGGCGAGGTCACGTCAGGCGTTGTTGACACCAGGCCTTGCGCCGCCGGAACGCCCACCGCAGAAGGCTTTGGCTTGGGGCTGTTGGCGTGAGCCGACACTGGATGGGCGGCGGCTTTGTTGGCAAGCGGCGGCACGGGTGCGCGAGACGTCAAGGCCAGCGGTGGCAGCAACACGACCGTCATGGACGTGCGTTCTGCCAGCACCCAACGCGGCCGGGCGAATTTGCCCCACAGAACGGACAACCCCCAGACCAGCAGCGTATGGCCCAACACCGTGGCCAGCGCCACCCATCCCCTCGATTGCCAGGTCATGGTGGTAGCGGGTCAGTGCGCGCCGCATCGGGCCGGTACACCAGCAGGTCGCCGGGCTGGCAGTCGAGAAATTCACAGATTTTTTGCAGCGTCTCAAAGCGCACCCCTTTGACCTTGCCCTGCTTGAGCAGCGACAAATTCGCTTCGGTGATGCCAATGTGCTCGGCCAGCGCCTTCGAGCGCACCTTGCGCCGCGCCAGCATGACGTCGAGTTCCACCACGATGCCGATAGGGCTGCCCTGCACCCCCATCAGACAAAGCCAGCGTTATCTTCGGCCAATGCCTGCGCCTGCGCGATGACCGCTGCCATCACGCCCACCATCGCCGCAAACAGCAGCGTGAAAAGCACATCTGCTGTCAAACTCAAGGTCAGCTGGCGGGTGCCCGGCGCGTTGCCCCAGGTCAGCAGCGCCGAGCAAGCCATTTGCGCCAACACGCCTGTGCCTGCCGACGCCACGACCCACAGCGAAAAGCGCTGCAAACCACGCACCGCCCGGCCCGTGAACAGCTCACCGCGGGCAAACTCCTCAAAGCACTGCCGCGCCTGCCACAGCGCCAGCATCACCATGCCCACAGGCACCGCCGTGACCGCGAAACCCATCACACGCTGCCACGCCAGCAAAGGCTGGGCAATGGCTTGTGCCGCCAAGCCTGCCGCCACTGCCAGTGTGGACGCGTCAGCCCACCCCCAATACAACGCCAAAGCATCTGGCAATGTAAAAACCAAGAGCGCGCACACCAACGACAAGCTCCGGCTGCGGCGCTGAATGCGGTTCATACGGTGAAAGTATTCAACGTCAGCGGGCATGGGCAGGGACTCCGTAAAATTAGTGGTCAGATTATGGCTTAAATCATTTATTTAAAATAATTAATTTTTGTTAAACAATAATTAATTCCAAAAATGACGACTGACCTGCTACCTCTGGCTACTTTGAGTCATTTCTGGCCAGAAAGTGTCCAGGAAAAAATCTCGAACGCCACACAGAAACGCTACTTTTTACATAGCACTCCAGGCATGTGTTACCTGGACATACGACCGATTCAGTACCAAAAATACCCCCAAAAACACCCCTCAAAATGCGCAGTAGCCACTACCCTGGTGCGGCAAGCGCTAGCCGATGCGCGGCAAACTCAGCGTCGCCCAATGGCTCGTGGCTGGTCACGATCCACGTTTGGGTTGTTTGCACGGTCGCCTCGGCCAGGCAGGTTCGGAGGACGGCAACCGCATTCTGATCGAGTGCGGCCAGGGGTTCATCCATCAGCACGACGGGGGAGGTGATATTATAAAGATATAAATTTCAATTTTAATTTTGTTTGCTTTCTTCTTCTTG
>JANLUZ010000048.1:0-4966 GCA_031363755.1 Polaromonas sp.
CGATTTAGCGTTATTTTTACGTTGAATAGTCCGCTAGCCTAGGTATTTACTGCCTTTGATGCTACGTTATCAGTAGCGACAGACGTGACAAGCCCGTGCGTCGTCCGCCCACTGGCGCGCTGCTGGTTGCGCCAATCAGAGCGTCACTCAATGCGTCATCTTTCCCCGCATCGCCGCCGGGTGACCCGGCAACTGCACCGACTTGCCGGTGTCGACCAGCTGGTCGCCCTCGACCCGCAAGATGGTGATGTCCTGGTCGATGAAGTTGCCGACATAGAGGAAGCGGCCGTCCTGGCTGAACACGGCGCCTTCGGGCAGGCCGCGCACCTCCACCTCATTGCTGCGGGTGACTTTTTTGCCGTCGATCTTCAAAGCCACGACAGAGCCGTTGCGGTTGTAGAAGTGCGAGCTGGTCGATGAATTGCTGCCGCGCAGCAGCACGGCCACCGCCATCTTGCCAGTGGGGCTGATGGCCAGGCCTTCCGGGCCGTCGCCAACCACCACCTTGTCAATCACCCGCGGCGGGCTGGCTTCGAGGTCGATCACGCTGACGGTGTCGATGTTGCCGTCGGACGCGCCAGAGTTGCCGTTGTCGGCGCTCAAAGCGAGTTTGCCGTCGGGGGTCACGTCGACGTTGTACGGCCACAGACCGGCGGCCACGTCAGTCTTGTTGTAGGTGACTTTTTCACCCGCCACGTCGAGAAAGGCAATTTTGTGATTGGGGAACTTGGCCGCCACGGCGCGTTTGCCGTCGGGCGTGAAGCGCACATGCGCCACCGACTCGCCCATGGCCACGGTGTCGATCAGCTCGACCTTTTTGCCCGTGATGCGCAACACCGAGACCGAGTTGTCGGCCCGGTTGGCAATCAGCGCCAGGTTGCCTGCACGGTTGATTGACAGGCCCGACGGCTGCCTGCCGACCAGCACCGTGTCGATCAGCGCGGGTGGGCTGGTGGTCAGATCAATCACAAACAGGCGGTTGTCGGGTACCTGCTTGAGCACGCCGTTTTCGCTGACGACATTGAGCGAATTGGCCAGAAGGGCCAGCGTTTCGTCGGGCGTGATGGCCAGGTTGACGGGCGGGCCGGCAATGGTGTTGGGAAGCAGCAGGTTGGCGATGATTCTGGGGGCGAGTGGGTCGGTGCCGATATCCAGAATCGACAGCGTGTCTTTGCCCGCGGGCGCCAGCAGCAGCTTGCCAGCGGCGTCCCACGACTGCTTTTCGTCGTTGGCGACGATCATCAGCTCGCGTTTGCCCGTGGGTGGTGCGGTGGCCGCGCAGCCCGTGGCCCAGACGACGGCTGTTGCCAGCATGGCCAGGCACAGCAAGGCGTGGCGACGTGGGGGGAAAGGTAGGGTGCGCATGAAAGTGCCTCTTTTTGTGAATGTCGTGGTGTCAACGGCGTGGTTGCTGCATGGATCGTAGGCAGCAAATTGGCTGTGTGTGCCTAGGGCGAACGCGCAGTGCCACGGGCCACCATTGGAGTTTGTGGGGCTAAAAATAGCATCAAATCAACCTCTAGCCCATGTATTTATTGCCTGATCAGCTATTGATTCAGTAGCATCATGCAGGTGTCGCTGCCCCCTTGTTTTTCGCCTCTGGCAGCACAAAATCATTGGGGCCTGTTTGTTTATTTGAAAGTTCATAACCATGACTCTTCTCGACTCTTTCTCGTTTTTTGGGACGTCGGCGTCCACTCGTATCCGGCGAGCCGCGCGCGGCTTGGCGCTTGCGGCTGTTGTGGTCACCGCCGTGGGGGTGTTGGGTGCGGGTATGAGCAGCCCGGCGCTGGCGCAGGCCGAACCCACCACAAAGCAAATTTACGACACGGCGGCAGCAGGAAAATTACCAGAAGCCCAAGCCATGGTCCAGCAGGTGCTGGTGGCGCATCCGACCAGCGCCAAGGCGCATTTCCTGCAGGCCGAGTTGTTTTCACGCCAGGGCAATCTGCCGCGTGCGCGCGAAGCTTTAACTGAAGCAGAAAGACTCGCGCCGGGCTTGCCGTTCGTGAAGCCTGAGGCGGTGCAGTCGCTGCGCCAACAGCTCGAAGCCCGGCCAGCCGCTGCTACCGGGGGCATCAAGGCCTTGAACGCACCGCAAACCCGCAGGGAATCAGCCACGGCCTTGAATGCGCCGACGCCGTCGGGTTCGTCGTTCCCCTCGGGCCTCGGCCTGGCTTTAGGCGGTGCGGCGGTGGCCGCCGCCATTTATTTCGGGCTCAGGAAGAAGGCGACGCCTGCGCCTGGGGCATCGGGGGCCACCTTTCGCAATGCGGTGCCTGACCAGAACTTCGGGGCCACGTCGGCGGCAGCAGGCGGTGCGGCCAGCGGTCTGAGTGGCCCGCAGAGCTTTGGCAACGGCGGCGCAACATCACCATCGCCGTATGGTCAGAACTACGCCCAACCCGCGCAGGCCGGATATGGTCAAGCGGGGTATGGCCAGCCCGGCCAGCCACCCGCAGGCGGCATGATGTCCGGCATGGGGGGGCGCGTGGCTGGTGGCTTGGCCACAGGCCTGGCGGTGGGCGCCGGCGTGATGGCCGCACAGGCCATTGGCCGCAGCTTTTCCGGCAACGACACGGCGGGCCATGGCGACAGGGCTGCTGGCGGTAACGCAAACGGTGGCAATGCCAGCCCGGGCAGCCTGGCCGGTGAAGCAGGCAATCCGATGGGTAGCGACCGTGATGGCGGCGTGAACCGCGACATGGGCGGCCAGAATTTCGGCTTTAACGATGCGGCTGGCAGCTCGTGGGATGACGCGGGCTCGTCTGACAGTTTCAGTGCCGACGCAGGCGGCGGCGGGGACTGGGACACCTGATGGCCTTGAGGTGAGCGACGCCGCCGGTGCTGAAGTTGCCCCTGACGTGACCGCAGGGACCGCGCGCCGGTCGATTTGCTCATGCTGCCTACGGCCACAAAGCGAACACCACGACGCCTGTATCTGCCAATGGGTTCGCCCAGTTGACGTGCGCACCCGCGTGCTGATGCTTCAACACCCGATGGAGGTGAACAACCCGAAAGGCAGCGCGCGCCTGCTGCACCTGAGCCTGCCAGGCAGCCACCTGATCACGGGCGAGGTGTTTGACGAGGCGGTGCTAGGGCGCGCCATGTCGGACGCAAGTGATGAACACGGCAACGCTTGTTGCCAGCCTGTGCTTCTCTACCCTGCTGATCCATCGGATGCAGCCACCACGGCGCAGCCGGGTGAACCCCGGCAGGCCGCCTTACTTGACGCGACCAGCGGGCGGCGCATCTGCTTGGTGGTGCTGGACGGCACGTGGCGCCAAAGCCGCACCATGCTGCAGCGCAACTCGGCGCTGCAGCGCTTGCCGCTCCTGTCGCTGCAACCGTCAGCGCCGTCCCGCTACATCGTGCGCAAAGCCCACCGGCCTGAACAGCGTTCCACACTCGAAGCGGTGTGCGCTGCACTCGCCCAGCTTGAAGGCGCACCCGAGAAATTCGACGCGTTGCTGTCGGCGTTTGACGGGTTTGTCGCACATCAGCTGCGCTATCGGTCCAACCCGCCGTCCAGCCCACTAGTCACCCAGGTCAATCACCCCTGACAGCGGCACGCCGTCGGGCGCGGCGTAGTCGGCGATCACGCACATCCGCGCCGTGTCAGCTGCCGCCTGGCGCAGGGCGCCGAGTATGCAGCGAATCGACGGCGCGTCCAGCGCAGCAAACGGCTCGTCCAGCAGCGTCAGCGCCGCGCCACTGGCCAGCGCTGCGGCCAGGAACACCTTGCGCCGGGAGCCGGTCGAGAGCATGAAAAACGGCTTGTGCAAGTGCCCGCCCAAGCCCAATCCGCCGACCATCTCGGCCAGCACGCCGTCGCTGAACGTGGCGTGCCCGCTGAACTTTCGGCGTTGCTCCGCCAGGTAGTCGGACACGGTAAGCGCGTCAAGCGAGTCCGAGCGTGGGTCTGCCCAGAACACCGATGAGGCCCGGGCGCTGTTTTCAAAGGCGGCGCCCAGGTACTGCACACGCCCGGCGGTGGGCTGCAATTCGCCCGCCAGCAGCCGAAGAAGCGTTGTCTTGCCACTCCCATCGCCGCCACTGACCAGCGTGACGCCTGGCAACAGCTGCGCTGACAGGGCAGTGAACAGCGCCCGTTCAGGCGTGCCGGGGTAAGCAAAGTGCAGGTCGATGGCCTGAACGCGAGGTGGCGAAAACGGGGTCGTGGGATGCATGGGTGAGGATGATGCGGCAGAAAGCGCTGAGGAGCCGCAAAAAGCCTTCAAAAGCGCTATTTTTAGGCCAAAACCACTGCCGGCCCAGGTTTTTACTGCCTGGAGTGCTCCTGAAAAAATAGGGCTTACGGGTGACTTAGTGCGGCGAGACGGCTTGCACCAACACCCGTGCGTTCTGGGGCAGCGTGGCCAGCGCCACCGGCTCGCCTGGCGAGAGCTTGCAATCGTACTGAACTGCATCGCCACCCCACCCGGCGGCCACATCAGCCCGCTGCCAACGCACCGTGACAACCTGGCCACCCGCCTCTGCCAAACGCAACGTCACCTCAAACGACGGCCAGTGCGCAGGCACGCAGGGGCGCAACGAGAGCTGGCCTTGTTTCACACTGAGGCCCAACAGGCTTTCCAATGCAGCGCGGTACAGCCATGCAGCTGAGCCGGTGTACCAGCTCCAACCACCGCGGCCCACATAGGGCGGGCTGCCGTACACGTCACCGGCCATGACATACGGTTCCAGCTCATAGACCGGGCCGCGTGTGGGGTGGGCGCTGCGGTGGGCGGGGCTAAGCGCTTCAAAGCTATGCCAGGCCGCCTCGGCGTCGCTAGTTTGCGCCTGCGCCATCAGCGCCCACACCCCGGCGTGGGAATATTGGCCGCCGTTTTCACGCACGCCGGGCGGGTAGGCCTGGATGTAGCCGGGGTTGTTGGCGGACTTTTCCAACGGCGGGGCCAGCAGGTGCAGCAGGCCGGCCTCCGCGTCGATCAATTCGCGGTTC
>JANLUZ010000153.1:0-3733 GCA_031363755.1 Polaromonas sp.
CAGCCGGGCGCAGCAAGCCATCGAGTCCCTGAGCCGGGCGGCCACAGCGCGCGGTGCCACGCTGGTGACCACGCTGCACCATGTCGAGATGGCGCTGCAGCACTTTCCCCGCATCATTGGCCTGCGCGGCGGCGCGCTGGCCTTCGACCTGCCCGCTGCAGCGGTCACCCCGGAGCGCTTGCATCATCTGTATGACCAGCACCTGCACGAGTTGACCGGCGCCGCTCTCTTTGTCGCTGACGCGCCGCCCGTGGGCCGGAGCGTGGCCATGCCATGCCGTTGAACACGATGTTATCGCGATGCCAGCCTTGCCTGTGATGCCCGCGGTGGCAAGGCGCGACCCGGCAGCACGCCAGCGCGTGTTCTGGGCGCTGGCCTGTGGGGCTGCGCTGTGGCCGCTGGGGGTGCTGACCGAGTTCAAGCCCTGGCTGCTGTGGGAGGGCGGCGCCCTCAAACCCGCGCTGCGATTTGTCGCAGACTTTGTGCCGCCCCGAATGGACGGCGAATTCCTGTGGATGGTGGCGCTTCAAACCTGGCGCACGGTGGCCATTGCCACCGCCGGGCTCACGCTGGCGCTGCTGCTGGCGATTCCGATGGCGCTGGTCTCCAGCCGGGTGCTGTCCGTCTCAGCCCTGACCGGGCGCATGGCACCGCTGCCTGCCGTGGTTCGTCAGGTGGTGCGCTGGTTCATGATGGTGCTGCGCAGCGTGCCCGAGCTGATCTGGGCACTGGTGTTTGTGCGGGTGGTGGGCCTGGGACCAACGGCTGGCGTGCTGGCCATTGCGCTGACCTTTGCCGGCATGCTCGGCAAGGTGTATGCCGAAATTCTGGAAAGCGGCGACGCGCATCCCGCCGCCAGCCTGCTGCGCAACGGCTCGGGCCGGCTGCAAACGTTTTTGTACGCGCTACTGCCGCAAAACGCGGCCGAGCTGACCAGCTACACGCTGTACCGCTGGGAATGCGCCATCCGTTCGTCCGCCGTGCTGGGCTTTGTGGGCGCAGGCGGGCTGGGCCAGATGATGGACGCGTCGATGAAGATGTTCAACGGCGCCGAGGTGGCCACCATGCTGTTGGTGTTCATGGCGCTGGTGGGGCTGGCTGACCGCATCAGTGCCGGGCTGCGGCGGTACCTGACATGAAAACGCTGGCTAACACGGCTCGCCAGCGGTCGCCGCGCCGCTTGCCGCCACCGCTGTTCAGTGCGCGCTGCAGCGCCTGCTGGTTTGTACTGGGCGTGCTGCTGCTCATTGGCTTGAGTTTCTGGTCGCTCGACCTGCAGTGGGCGAAGTTTTTGTCGGTGGACGCATTTCGCAAAATGGGCCGCTTTCTAGCCGAGCTGACGCAGCTGGAAACCAGCCCGGCGTTTATCGCCAAGCTGCTGATGGCGGCGCTGGAAACGCTGGCCATGTCAGCCGTGGGCACACTTGTGGCGGTGGTGCTTGGCCTGGCGCTGGCGCTGCCCGCCAGCAAGACCTTTGACGGCGATCCGGCCCGATGGCGAGCCCTGGCCCGCCTGGTGCTGAACGCACTGCGCAGCATTCCTGAGCTGATCTGGGCCACGCTGCTGCTGATTGCCGCAGGCCTGGGGCCGTTTGCCGGCACGCTGGCCCTGGCGCTGCACACGGCAGGTGTGCTGGGCCGGTTGTTTGCTGAGGCCATTGAAAACGCGCCGACAGGCCCTGGCGACACACTGCGCGTGCGCGGCGTGCCTGAAGGCCGTGTATTTCTTTACGCCACGCTGCCGCAGGTGCTGCCTCAACTCATCAGCTACACCTTATACCGCTGGGAAAACAACATCCGCGCCGCAGCCGTGCTGGGCGTGGTGGGCGCTGGCGGCCTGGGGCAGATGCTGGCCTTTCACATGGGCTTGTTCCAGATGGGCGAGACCGGCAGCATTTTGATCGTGATGCTGCTGCTGGTGGCGCTGGTCGACGCGCTCAGCCATGCCTGCCGTCGCTGGATGTCGGTTTAGGCTGACACGGCTGGCTGCCGATTTATTAGACGATCACCTTACCCTTTTTGCCCCATGGACACACCCCTGTGAACGCACCCACCCCCTTAACCGCCCTGACGCCGCGCTTCATCAATCTGACCCAGACGGACGGTCAACCCAGTGCAGCCGACGAATTGACCGCCAGCCTGCTGCACCCTGAGGCCAGCATTTCGCCGAAGTTTTTCTACGACGCGTTGGGCTCCAAACTCTTCGAGGCCATCACCGCGCTCGACGAGTACTACCCCACCCGTACGGAGGGCCGCATTTTTGAAACCATCGCCCAGCCGCTGGCTTCGGCGCTTCAAAGCGCGGGCCTTCACGCGCCCTGCTTGATCGACCTGGGCGCGGGCAATTGCGCCAAAGCGGCGGCGCTGATGCCGCACCTGCAGCCGGTGCAGTACGTGCCAGTGGATATTTCTGCCGATTTTTTAAAAGACGCAGCGCAGCAGATTCAAGGCAGCTTTCCGACGCTGAACATCCTCGGGTTGGGCCTGGATTTTTCGACCACACTGGTGTTGCCCGATGCCGTTCAGTCGCATGACCGGGTGTTTTTCTACCCTGGCTCCAGCCTGGGCAATTTTTCGCCCAACCAGGCGCTGCAATTTTTGCAGCGCATCGCCAGCCCGGCGCAGGGCAGCGCCAGAGCCTTGTTGCTGGGCATTGACCTGATCAAGGACACGGCTGTGCTAGAAGCCGCATACGACGACGCACTGGGCGTGACCGCCGCCTTCAACAAAAACATGCTGCGCCATGTCAACAACTTGTTGCAGTCTGATTTCGACGCGCGGCAGTGGCGCCACGTGGCCCTGTTCAACCCGGGCGCGTCGCGCATCGAAATGCATCTGGAAGCGCGCAGCGACGTCGTCGTGCAGTGGGCGGGGCACACGCGGCGTTTTGCTGCCGGGCAGCGCATCCACACCGAAAGCTCATACAAGTACACCGCCCCCACCATGACCGCGCTGCTTCACGCCGCCGGGTTTGGCCAAGTGCAGCACTGGACAGACCCACAAGGCTGGTTTGGCGTGTTTTGGGCAACCGTCTGAGGCGCCAGAGGCTGTTTTAAGCCTAATTTATGGTAAAAATTGCCTCTAGCCCAGGTGTTTTCTGCCTGGGCAGCTATTGATAACGTAGCAGATGCTGTGGCGGCTCGGGGCAATCGCATCTGAGAAAAGCGCGCCGCCCATTGGATTGCCAACGGCACGAAGCCCACCGGGGCACACCTTCACATCGGCGCCGACCGGTTTGCCGAACCGTTTGCACGCGCGGCTGCCGCCTCGTCAACGCTGCCAGCCAGCGTCGTCGTCTCCGATGTGCGATCTGATCGGGTGAACGGCACCTTGCCAGGCGCCAACGCTCAGGCTTGTGCGGCCGGTGCCAGCAGCGCCACCACACCAAAAAATGCGATCACTGCAGCAGCAATCAACAGTGCACCTTTTTCGCAGGGCGCAACAGACGGTTCATCTGAAAGATTTTTCATGCGGGCAACTCCTGGGGAATCAGGTTATTTGTCAAAAACGAAGGCAACATCAGTTTTTAATTGATTTATTCAACTTTAAATCGTTTTTCAAATTATTCCCGAATATCACCATTCTCTGCAAAAAACCTGCATCTTTCAATTTTATCCGTCACGGTCTCAACGCTCCTACAACTTGGCTGTAACCCACCCCACCACCGACGCCAGCGCCGCAGGCAACTGCGACGCATCCGGGCCGCCCGCCATGGCCATGTCGGCTTTGCCGC